>CAJFFP010000017.1 GCA_904373325.1 Candidatus Gallimonas merdigallinarum
CTGTCGGATGAGGGGTCATTCCCAATTCTGCCATTATGAATACTCTAACACAAACCCCTCATCACCGCCTTCGGCAGAGCTTCCCCCCAAGGGGAAGCCTTTATTTTTACTCATCGGCATAAGCCTCTACTGAAACCCCAGACTATCTGGGGGTTTTCTAAATACAAGAAAAAGCGCGGTTTTGGCCGCGCTTTTTTATATGTTTTTCAGATAGAAAACTTCGTCCTGCGTGAGTTTTCGCACCTTTCCGCGGTCAAGCCCCGCGAGGGTCAGCTCGCCGATACGGATACGTTTGAGGAAATCGACATTCTTTCCGACGACTTCAAACATTTTGCGGATCTCGCGGTTTTTCCCCTCAGTGAGAACGACGTGGAGTTTTGTATATTTCTTATTCGTCTCCACAACCGTCACCTTGCATTTTTTGGTGACGACGCCCTTTTCGATCTCCACGCCCGCCCTGAGGCGGTTGAGCTGAACGTCCGTGATCGTTCCTTCGATGCGGACGAGATAGGTCTTGGGAATCTCGTTCTGCGGCGCGGTCAGGCGGTAGGCAAGCTCGCCTTCGCTCGTCAGAATCAGAAGCCCCTCCGTATCGTAGTCGAGCCGTCCGACGGGGAACACCCTTCCCGCACCTGCGGGGAGCAGGTCCATGACGGTTTTTCTGCCCTTGTCGTCCGAAACGGTGCAAACGTATCCTTTCGGCTTGTTCAGCAGATAATACTCGTACTTGACTTTGTGCGAGAGCGTTTTGCCGTCGAGCATGACGGTATCGGACGGGGTAACGTCGTCCCCCGCCTTTGCCACTTTACCGTTGATGGTCACCCGCCCTTCCGCGACGATCTCATCGCAGCCGCGGCGGGAGGCGATTCCCTGTTCCGCCAGAAATTTATTGATGCGCATATTCTTCTTCCGAAATTTGTATTACCGTTCCATCATATACAAATTTTGCGAAAAAAGCAAGCGATTGTCTAACAGAATCCGCATTTGTCCCGCAATTTCGCCCGAACACGCGGGCAGAGGTTCGTTCCAGACGATTTCCCTGCGCACTTCGGCGCGTTCCGCCTCGGTGAGCGGATAGGAAAAATCATACAGCACGCCGCAGTCTTCGATCGTCTCGGTACGGGAACAGAGCTGCGTCATGGAATAATCGGCAAACGCGCCGTTTAAAAGTTCTTCCGATCGCTCGTACATCGACGGACAGTTGAGGACGACGGAGACAACCGTCATGCCGTCGCGCTCCGCGCCCGTTACAAGACACCGCCCCGCTTCCGTAGTAAAGCCCGTTTTGATGCCTGCCGCGCCTTCGTAGCGGGTCAGCATCTTATTCTTGTTCGCCCAGCCACGCGGTGCATAGTATTTCGTGGATACGATGGTGCGGAAGGTCTCGTTTTCCATGGCGTGAGCGGCGATCAGCGCAAGGTCGCGCGCCGTCGTGTAATGCCCCTTTGCGGGAAGTCCGTGCGGATTGGCGAACGCGCTGTCCGCCGCGCCGAGAAAAGCGGCGCGGCGCGTCATTTCCTGCGCAAACGCCTGCACGCTCCCGCTGTGATGAATTGCCAGCGTCACGGCGGCGTCGTTGCCCGATCGCAGCATCAGCCCGTACAGCAGTTCCTCCACTGTATAGGTGTCGCCTGCTTTCAGGCAGACGCTCGAACCCTCTACCCCCGCAGCTTCGGACGGAATAACGACCGTTTCGGATAAATCGCAATCCTCTATGATAATAATGGCGGTCAACACTTTTGTCGTGCTTGCCATCGGCAGACGTTCGTCGGCGCGGTAGGAATGCAGGATGCGGCGGGAAGAAACTTCTGCCACGCACTCCGCTTTGGAAGCCGCCGCGTCCGCCTTGGCGGGAGCAGGCGCGCCCGCCGTAAACAGCGCGCTGAACAGGACGGCAGCGGAGATCGCGCCGCAAAGTAATTTATTCATCGCCGCGCTTCACCAGCCTCCCCAAAAGTTCCCCCGCCTTTTCGACGATTCCGTCCAGCGGATCGTCCGTAACGCGGACGAGACGACACTCCTTTCCGTCGTCAATTAAAAACCCTGCGGGTTTGACGTTGATGACCGTCCCCGCGCCGCCCGCAAACGGCAGGCATTCGTTGTCCTCAATTTTCTTGACGTCGCCGTACTCGCCGCCTCCCGACAAATACCCCATCGTCACTTTGGTGAACGGGATCACCTGCGCCCCGCTCGCCGTTACGACCGGCTTACCGATGACGGTATTGACGTCTACGAGTCCCGTAAGCTTCTCCGCAGTTTTTTCCATGATACTGTCGATTTTTTTCTTTTCGTCCATTCCAGCAATCCCTCCAAAAGTTTTTTCGCGAGCGCGATCGCAAGGATAAGTCCGTTCATGACCATCGCCGCGCGGATCGTCAGTTTAAGGCATGGCTCGTTATGCAGAAGCGAGCGGCTTTTCAGCGAGAGAAATCCGTGCTTCTCTTTCAGAACGGAAAACGCCGCGCCCGCCGCAAGGCAGGTGAATGCGGAAATCACGATCCCCCTCGGCTGATTCGCGCCGTCCGTCTCGACGATCTGATGAAACCGCCAGAGCTGAAAACCCTTTGTGATCTCGAACTGTTTCCGCGCCGCAGCAAGTTCGGAATACGGAAGCAGAACGGCTTTCTTTTTGGTGAGATGAAAGATAAACCCCTCCGCGCGGACCTGCGCATATCCCCCGAACAATTTGATCTTGTGAAAGAGCGAAATGCAGAACCACGCGCGGTTGCCCGCAACGTCCGCATACGCGTCGATATAGAGAAAGACGGGAAACAGAAAAAGCAATGCGCTCACGAAGAACGAATATACAAAAAATTCGCCCATATCCGTAATATGGGCGAATGCGTAAAAATTATGTAATTCAGCCGATCTTGACGATGTCGGCATCGTCCAAGCCTTTGAGGAAATCGGGAATTTCGTACCCGCTGCCCTCTTCGTCCGTCTTTTTCTCTTTCTTTTCGGCGGGCTGGTCGGAAGCGGTCTCCTCGGGCGGAAGTTCGTCGCGCGCATAGAGGTATGTATCGCGGTCCTCGTCCGAATGCGTGATCGCCGCCATGAGCGCGTCGTAGTCGGGAAGTTCTTCCAGAGAATGCAGTTTGAACCGCTTCAAAAACTCGTCCGTCGTCGCGAAGAGCACGGGGCGGCCGACGGCGTCCTTTCTGCCGCACGGATAGATGAGTTTGAGGTCGAGCAGCGCGTTGACCGCGTAATCGCTGTTCAGACCGCGCAGAAGTTCGATTTCCGTACGCGTGATGGGCTGTTTGTAGGCGATAATGGCAACCGTCTCCAAAATGGTGCGGGTAAGCTCTTTCTCGCGGATGGGATTGAGCACGGCGGAAACGCCTTCCTTATATTTCGGATTGGAGCCGAGCTGTGCTTTTTTGTTGAATTCGAGGAGCTGGATCCCGCCGTCCTCTCCGTATTTCTCTCTCAGCTCTTTCAGCGACTTTTTGACTTCGCTTTCCGTCACGTTCAGCTTGTCCGCAATGTCTGCGATCGCCACGCTTTTTCCCGAGGCAAACAGGATCGCCTCAATCGTATTCGTCAATATTTCCAAGGTCCGCCTCCGTATCTCTGTCCGGATTGAGCGAGATGGTGATCTCGCCGAATGCGCGCTCCTGCCTTACGCGCAGGAACTGATATTTCAGAAGTTCCAGAATCGCCTGAAAGGTGGTTACGATTTCGGGCTTCGTATAGTCCTTTGTGAAAAGCTCCTCGAACTGCACCTCTTTCCGCTCTTCCAGACTTTCGAGCACAAACTGAATCTTCTGTTCGACGGTGAAGGAGTCGCGCGGGATCTCGCGCACTTCCTCCTCTTTCAGCTCCTCTTCCCGCTTTAAAAGCAGCGCGGAGTAAGCCGAAATCAGCCCGTCGAGCGTGAGATTTTCCATTGTGAAGACCGTTCTCGTTTCGCCGACGTCCTTATCGGGCTCTTTGAAATAAAAGCCGATCGTCTCCAATTCTTTGAGTTTTTTCGTCTCTTCCTTGATGAGGCGGAACTCTTCCAGCGCGCGGATGAGTTCGGCTTTGTCCTCCTCGATCTCCGCGTCCAGCTCCGGATCTTCTTGCAGATTGGGAACGAGCGCCTGCGCCTTGATTTTGATGATCGTTGCGGCAATGTTGAGGTACTCGCTCACTTTATCCACGTCGAGATACGGAAGCCCCTTCATATAGTCGAGGAACTGCTCCGTAACTTGCGAGACGAAAATATCTTTGATCTCAATCTCCTCGCGGTTGATGAGGTACAGCAGAAGATCGAGCGGTCCTTCAAAGTTGGAAAGAACGGTCGTGTAGTCGACGTTCGATTCAAACTTTTCGCGGATGGATTGAATTTTTTCCTGATCTACCATGGAATCAACCCCCAAAGCGCCGTGATGGGCCAGCCGAGATACTGCGTCGCAAACCGCATGAACCAGCCGAGAATATTGAAGTTATCCATCTGCCACACGCCGAACCGCACGAAGATATCGCAAAGAAAACTTTCCGCAATCAGCGCAAGCAGAATGATCTGCCCGTAACGGTACAGAAAGTCGTACACCTTCCCTTTGCGTTTAAGCGCGGCGTCCAGAATACGGAATCCGTCCAGCGGATAGAGCGGAAGCAGATTGAATACGAAGAAAGACAGGCTGTATGCGAACAGGAATCCCGTCAGATAGCGCAAAAACTCGTAAAAAAACGGGATTTGCGGCATATAGGAAACGACCACGCAGAGCAGCGGATAGAAGAGAAACGCCGAAAGATAGTTCATGACGACGCCCGCGCTTGCCGTCAGCCCCATGCCGAGCCGATAGCGGCGGAAGTTATTCGGATTGATTGCAACGGGTTTCGCCCAGCCGAACCCGACCAGCGTAAAACAGATGAGTCCGATCGGATCGAAATGCCGGAGCGGATTTAAAGAGAGCCTGCCGCTCCATTTGGGCGTAGGATCTCCGCAGCGAAACGCGACGTATGCGTGCGCAAACTCATGGAGCGTCAGTACGACCACGACCGCACAAAAAGATGCAAGCAATTCAATCAGATAACTCAGCATTTCTACTATTATATAGGATTTCCGAAAAAATTGCAAGAAAATGTTTGCCGCCCCACAAATTTCTTGCGCAAGAAAACCGTTGCCGCCCCTTTAAAGCGGTCAATTTTCCCTGTCGGGAGGCAAAAACTTCACTGTCCGCGTTGCGACGGCGGCTGTGAACGCGGCGTCGTGCTCGACGAACAGCAGGCTCGCGCCGGACGACAGGACCGCTTTTTCGACCTGTTCGCGCGAGGCGATGTCCAGATAATTGAGCGGTTCGTCCCAGATATAGAGGTGCGCGCGCTCGCACAGACTGCGCGCCAACGCCGCCTTCTTTTTCTGCCCTTCGCTCATCTCCCGCATATCGCGCGAAAAATCGCGCCGAGAAAAGCCGAATTTGGCGAGAATGGCTTTGAAATACGCTTCGTCGATGCCGTAGTCCGCGGCATAGTCTGCGAGCGTACCCTCGTACAGAGCGATCTGCGGCACGTAAGAGATTTTCAGGCGCGGCGAAAGGTCTATTGTTCCGCAGGCAGTCAGTTCCCCCGCGAGCGCTTTTAAAAAGGTGCTCTTCCCCGTACCGTTTCCGCCGATCAACGCAACGCGTTCGCCGCCGTTCATGGAAAAATCAAACTGCCGCAGAGCATATTTCTCCCCGTAGCGGACGGACAGATCGGAAACACTGAAAAGGCGCGCCCGAAAGAAGGGTTCGGGGAACAGGCGCAGCGTTTCGATCTCTTCGTAGCCTTTGAGCAGTTCCGCAATGCCTTCCTCCGCGCGTGCAGTCCTGTCGCGCGTGGTGACTGCCCGTTTCATGACCCGCGCCGCGCTTGCGCCCACGAAGCCGCGGTCGGGGCGAAGTCCTGAATTGCGCGTGCCGAACTTTTCCCCTTCCGCCGCATTTGCCCATTCCGAAATGCGCCGAGCCGCTTCTTGCAGACGCGTCCGCTCTTTTTCGAGCTTCTCTTTTTTCACGCTGTCTGCGCGTTCCCGTTTCTCGCGCTCCTCCTTCCAGACGCTGTAATTGCCGCGCGTGACGGATGCTCCCGTCTTTTCAAAGCAAAGAATATGATCGCAGCAGCCGTCCAATACGGTGCGGTCGTGCGATACGAGGAAAAACCCGCGCTTTGCGGCAAGATAGCGTGCGAGCGCAGCTCTTCCCGCGGCGTCAAGATGGTCGGTCGGCTCGTCGAGGAGCGGAAAGCCGTCGGACGCGAACAGGACGGCAAGCTGTAATTTTGTGCGTTCACCGCCCGAAAGCGTTCCGATCGGGCGGAACAGGAGCTCTTCGGAAAGCCCCAGCAAATGCGCCTCGCGCAGGACCTTCCATTGCGACGAGTCGTCGAGATATTTTGTAGAAAAGTCGTACCCGCTAAGGGTTTCATCGGGGATGGGGAGCGGAAAACGGAGAAAGGAGCGTTCCGCGGAAATGCGCCCTTCGCCCGTGATCTCACCCGCAAGGAGCTTGAAAAAGGTACTCTTCCCCATGCCGTTCCGACCGATGATCCCGAGTTTCCAATCGGTATCGAGATGAAGTGTCAGATCCTCAAACACGGGCGCAAGCCCGCTCGGGTAGGTATATGCGATATGATCGAGTTGGATATAAGACATTGCGTTGCCTCCGTAAAAAAATTTCCGCGAGAAAATCCCGCGGAAACGCAGAGGCGCTCCGCCGTTGATCTCTCGCAAGGCGCACAAATTCTTCCCGTCCGGATACGGTGCGGGAAAACCTGTGCAGAAAACACTTGCCAAAAGATCAAAGACGCAACGCAGTTTACCTCCTCAAAAGGTTATTTCAGACGCTCGGGAATCACGTCGTTGCGGACGAGATCCTCATAGGTCTGCGGCTTTACGATATATTCCGCTTTGCCGTCCTTGACGAGGACAGCGGCGGGAATAAAGTTGCGGTTATAATTGGACGCCATCGAATAGTTGTATGCGCCCGTCGAGAGCACGGCGACGAGGTCGCCGATTTTCGCCTTCGGCAGATTGAACTCCGTGCCGATCAGATCGCCGCTTTCGCAGCACTTACCCGCGAGCGCGACGATTTCCGTCGGAGTTTCGTCCGCGCGGTTTGCGAGCACGGCGGTGTATTTGCTCTGATAGAGCGCGTAGCGCGGATTATCGAACATTCCGCCGTCGATCGCAAGATACTTGCGGATCCCGGGGATTTCCTTGATCGCGCCGACGGTGTAGAGCGTGATTCCCGCTTCGCCGACGATGGAGCGCCCCGGCTCGATATTGATGAAGGGAAGTCTCAGACCATGTTCGCGGCAACCCTCTCTGACCGCCGCAAGAAGCGCGCGGAGATATTCGCGGTAACCCGAAACGTCGATTTTCGCGTCCTCATCTGTGTACCAGATGCCGAAGCCCCCGCCCATGTTGAGGACTTCCGCCTCAAATCCGAGCGCGCGCTTGACTTCCGCCATAAAAGCAAGATCCTTCTGAACGGCAAGCACGAAAGACTGCTTTTCAAAGATCTGCGAACCGATGTGGCAATGATACCCCATTAAACGCAGGTGCTTTTTTCCCAGCACGTATTGCGTGAACTGCTGCGCCGCGCCGCTTGCAATGGAGAATCCGAATTTGGAATCGGGGGTCGCGGTCTGTACATAGGCGTGCGTGTGCGCCTCTACCCCGGGATTGATGCGGATAAGTACGTTCTGCACGATTCCGCGCTTTTCTGCCTCGGCTTCCAGCAGATCGGCTTCGGAATACTCGTCAAGCACGATCGTGCCGACGCCGCAGTCGAGCGCATAAGAAATTTCGCGCGGCAGTTTGTTGTTGCCGTGCATGGTAATTTTCTCCGCAGGGAAGCCCGCCTGCATCGCGGTATAAAGTTCCCCGCCGGAAACGACGTCCACGCCGATTTTCTCCTGTTTTGCGATTGCGTAAATCGCCTCGCAGGAAAACGCCTTGGAGGCGTACAACACAAGTCCGTTGCCGTCGTATTCCGCGTCGATCGTATCCTGATAGACGCGCATCATGCGGCGGATATACGCCTCGTCAAAGACGTACAGCGGCGTTCCGAATTGCTCTGCAAGCGTCACGCAGTCCGCGCCGCCGATTTCCAGATGTCCTTTTTCGTTGATTTTAAGTGTATCTCGCGTATTCATAGTTATTTGAATTATATCACACAGTCCTGCGAACGGTCAATAAAAAAAGACACAGCATTGCTGAAAATGCAATACTATGTCTAACATATTACTATGCTAATTTTAATATTTTGGCGTTAATTCCAATTCCGTGCCCCTTCCCGATAGGCTTCCCACCATGAATACCGCTCGGCGCAGTCAACGGCAAGCAATGCTGTTCGGTCAACCTCTACCCCGTCGCGGTACAGAACGGCTTCTCCGAGCGTTTCGCCCGCCGCGATGGGCGCAAGCGCGTCGCGCCACTCATACTCTACCGTATAGTTCTCCTCCGCACCGCGCCGACGGACAACTGCAAGCGTTCGTTCGGGTGCGACGCGCACCTCCTTCGTACTGCTGCCGCGTACGCACACCGCATCTTCCAACGCTTCGTCCGCACGCAAAAGAACGTTGCTTTCAAAGTGGTCGAACGCGTAGTCAAAGAGAGAACTTACCGCGGCGAAGCGCGCTTTGGAGTCGCTTGCGCCGATTGCAACGGAAATCACGCGCATATCCCCTTTGGTCGCCGTTGCGGCAAGACAGAAGCCCGCTTCGTTCGTAAAGCCCGTTTTTCCGCCGTCGCACCCGTCGTAACTGCGGATGAGCTTATTCGTGTTCGTCATCTGCGTCGTTCTGCCGTCGGGGTGCGCAAAGTCTTCCAGCCAGATGCGGGAATATTCATGGTATTTTTCATGCCCGATCAGCGCGCGCAGCATGATTGCGACGTCTTTGGCGCACGAATACTGCGGCTCTTTCGGAAGTCCCGTGCAGTTTGCGAACAGTGTATTTTCCGCGCCGAGTTCCTTTGCGCGCTTGTTCATTCTCTCGCAGAACGCGCCTTCGCTTCCGCAGACGCGCTCGGCAATCGCCACGCAGGAGTCGTTTGCGGAACATACGGCAATGCTCTTCAACAGCGCGTCCGCCTGATAGGTCAGTCCCGCGCCGAGAAACACCTGCGAACCGCCCATTCCCGCCGCGCGCTCGGAAACGGTGATTTCTTCATCGAACGACAGCTCTCCGCATTCCTCCGCCTCGAACGCGAGAAGCAGCGTCATTATTTTGCACATACTCGCGATGGGAAGGCGTTCCGTTTCATTCTTTGCGTACAGCTGCATTCCGCTCGCTTCGTCCATCAGATACGCCGCCTTGCAGGCAGGTGAAAGCTCGTTTTCATCGGCGGAAACGGCGCTCACCGTTCCCGCAGCCATCGCCGACGCAAACGATAACGCGGCAACGGCGCAAATAATTCCCCTTTTCATATCATCAGTTTGTGCAATTTGATAAAAATTACACATTATGTAATGCTGCCGAGCGGATGAAAGAGCGCCAGAAGAAGAATTGCCTCCGCAAGACAGACGATCGCCGTGATTGCCGATAAAACGAGGAAGTCCCGAAGGAGGCAGAAGAAATCTTCTCCGCAGAATCGCCGCGCGCGCCCGCAGGAGAGCGACGTCGCGGCAAGAAAGAGACAATCAAACAGCAGATGAACGGGCAGATACAGAACGAATACGACGAGCGCGCCCGTCAGCCGATAGACGGAAAAGAAAATGACGATACTCCCGCCGAACGTGCAAGCCCTGTAAAAGAGCGCCGCCGCGGGAATCGTCAGCGCGGCGAAGTGAATCCCGCCGAGCAGAATCAAAGCCAAAAGCAGCGTATGCCCCGCCGTCCGCTCAAAAAAGATCACGACGACGCTCCGCTCCGAAAAACAAATGCGGTCGAGATACCGTTCGCAGAGCCGAAGATGATAGTCGTATCCCGCAGGCGTTTTGACGAAAACCGCCCCGAGGATCGCGCAGACGACAAAGCATATCGCAATGACGATGAGAAGTTTTTTCCGCTCCAATGCGCGGGAAAAAATCTCTCTTACGACAAAAATCGGGTTCATATCCTATCATATGAACCCGACGATTTCAATCATGCTAATTTCCGATCATTTTCTCGATGCCGATTCCGTAGCCGCGCGTCGGATCGTTGAGAAAAACGTGCGTCACCGCGCCGATGAGTTTCCCGTTCTGTATGATCGGACTTCCGCTCATGCCCTGAACGATGCCGCCCGTCTCCGCAAGCAGGCGTTCGTCCGTCACCTTAATGACGAAGTTTTTATTGTCACGGTTATTCGCGTCCACTTTCGCGATGGCAATCTCATACGCCTCGGGCGTAACGCCGTCCACCGTGGAATAGATAATCGCCTTCCCGATCGTCGCCTCCGAAAGCGGCGCAGCCTCGACGGCTTCCGCGGCGGAAAAGTCGTACCCGTCCGCGAATTTGCCGTATAATCCCGTGGCGCACACCTTATCCGCTGCGCCGAGACGGCTGTCGTTCATGAACAGTCCTCTCAGCTCCCCCGCCTTGCCGCGCTCCCCGCGGTTGACGCTGACGATGCTGCACAGATAGACGGAGGAATCCGCGATCGTGAGCGCGGTCCTGTCCTCGGCGCATACGGCGTGGCCGAGCGCGCCGAATCGCAGCGAATCTTTTTCGATATACGTCACCGTACCAATGCCGGAGAGCGTATCGCGGATGAGAATGCCGATTTTATATTTCTCGCTGTTCTTCTCGCGGACGGGCGTGACGTCGATTTCCGCGTGTTCCCCTTCCCGTTTGAGCGTGATTCTGACGCACTTTCCCTTGCTGCGGGCAAATGCGGCGTTCAATTCCTCAATACTCCGCGTATGGATCCCGTCCACCGCGACGATCAAATCGCCCGTGCGCATTCCCGCTTCCGTTGCGGGGCAGAACGCGCCCTGTTCGGAGACAACCTCTTTGAACCCGACGATCTCCACGCCGCCCGCCGAAAGCGAGAAGCCCGCAGTCATCCCGCCGATATAATAATAGTCTGTCGCCGCCTGTGCCGAGAGCGCGCTGCCGCCGAACAGGAGACAGCCTGCCGTCAATGCGGCAACAAATAAAAATTTCAGCCTACGCATAACACCTCCGTGTACAGAAGATAATTTGCGTAAGCTGAAAATGTTCTATGCGGATTTTCCGAGGCTTATGAAAGGGAGTTTTTGTAAGTTTCAGCGGAACGGATAAGTTCTTCCGCGTGGCGGAGCGCAGTTTCGTTCTCCGTGTCTCCGCCGATGAGCCGCGCGATCTCCTCGATACGCGCCGCGCCCTCCGCCTCGCGGATCTCGGTGTGCGTTCTCCCGCCCGCCTCGCTCTTTTCGATGACAAATTCTCGATCGGCAAAAGAAGCGATCTGCGCAAGATGCGATACGGCGATGACCTGCACGTTTTTTGCGATCTTGCAGAACTTTTCCGCCACGGTGCGCGCCGTCTTTCCGCCGATGCCTGCGTCGATCTCGTCAAAAATATACGTTCCGATCGCATTGACGGAGGAGAGCTGCGCCTTGACGGCGAGCATGAAACGGCTCATTTCGCCGCCGCTGATGATTTTTCCAAGCTCTTTGAGCGGTTCTCCCGCGTTGGCGGAGAACAGGAACCGCACGCCGCCCAGCCCCTCCGAAGTCGCCTTGGATACGTCGTCGCGCGTAAAATCGTCAAACTGTACTTCAAAGCGCGCGGAAGCGATGTTCAGCGTTTTCAGCTCCTCGATCACGCGCCCGGTGAACGACTGCGCGGCAGTTTTGCGCGCCGCAGTCAGGCGGGTGCAGACGGAGAAGATCTCATCTTCCGTCTTTTCAAGCTCCTTTGAGAGCTGCTCAAAGCGTACGCCGCTGTCGGAAAGCAGTTCGTATTCTTTCTCCGCGTTGGCAAGAAAGGCGGAAATTTCCTGAACGGAGTTGCCGTATTTGCGTTTGAGCGCCTTTAATTCGTCTAAACGCGCCTCGACGCGCTCCGCCTCGCGCTCGTCAATATCCAGCTCGTCCGCACAGCGTTCCGCGCCGTCGGCAATATCCTCCGCCTCCGCCGCAGCGTTTTCCAGCCGCTCCGCAAGCGATTGGTAAATATCGCCAAACTTTGCAAGCGCGGACAGACTGCGCGCCGCGCCGCGCAAAGCGTCAATGCTCCCGCCGTCCGCCGTGAGATACTGACGCGCCGCGGAAAGCCCTTCCAGAATCTTTTCCGCATTGCGCCACCGCTCGCGGAAAGCGAGAAGCTCTTCCTCCTCGCCCTCTTTGAGCTGCGCGGAAGAGATTTCGTCAATTTGAAATTTCAGGACGTCCAGACGACGGCTGCGCTCTCCCTCGTCGCCGCCGAGTTTCGCGCGGTCCTGTACGATGGCGCGGCGGCGCGCAAGCAAGGCGGATAGTTCCTCCTTGATCGTTCTGACGGACTCGCCCGCAACGTCGTCAAGCATGCGGAGCTGATTGCTCTCTTTGAGCAGAAAGAAATGCTCGCTCTGCCCGTGTACGTCCACCAGCATTGCGGTAAGGCGGCGCAGCATGGACGCCGTTACGGAAACGCCGTTGACTTTCAGCGTTCCCCTGCCGTCCGCTGTCAGCCTGCGCGAGATGAGAAGCTCCTCCTCCGCGTCGAGATCGAGCTCTGCGAGCGCAGCTTTGATGCGCGGATCTTCCGCGGTGAACTCGGCGCGCACGAGGCAGAACTCCTCTCCCGAACGGATCATACTTCTGTCGGCTTTCGCGCCGAGCACGAAATCAATGGAATCGAGGATGATCGATTTTCCCGCGCCCGTCTCGCCGGACAGCACGTTGAGCCGCTCCGAAAATTCGATTTCCGCGCGCTCGATGAGCGCGACGTTTTGTATAAACAGGCGTTTTAACATGAATTTATGCTCCGACCAACGCTGAAAGTCGGTCCGACACGGTTTTTCCCGCTTCTGCCGTCTCGCAGATCAGAAGGACGGTATCGTCTCCCGCGATCGATCCGACGACCTCGGGATAGGCAAGTCCGTCGATCACAACGCCCGCGTTCGCGCCGCTCCCGGGAAGCGTTTTGACGACGATCAGATTATTGACGGGCGTAATTTTTACGACGCACGCCTGAAAGAGCGCGCGCAGTTTTTCGGAAACGCCTCCCTCGTGCTCGCGCAAGGAAGCGTAGCGGAAACGCTTTTGCGCGCCCTTGACTTTAAAGAGGCGAAGATCTTTGATGTCGCGCGAGACGGTCGCCTGCGTGACCTGCATTCCCTGCGCCGCAAGCTCCGCGCACAGTTCTTCCTGCGTTTCGATTTCCTTTTCCCCGATGATTTCAAGGATTTTGGTATGCCTTGCGTTGCGTGCCATGCGTAATATCCCCCATTTTTAGTTGATTTTTTCTGTGAGCCGACGAAAATATTCGCTGAGACCGCGCGTAAGGAACGCCGCGCTGCGCACGGATTTCCGCACGATGAGCTTATCTTTTGCGCCCGCCTGCCCGAGATATACGCCGTCGCCGTACAGCACGAGCGCGCCCTGCGGCAGAGAAAAGCCGAGTTCGCTGCGATTGGAATAGGCGATCGAGCGACTGCGCATAGAGAACGCGCATACGGGCGTGAGCTGGAACGTCTCGCAGTCGGGCGTCATGATGCTTCCGCCCGCCGAAAGAGAGTACGCGGTGGAGCCTGTAGGCGTGGTGACGATCAGTCCGTCCGCAATGAACTCGCCCGCATGACTGCCGTCGATCGTGACGGAAATGGTGACGACGCGGTTCGCCTTTTCGGGCGCGACGGGATGCAGCAGCGCAAGCTCGTTGAGACAGTCGAACCGATTGCCGTTCAGCTCCACTTCCAGCATTGCGCGCTTTAACACGGCGCAATGCTCGTCCAGTACAAGCGGAACGACCTTTTCCGCTTCCTCGCGCTCAAACTCCGTCAGAAATCCGAGCCTTCCGAAATTGACCCCGACCACGGGAATCCCGCGTTCGGAGGCACGCTTTGCCGCGCGGAGCATCGTGCCGTCTCCGCCCAGAACGACAAGGCGGTCGCCGCACAGCTCCGAGAGATCGGAAAAAAGCGAAGCGGTATGCCCCGCCGCAAAAATCAGCGAAGCAAGTTTTTCCGCAACGGAGCGATCGACCTGTTCGAGATTGTAATAGATACCGATATTCATCGCCCTTATTATAAGCCGAATCCTGCATATATGCAAGAGGAATTACGAAAATTTTATAAAAATATTCAAATCAGGCGCGCCGCACACGCCAAAAATTCATTTATAGAGGCGGGATGCGCGCCTTTTTTCAGGAAAACGACGTACTCGATATTTTTCCGTTCGTGCAGGGGCGCGTTGACAAGCCCCTGCGGTGCGAGACCAAGCCCGCAGCAGAACGCGTAAAAATCCGCCAACAGCGGTTTATGGTATTTTACGGGCAGGATCCCGCTCTTTCCAAGCCCCGCGCCGCCGCACTCAAACTGCGGTTTGAAGAGAACGAACGCCCGTCCGCCTTCCGAAAGCAGTTGCGCGACCGCCGGCAAGACGAGTTTTAACGAAATAAAGCTGAGATCGGAAACGACCCCGTCGAGTTGTTCGGGAAAATCTTCCTTTTTGAGATAGCGCGCATTGACGCCGTCCATGACGGTCACGCGCCGATCGTTTGCAATGCGCATATCGAGCTGGCTCTCGCCGACGTCGACAGCATAGACGCGCTTTATTCCGCGCCGCAGAAGAACGTCGCAAAATCCGCCCGTACTCGCCCCGAGATCGGCAAAAACGCAGCCTTCAACGCTCTCGCCGAACGTATCGAGCCCGCGCGCAAGTTTAAAGCCGCCGCGAGAGACGTACGTTTCCGCCGCGTCGAGAAATTGGATTTCGTCGCCCTCTTTTACGTCGTCCGAGGGCGAGAGCGGTTTTCCTGCGCGCAAGACAAGCCCCTTTAAGAGCGCTTCCTTCGCACGCGTGCGCGAACCATATTTTTCGGCGAAAAAACTATCCGCGCGCATGGCAATCTCTCACGCAGGCAAGAATTTTTTCCTCGTTCGGACCGAACTCCGCAAACAGCCCGCGCGCGTCTCCGTGCGGAATAAACGCGTCGCCGTACCCGAAGGAATAAATCTCCTTTCCGCGGTTTCTCAGATGGCGCGCAATGGCGTCGCCCAATCCGCCGATCAAAGCGTTGTCCTCAATGGTGATGACGTAACGCTCAGGGCGCGCGTCCAGAAGCTCCGTATCCAGCGGCTTTAAAAACCGCGCGTTGACGACGGAAAGCGCAATCCCTTCTTCCTTTGCCCGCCGATAGATTTGTTCCGCAAGACGAAGGCACCGTTCCCCCGCCGCGTATATTATTATGTCAGACATATTACTATGTAAAATGTCAAATTTTCCAATTTCAATGGGGGAAAACGCTCCTTCTTCCCCTTCGCGCGGGTAACGGATCGCAAGCGGCGCATTCATTTTCGTACTCATGCGGAGCATCGCGCGGAATTCCGAGATATTCGCGGGAATAGCAATCGTCAGATTTGGAATGGGCGCAAGGTAGGAAAGATCGAACACCCCTTGGTGCGTCTCTCCGTCCGAGCCGGAGACCCCCGCACGGTCAATGCAGAACGTAACGGGCAGATTCTGCCCGCAGACGTCGTGAATGACCTCGTCAAACGCGCGCTGCAAAAACGTGGAATAAATGGCGTAATACGGGCGCATCCCCTCCGCCGCAAGCGCGGCGGAAAGCACCGAGGCGTGTTCTTCGCAGATTCCGACGTCAAAAGCGCGGTCGGGGAACGCTTCAAAGAAGGGTCGGAGTCCCAGCGCGTCCGTCATGGCGGCCGTCACGGCGACGATCCGCTTATCCGTTTTTGCCAGCGACACCAACTCCTCGCCCAAGGCGGTCGAATATTCCCTGCCCTTTTTCCCGGGAGAGACGCCATGCGTCAGGTCGGGCGCCTGTTCGCAGAACGGATGCCCCTGCCCCTTTTTCGTTGTGACGTGCAGAAGCACGCTGCCGTTTTGCAGTTTCCGCTTTGCTTCGGAAAGAACGGGAAGCAGGCTTTCCAGATCGTTGCCCGCATATACGCCCATATATTCCAAGCCGTACCGTTCAAACAGGCGGACGTCCTCGATGGGCGCGTTTCCGCATTTAAGTTCTTCCAGAACTTCGTGCGTGCCGCCGACCGTAGGCGAAATAGACATTCCGTTATCGTTGAGAATGATCAGAACGCGCGTATTCATAAGGCGCAGACTGTTGAGCGCCTCGTAGATCAGACCGTTATTGAACGAACCGTCGCCGATGAGCGCGATCACGTCGAAATTTTCGCCCTTCAAATCACGCGCTTTGGCAATTCCGAGCGCGGCGGAAAGCGCAGTTCCCGCGTGTCCCGTATCGTAGCTGTCGTATTCGCTCTCCGCGCGTTTTGGAAATCCCGAGATCCCGCCGCGGCTTCTCAGCGTGGAAAACGCGTCGGCGCGGTCGGAAAGAAGTTTGTGTGGATAGCACTGATGCCCCACGTCAAAAATGATCTTATCTCTCGGAAAATCAAAAACGCGGTGCAGAGCTACGGTAAGCTCCACCACGCCGAGATTGGACGCGAGATGTCCGCCGCGCACGGAAACGGTGCGGAAGATCTCCTCGCGGATCTGTTCGCACAACGTCTGTAATTGCGATACAGAGGCGCCTTCAAGCGCCTCGTGCGTAATTTTCTCCATATCTTCAATGATTGCGCATGAGAACCCGATCGACAAGATCGCCCAAAAAACTCCGATCGGCGTCCATTGTTCCGAGCAGTTCTCTGCACCGCGCAGCGCATTGCGCCGCACGTTGGCGCGCTCCCTCCAAGCCGAAAATTTTTACGGCGGTCAGTTTATCTTCCGCGGCGTCCTTTCCCGTCGTCTTTCCGAGCGCGGAACTTTCGCCCACCTCGTCGAGAATGTCGTCTGTCAACTGAAACAGCGCGCCGAGCGCAAGCCCGAACGCCTCCGCCTCCGCGCGGTTTTTCCCCGCAAGATCTGCCGCCATCGCAACGGGCGCAGCCATCAGCCGCCCCGTTTTATTCCGATAGATGAACGCAAGCTCCTCTTCTCCGCCGTTTTTTCCCGTATAGAGAAGGTCGGCGGACTGCCCCGCGACCATCCCCTCCGCGCCTGCCGCTTTGGAGAGCGTGCGCGCCGCGGCGAGATGCTTTTCACTCCGCCCGCTCTCTGCAAGCAGAAGATCGAACGCGTACGATAACAGCGCGTCCCCCGCAAGAATGGCGTTCGCCTCGCCGAATACTTTATGGTTGGAAGGTCTCCCGCGGCGCATATCGTCGTCGTCCATGGCGGGGAGATCGTCATGAATGAGCGAATAGGTATGAATACATTCCAGCGCAAACGCGAGCCTTTCTTCGCCGCGATAGTTTAAGCCGAACGCTTCCAAGGCGGCAAAAAACAGCACGGGGCGCACGCGTTTTCCACCCGAAAGCAGGGAATAGCGCATGCTCTCCGTGAGAACAGACGGCTGAAACGCCATCGAGTCGCACGCCTGCACGAGATAATCCTCGAAATGCGCGCGATATTCTTCGTATTTTTGTTTGAAATCCGTCATCTGACCGCCCGTTTTGCGCACGCGACCGCGTTTTTCAGCAGCATTGCGATCGTCATCGGACCGACGCCGCCGGGAACGGGCGTAATATAGGACGCCTTTTTGCTGACTTCTTCAAAATCCACGTCGCCGACGAGTTTGCCGTCCACACGGTTGATGCCGACGTCCACGACCACCGCCCCGTTTTTTACCATGTCGGCGGTGATGAATTTGGGTTTCCCGATCGCCGCAACGAGAATATCCGCCTGCGCGCATTCCGCTTTCAGGTCGGCGGTACGCGAATGGCACACCGTGACCGTTGCGTCCGCATTCAGCAGAAGCAGCGCCATCGGTCTGCCGACGATATTGCTCCGCCCGACGACGACCGCCTTCTTTCCGCGCGGATCGATCTCGTAACGCTTCAAAAGTTCCATCACGCCGCTCGGCGTGCAGGCAACCGTCCCCTCTTCGTGCATGGCAAGCCGACCGATGTTTTCTGCGGAGAAACCGTCCACGTCCTTTGCGGTCGGAATGCACGCGAGAATTTTTTCCTCGTCGAGATGCCTCGGGAGCGGAAGCTGAACCAGAATCCCGTGAACGTTGTCGTCCGCCGCAAGCGCGGAAACAAGCTCCTCCACCTCGCTCTGGGAAGCGGTTGCGGGAAGATAGTGCGCGAACGAGCGGATCCCCGCCTCTTCGCAGCCGCGGATCTTATTGCGGACGTAGACCTGCGAAGCGGGATCTTCACCCACGAGGACGACCGCCAATCCCACTTTTTTCCCGTACTGCGTTTCAAACGCCGCCGTTTCCGTTTTCAGCTCCGCGCGAACGTCCGCAGAGACTTTTTTTCCGTCGATCAGAGTCATTTGTTGATGATTCCTCCAAGCACGCCGTTGACAAAATCGGCAGATTTTTCCGTAGAATATTTGCGCGCCAACGCCGCCGCTTCCGAGACGGAAACGACGGGCGGAACGTCGTCGCAGTATCTGATTTCCGCGAGCGCAAGCAACAGCACCGCTTTATCCGCGGGATAAATGCGGTAATCGGCAAAACGCGTTACGTGCGCGCTGATTTCCTCCATCAGGGCGTCCTTGTGCGAAAATACCGCGTTCACAAGCCCTTCCGCAAACGCGCATTCCTCATCTTTGAGTTTAAGTTCCTTGTAAATCGCGGCGCGGAAACCCTTTTTCCCGTCGCCTCCGAACAGGTCGGCAAAAATGATCTTGAATGCCGCCTCTCTCGCATCGCTTCTCATTTGCTTTTCCTCATTATAACATTCCCTTCCGGTCACGGAAGGGAATGCGATCAGTTCTGATGATTTCCGTCTGCGGCTTCCGCGGCGGGTGCCTCGGCGGGTTCGGCTTTCTTCTCGGGGAACACCACGCTGGTAACGTGTACGTCCACCTTAGCGATCTTGTACTTCGTCATGGATTCGACCATCTGCTTGATGTTCTGCTGAATGCGGAACGCAAGCTCGGGAACCTTATAGCCATAGTGAGCGATCACGGAAATATCGACGAAAATGCCCTCTTTCTCAAAATACAGCTTGATGCCCTTATTTTTGGAAGGAACGAGATCGATGCCCTCCGTCTCCTGCAAACTCAAAACGACAATGCCGCTTACGATGTCCGCACTGTATGTGATCTTACCCTTCTGTCCGTTCGGATTGTACTTGATGCTTGCCATAATCCTCTCCTTTGCGGATACTATTATAGCACATAATTTCAGAATTTACCACTGTTTTTTTCAACTTTCCGCATAAACAGGCATAATTATAATGTTGCCGTCGCGGATTTTCTGCTCAACTTCGAGCGCGTAGAAGATTTTCGTGACCATTTCGGAAGTCAGCTCGCTCGAATTGACGAAAACGTTGATGTTGTTCGAGTCTCCGATCGCAACCGCTGCGTCCGAAAATCCCATCGTCTTGATGATGGATTCCATAACGAGTTCGTCCTCCATCATCTCTACAAGTTCCTGCTTGCGCGCCACGGCGGCGGTATGCTCCTCCGTCCCCTCCGCGTATGCGGAAATCACGCTGTCGAGCTGAACGAATTCCTCGCTCCGCGTCGAGTTGCGGTCTGCGCGGTAAGTCGTGAAATAATTGACTTCGACGTCGGCATCCACGCTCGCCGTCTGCGTACCCGCAAGCACGAAGTTGAAGATCGCCGTTACGGCAAGCAGCAACACGAGCGTTGACATTAGTGCAATTTTCTTCGCGTTCGACATGGTTTTATCTCCTTGACCCATAATTTTTTTATTTTCCCGCAGGGTATACCAGAACCCTGTTTTCGGCAATGTTGAGGGATGCCGCTGCCGCCTGCGTGAGGCGGAGCCTCGTCAGGATTCCGTCCGTTCCGTCAAAAAATATGACTGCGGAGACGGGAACCCCCTCTTCTTCGGTAATGATTGCATTGACCGTTCCCGCGCCCTCGATCTGTGAGAGGATCGCGGAAAGGCGCGTCTCTTCGGCGGTCGGCGTATAGCCCGCAGAAGTCGCCGTGCTTTTTTCCGACCTTCCGAACACCGCCCAGCACAGCAGCAACAGCAGAAGCGCCGCGCCCGCTATGATGAGAATGCGCGCCGTTTTGTTGGCAAACAGCTTTCTGACCGTCTCTTTCATGAGACCTCCGCGTCGCATCCGTAATAGGATTCCAGCTCCGACTCGATTTTTTCTATCATATATATATGTTCGTCCTCGCCGCTTATTCCGAAATCAAGAATCCGAACGACGATTTTTTGGTAGGAAAATGTCGCATCTGCATTTCGTTCCACCTTTGCGGCGGCAGTCACGCCGTACTCCTCTTCCAGCGAGATGACGATCGCCGCCGCGTCCTCCTCCCCGAGCCTCTGCGCGCAGTGCGCCAGATAATCCCGATCGAGCGCCATATCTCCGCCCGAGACGGTCAGAGAGCCGTCCGAAAGCAGAGATTTTACAGGGAGCAGTAGCACGAAGAGAATGGCGAGTTTTGTCGCGCCCTTTAAAAACTTCCCCATCTTTCCCGCGGGCGCGATCATAGTGATGACGGCGGAAACAAGAACGATCCCGACAATGGCGAGAATATACGTTTTCATTACAGAATCACTCCCGCGGAACAGACGAGCAGAATGACTGTGAGGAAATACAAAAACGCCACGCACAGCAATCCCGCCACGAAAAAACCGCAATCATTTGCGAGCGAACTCAAAAAGGAGGAAATCTTTCCGCCGACAGGCTCCGTCGCCGCCGCGCAAAGCCTTAAAAATAGCTGAAACGCCGCAAACAACAGTACGGGGCGCAAAATCGTGGCGAACAGCAGGAACACGGAAAACGAGCCGAGCGCGCTCTTGATGAGCGAACTTCCCGCCAGCACGAGATCGACTCCGCCCGAGAGAAATCCGCCCACGATGGGAACGGACCCCGAAACGAGATACTTGATGGTGCGGAGCGAAATGCCGTCGTACTGCGCCGAGGCAATTCCCTGCACCGTGAGAAAGAGCGTAAACAGCCCGAGCGTCAGCCCGATCAGCCATTTATTGACGCTCTTGAAGAGTCCGCCCAATTTTTCGCAGCGCACTTCGGGGGACAGATTTCCCGCAAACGTGAGCGCGATCACGACGACGGACGTCGGGAGAACGACGGCGGTAAACAGTTCGCATATCCCGCTTGAAAGAAATGCCACTGCGGGGCGGAACACCCCCGCCGAGACTGCGCCGCCGCTCGCCGCCATCAGCGTCAGAAGAATCGGACAGACGATCTGCATCTGTTTCTGCATCTGCGCGATCGCGGAAAACCCCGTCTGTAAGACGTTGGTCAGGACCGCCAGAATGACTGCGCCGACGGAAACATAGGCTACAAAGTGTATTATGTCTGACATAGTACCTTGCAAAAATCCATTTTTCGCCGAGTTCAGGATTCCGCAAAGCACAGCAACCGCTAAAATGACCGCAAAGGCGGGAAGCATTGCGCGCCCCTCTTCCCACACAAGCCCCAGCACCGCCTCAAAAAGCGAATCGTATTCCAGCGCAAAATCGCCTGTAACAAGGCTTGCCAGCATTTCCTTGACGTCCTTTCCGCGGTACTCGTCGAAGGAATCGAGATACGCCTGCAACTCGTCCGTATCGAGCGAGCCGAGGAGTTCTTCGACCTCCTCTTCCAGACGGTCGAGCGCTTCCTGCTCCTCCGAGGTGTATGCGGACGCCGCCACGGGATTTCCCGAAAAACACAACAGCAGGAGAACGGACGCAAACAGCGCGATCAGAAGCGGCGCGAGACGCCGTCCCCGACGTTTTTTTACCGAGCGTCTGATCATGCGATTAGCCCCAAAAGCTCGCCCACCAGAGAGAGCACGCTCTCCAAAATCGGCACGGCAAGCACGAGAATGAGAATTTTTCCGCAAAATATAAGTTTGTCCGCGAGGGAATTTTGCCCGAAGTCGGAGAGAATGCCCGCGCTGAACTCCACAAGATACCCGATCCCGACCATTTTCAGAAGTGTTTTTACAATGGTCGAGTTCAGCCCCGTCGCCTCGGCAATATCGGTAAAGAGCGAAATGCTTCCGCGAAAGACCTCAAAGACGAACAGCAGCAGAATAATGCTGCCCGCAATGCTGATGACGACGGCGAGTTCGGGCTTTGTGCTCTTGACGAGGATCGCGGCGACCGCCGTAATAAACGCGATCCCGACGAGCTGAAAGATCTGCGCCGTCATGTGATCTGAAAAATATCGCGGATCGTCTCGAACAGATCGCCGATCATCGTCACCGCAATGGTGAGCGCGATCACAAGCCCAACAATGGAGACGACGGTGGAAATGTCGTCGCGGTCAGATTTTTTCAGGATCTGACACACGACCGTGACAAGGATTCCGATGGCTGCCAACTTAAAGATGATTGAAACGTCCATTAGATGATGAGAATGACGAACGCCAACCCGGCAAGCAGTCCGAGTTTCAGATACAGCGCCCCTCTCGCCTTCGCCTCCTTTTCGGTATCCGCCTTCTTCTGTTCCAGCGCGGCGCGCCGCGCCGAGAAAAATCCGCTCTGCGAAAGAGCGTCGCCTCTTCCGAGCATGGAAAAATATTCCGCGCATTCCGTTCGCTCCTCGTCGGATAAAAAGGAATGCAGAACTTTATCGTCTTTTCCCGCGATAAACGCGTCAATCGTCTTTTTGAAATCGCCCGTAAACTCATGTTCGGCAAGGAACTGCGGCAGCGGCTTGCGGGCGTAGCCAAGCTCGTTCAGATAGCATTCGTTGAAATGATAGAACTGCTCGTAAAACTTTTGGCGGCTTCGGTATTTGTTTGCGGCAAGATACCCGAGCAGCACGCAGAATCCGATGGACAGCCCCGCAAGCAGAAGTTTAAGCCACAGCATCTGTATCCGCTCCGCTGATCGTCCCGATCCGTCCCAGCCCGTCCAACACGATATACCGCGAAAAAAGTTTTTCGGGAACGTCCTCTTTCCGCGTGAGATGCGCGGACGCGAACACAAAAATCCCGCCCTGCATGGCGCGCCGTACCGCCGCGTAGTCCTCGGGAAGAAGCTCGTCCGTTATGATAAGGTCGGGGCGCATGGCGCGGATCCCCGCAGTGAACGCCGTCAGTTTGTCCGCATAACGAATGACGTCCGCCGTCTCCCCCAGATCCCCTGCGGAAAGCTCGCCTCGCTCGTCGCTCACGAGCACATTGAGCTTTTTCCGCCCGCACACGAGGCGGCTCAGATCGCGCAGCAGCGTCGTCTTGCCTTCGCCCGGCGGCGACAGCAGAATGAGCGAGCGCATTTTATCGTACAGACAGCGCGCATATATTTCCTCCGCGCACCCCTCGACCGCATGCGGCACGCGCACGCAGAGCGACGTGACGTTATTGACCGAGAGCGGGCTGCCGCGCTCATACACGAACGAACCCGCAACGCCGATGCGCTCGCCCTCTTTTCCCGTCACGAACCCCTTTTTGAGCTGTTCCGCAACGGAATACACGGAAAATCCGCTCGCCGCGAAGAGCGTGTCGGAAATTTCCTCCTGCGTGGGAAAGAGCGCGTCCTCCGCCCGTTCCGCAATCCCGCGCGGACCGAGATAGACGAACGCGCCGCCGACGTTGGCGCGCAAGGGCTTGTCCGCACGGATACGAAGCTCGTACAAAAAATTTAAATTGACGTGGCGCACGGCGTCCGAAAGCCGCGGCGGAAGGAATCCGAGCATGGTATATGATATGACGGGAAATTGCAAAATATCATTTCCGCCGAAAATCGGAGTGCAAAATCGGCTTTGTTTTACCATTTGTTATATAGTAAAAATGCTTTTCAATTCTTTTTGTTCAGGCGATTGCGCCGATCTCAGTATATAAAAGGCACAAAAAAACTCCGCCGAAGCGGAGTTTTTCGATTGATTTCGCTTTATTCGATGACGAACACCGAAACGCTATTGTTTTTGAGTGTTGCGCAGAGCGTATCGTCTTTGACTTCGATCTCGGAGACGACAGGCTCGATGTTATGCGTCTTGCCCGCGCGTACGTCGATCTCGTTGATGACCGTCACGTCTTCGTGCCAGAGCGTGGTAACGGTCGCCTTCTTTCTGCCCTCGAAGCCGACGAGCTGCGCCTTCATCTTTTCGTCCTTTCCGGATACGTTGACGACTTTCAGATAGATCTTGCCGTCGTCGCCCACCGTCGCGGATTGGAAAATACGCTCGTTGACCTTCCATACGTTCTTGGAAAGGATCTCGTGCCATGCGCCGTCCTTGAAGATATGCGCGTCAAAATGCTTGGTCGTATAGCGAAGTTTAAGAATGTTCCCTTCGGGGCTGTAACCGAGGAACTTATCCTTACCCATCATCTCGCAGACGGTGCGCATGAAGTCCACGCGCTTATCGAAGGATACGTCGTAACCCTTATGGTTCTTCCCGTATTGGCAGCAGATCGAGAAGCCCGCGTTATCCATTGTTCCCGCGTCGCGCACGTCGGAAACGCCCACGCCCGCAATGAAGCTCTGCTCGCCCGAAATGCGGCGGAAGGAAATTTCCACTTCGCAGTTGCCGAATTTCTGATCGTCGAGATAGTACCCGTTGAACGCGTCGCTCTCTTCGATGATGAGTTCGCCGTTCTCAAAGTGCCCGCCGCGGCAGTTGGGATAGACTTTCCAGCCGCCAAGCCCGTCTTTGAAGGAGTGATGATAGAGTTCCTTGCCCGACTTGATATCGCGCACCGTCACGCTTGCGATCGCGCTTGCCGTGCGGTGTCCGCCGATGAGCAGTCCGCCCGAATTGTCGTCGTCCACTTTCGAGACGTCCGTCAGCGTGTACTTGCCGACATTCGCCGCGAACATCTGCTGCACATAGTAGTTGGGCGTGAGCATAATATCGCGCGCATTGAACCAGATCATGTCGGGCGTCCAGCGATAGTTATACGTTGCGGCGAAGAGCGGCGCGTAGCACGTCATCTTTACGACGTCGGAGTTGCGCTCGCAGCCCGTGAGGAACGCCGCCTCGGAGAGCGCCGAACGCAGGTTGTTGTCGCCGTTGAGCCGACCTCTGCCGTCCGACATCGTGTGCATAGCGTACTCGCCCATGAACACCTTCGCGCCGTCGCGGTCGTAGCAGTCGTAACGCTTCGTATTGTCGATGAACCACTGATAGGAATTGTAGACGTGCTCGTCCACGATCATATCGCGGTATTTCTCGTTGATGATCTTCCAGTTATCGTTGGAATCCTGCGGACGGATATCCACGCCCGCCGTCGTAACGACGGTAATATCGAAGAGTTTCAGAAGGTCGGTGAGCTTGCCCTTGTAGATATACTGCCGCACGCCGAGAAGGCAGGAAGCGAAGTTATCGAAATACTCGTAGCCCCAGTTTTCGTTGCCGATGCCGAGGTATTTAAGATCGAACGGCGCGGGGTGTCCCATATCGGCACGCACTTTCGCCCAATACGCTTCCTTGGGATCGCTCGACGAAACGTCGCCCTTTGCAAAGTAGATGAGGTGGGCAACGTTGTCGATCACCTCGCTCTTGAACGCGGGCGTGCCGGGCATAATGCGCTGATAACCCGTCTTGCGCTGCTCGCCCATGCGGATCTGACAGAGCACGCCGCAGTGAAGGACGGGCAGCGGAGCCGCGTTGATGTCCTCGCAGAGGCAGAAATACTCATAGAATCCGATGCCGTAGGACTGCATATAACGCCAGACGTTGGGGATCTGCTTGCGCTGTTCGAGCGGGCCTACCGTGTTGCGCCATTTATACTGATAGTCGAACCCGACGTCACCCTCGACGACGCAGCCGCCGGGGAAACGCAGGAACGCGGGGTGGCAGTCTTTGAGCACCTGCACCATGCGGGGCGAAAGTTTTCCGTTTCTGTACTTGTTCGGGTCGCCCCACGTCGTCGCGGGGAGCAGGGAAACGTAGTCGATACCGATCTGACCGTTGCCCTCGAAGATGATGCAGAGTCTGCCCATCGTATCTTTTTCCGCCACGACGGACGTGGAAACCTTGATCCAGTCCCCTTCGTCGCCTTCGGGAATAGCGATCTCGCCGATCGTCGTGTGGCGACCGTGCGCGCCGCGGATAAAGACTTTGGCAACGCCCTTGAACCCGAGGCGTTTCACCCACATGGAGAAGTTGTACGTCTCCTTGTTGTAGACGGGCATACCGTACATATCGTACCCGCCGTTGGTGTAGTACCCGGGATTTTCGAGATGATAGATCCCGCCGACATTCAGAACGAGATAGGTGGGATTGTTGGCGTTCATGCCGCCGACTTTGGAGATATATCTCGGACCAGCGCCGTAAATATCCCAATAGAACCAGTTCGCGCTGCGGCAATCCACCCAGCTCTCAGCATTGTAATCGTCGTAGGAGAAGTACTCAAATTCAAACGAATTGTTAATGACCATTTCGGCGTTGAGTCCGCCGTCTGCCGCTTGGTTAATGTCTTCAAAAAAGAGACCGTAAAGCTCTTTGGAAACCTCCACTCCCCTCTTCTTTGCATCCAACGTGAAATGTACCATATGTACTCCTGAAAACTCCTTGCCTGTTCCGCCGCTTTTGCGCGGCGCGGGACGGCGCCCTGCTCGCTACTTACATTATACCAAAGATTTGACTTTTGTCAACGGTTATCGGAAAAATTTTTTTGATGACTTTCTAAAATATTTTATATAAATATAAAACTAATTTCCGCTTGAAGAAACTTGACTTTCTGCCCGTTAAAAGCGTATAATCCGGATATGGATGATCGGAAAATTGAGATAAGCCGCGCGGATGAACGCGATATTCCGCGCATCGGCGCGCTCCTGCTGCAAGTCAACAACGTCCACGCCGCAATCCGCCCCGATCTCTTTTTAAGAGGCGGGAGAAAATATACCGACGAAGCGCTTTCGCGGCTCCTGCATGATGAAACGCGCCCCGTATTTGCCGCGCGGCGGAACGGTACTCTGATCGGCTACGCATTCTGCAAACACGAAACGCACGACGGAACAAACGAACCGCGGCATACAACGCTCTACATCGACGATCTGTGCGTTGAGGAAAGCGAACGCGGAACGGGCGTCGGGCGCGCGCTGTACAAACACGTCCTCGCCTATGCGCGCATGAACGGTTTCTACAACGTGACGCTCAACGTGTGGGAAGGCAACAGTTCTGCCCTGAAATTCTATCAGAGTCTGGGGCTTAAAGTTCAGAAATACGGTATGGAAATCATTTTATAAGCAAAAAAGGGACGAACCGTCCCTTTTTTGCTTTGGAAGAAAATAAATTGGAAGAAATTGCTTATTTTGCCGCCGTTTCGCCGAGCGCCCTGCATTCGGCGAGCGCTACTTCGTCGGGCGTGTTGTTTGCAATCAACCCGTCTGCGATCATTACGCCGCCGTCCGCGGTGACGCGCGCCTGCCATGTGCGCATCCATTCGCCGTCGCCCCAATCGTAAGAGCCGAACAGTCCCACCTTTTTCCCAGTAAGCCTGCTTTCCACGGAAGAGAAGAACGGCTCAAATTCGCTCTCTTCCAGCTCTTCCGAGCCCATTGCGGGACAGCCGAACAGAATAACGTCGCTCGCAAGGATCTCTTCGCCTGCGGCGGCAACGGGAAGGAGTTCGACCTCCGCGCCCGCATCCTTCGCACCATCAGCGATCGCATTTGCCATTGCTTCCGTGTTGCCCGTGCCGGACCAATACACGATAGAAATTTTCATAATACACCTCCGAAATATTTTTCAACCCACGTTAAAGATCTGCGCGAGTGATTTTCCGCTGTCCATATGGCGGCAGATACAGGCGGAACACCGTTTGAAACGCTCAAATGCCTTTTCTGCCTGCGCCTCGTCGCCGTAAACTTTCCATGTTCCGCAAACTTTTCCGCCGTGCGGGTTTTCGATAAAGCCGCGGACATCGTCCAGCGGATACCCGAGAAACACGCCGATCTCATGCGGAAATTCCCCCGCCATGCGCTCCTTTAAATTCGCAATCGCTTCCGATACGCTCGAATAGCGATAGCCGCGCGCATACAAAAAGTCTTTTACCGCATCGGAGAGCAGAACGCGACCAAGTTTTTCCGCATGATAGATATACAGCGTCTGCCGCTCATCCGTCTCCCGCAAAATCACGAAGGAGAATCCGCGCCTTCTGAAACAGCGCGCAAGTCTTGCGACGGTATGACGGTCTCCCCTGCGGAGATTCACAAGACTTGCGGGTTTAAGTCCCGCAAACGTCACGCCGCAATGCCGTCCGATCGAATATTCCGCTTCGCTCAATGCCGCACCTCCATTTATAGTTCGCATAAGCGAACTATGTGGCAAATATTAAGTTCGCATATGCGAACTTTTTTCTTATTATACGGAAAATCTTGCCGTTTGTCAACTGTTCGGAGGAGGTTTTTTCCGAAAATATTTATGATTCATCCGATAACAGAAACCGCCGACAGAGCGGATTGCCCTATATATATTATAATATAATGTAAAAACACGGTTTGCTCCCATGCCGTCCGCTGCCCGCCCCCTTACGCAAACCGTTTGCTCGCGCAAACGCCTCCACCCTCAATTCCTGTCGAAGTTCCTGTTTACGCAAAAATAAGACCCTGCATAAA
>CAJFFP010000018.1 GCA_904373325.1 Candidatus Gallimonas merdigallinarum
GCTAGTAGTCAAGGGCTATGCCCGCCCCGCCTTTGGCGGCACGAGCCGCAGGCGAAGTATAATGAAGAACCACCAGCTAAGCTGGTGGGTTCCTTTTCTGCGGGCGGCGCGCTACCGTCCGCGCGCGATTGCAACACAAAACTTCAAAACAAAAACGCCGCCCTTGAAAGGCGGCGTTTTTTGTACCCTTTGCGGGACGATCAGTCTGCTTTGAAGGGCAGGAGCGCAGCAACGCGCGCGCGCTTGATCGCGGTCGCGAGTTCGCGCTGGTGCTTTGCGCAGGTGCCGGTCATGCGGCGGGGCAGGATCTTGCCGCCCTCGCTGATGAACTTGCGGAGCTTGTTCGTCTCTTTGTAGTCGATCGTGCTCTTTTCCTGGCAGAACAGGCAGACCTTCTTGTAATTCTGTCTCTTGTAGTTTTTCTTGGGAGCCCGCTCGCGCGCTTCGCTTCTCTCGCGGACAGGCGCCTCGGGAGCTGCTTCCGCGGGTGCGGTCTGCTCCGTAACGACTTCGTTCTCTTCCATGATAATCACTCCTTATGAATTCAAATGCTGCGTTCAGAAGGGGATGTCCCCGTCGTCGTCGAACGCTTCGAGCGCAGGCTTTTTCTTGGGCGCGGCGCTCCGCTCATTGCCCGAGGGTGCATCGTAGAAATCATTGCCGCCGTCGGAACTGCCCTTAGGGGTCAGGAACTCAACGTCCTGCGCCATAACGTCCACCGAGGTGCGGCGGACGCCGTCGTTGCCATCGTATTGGCGGATCTGCAAATCCCCGTACACCGCGATCTTGTTTCCCTTTTTGGTGTACTGGGCGACCTGTTCGCCAAGTCTGCGCCATGCGGTCACGTTATAAAAATCCGTCGCACGGTTTTCGCCGTAACCTCTGTTCACGGCAACGCCGAAGCGGCATACGGGCACGCCGCCCGAAGTCTCCGTAAGCTCCGGATCGCGCGTGAGATTTCCGATCAAAAACACCTTCGTCATTTTACTTTTCCTCGACTTTCGTAATCATGCGGCGCAGGACGACGTCGGAAATGCCGGCGATACGGTCAAGTTCGCGGACCGCTGCGCCGTTTGCATGGAACGTCATGAGCGCGTAGAACGCATCCGTCTTGAACGCGATGGGGTACTGCGTCTTTTTCACGCCCCACTTGTCGGTCGCCTCAACGGCGCCGCCCATCGTGGTGACGATGTCGGCATACTTTTTGAGTTCTGCCTCTCTCGCCTCGTCCTCCATGTCGCTCCGGAGCAGGATGAGCATCTCGTACTTCTGCATAATATTTCACCTCCCGGTCTTAATCGGCATACCTCGCGGGTATGCAAGGCTTGTTCGGGCATCTTCTGCCCGTCTTTGTATTGTACAATAAAATTGTGCGGAAGTCAACCGATTTTGACTTCCGCACGCATACGTTTTCAAATTTTGTGCGCGCGTTTGCGCCGCGCGTTTATCAGCCGCCCGTCGGAGGGATATTGCCGAGAATTTCTTTGATATAGCTCATCATGTTGTTGATGGAGAACTCGTTGAAGTTTTGCATCGTTGCGATCGTCATGTTGTTTTCCCCTTTGAGTTCGTAATCGTAGGGGAGGTCGGCAAACGGGTTTTCGTCGATAAATTCGTGCAGCCAGAGCATCCAGAGGGGAAGCGTCTTGATGGTCGTGGAGGCGTCCGTCATGACGGACGCAATGTCGAGAATGGGCATATTCGTGTTGTCAAGTCCGTCGATGAAGTGCAGCGAGCCTTCGGGCGCGTCGCCCGTGCCGTGCGTGCACCCGCTCTCCGCCGTCCCGGGGCAGATCTCGCAGCCGAACAGCAGATACCAGACCCCGCTCAGATAGCGGTCCACGGCAACGTCCTCGCGCCTTTGCCCCGCCGTGCCGTCCTCCTCCGTCGGCGTCCAGGTTGCCGTCCACGTGAGTTCTGTATCCTTTTCCTCTACAAAGGTTGCCGTCGTCGGGTTCCCTTCGGAATCCGTGCCGCTCTTGTAGTAATATTTGGGCTGAACGTCCGATTCGACGACGATCCACCAGCGTTCGGGAACTTCTTCCATGACGGGGTTGTTGTCCTCGTCAAAGACGGGTTCGTCCGTTTCGGGGTCGGTCTTTTGCCGCTCGTGCGCCGCGCGGTGCATAAAGCGCACCGTCTGCGCGTCCTCGCCCTCGCCCCAGACGACATAGGCGTAATCTGGTACGCTGACGGGCTCGCCTTCGATCTCTTTCGTGGCGAACACGACGGGCTTGCCGCTGTCTTTATATTTATATTCCGTCACGGTGCGTTCGAGGTCGACGCGCTCGCGGACGGAGTTCTCCGCATAGACGATCGAACCGTCTTCGAGCTGCGTCTCTTCCAGAACGTAGCGGTAGACGTAGACCCCGCGGGAATCCGTGCAGAGGGGATACGCCACGCGTTCGGTCTGCGGCTCGCCGTCGCGGATATGAATGCGCTCCGTGCAGAAGTAGTAATAGGTTGTTTCGCCGCCGTTTTCCGTATAGTACCGCTCCGTTCCCTGTTCGGGATCGAGCTTGGTATATTCTTCGGGGACGTCCGCTTCCGCGAGAACGGAAGTATTGTCGGGCAGCGCCGTCGCTTCGCCGCCGTTTGCGTAGTCGATATATTTCCATTCGTACGCATTGGGGATAATTTCAACGGTGTCTTTGACGTAATACTGCGTTTCGACCGTCGTCACCGTGTCTTCGCCCTCGCCCGTCGTCCTTTCGATGAGGCGGCGGTAGACGGCTCCGCTTCCGATGACGCTGCTCAAAGGCGCGCTCTGCCCGCCGAGAACGTCCTCGCGGAAGTATCCTTCCAGCACGATCTGCGCGCCTGCGGTCGTTTTGCGCGTTTCTTCGGTTTTAAGATCGTCCGCTCTGATCGCCTCGGGGCGGAGCGTGTTTGTGCCTGCCGTGTCGCTGTTCGGATCGGCAAGATGATTATACCCGCCGATGAGGTCGCTGTACGTCATGCCTTTCGTACCCTTATCGCTCATATCGAGGTAAGAATACAGCTCGTCGCCGAAGACCTGCGCGACGGTGAGGTCCTGAATGTCGTCCGCCAGCGTATCGAGCGAGCTCATTTTCAGGTTGCGCAGGATCTTGTTCCCCTCGATGGCTTCCTTGTCGAGAATGTCGCACAGGCGCAGGGTGTCGATGGTAGCCGAGAGGTCGCCGATGGGGGTATCGGCAATGGATTTAAGCAGCTGCGCGGAATCTTCCGTGATCTCGATGATCTGCCCCAGCGTCAGGGAATCCACCATGTCCGCGTCCGTCATATCGGAGATGCGCCAATCCTGCATTGCTTTGAGGATGGGCGCGGATTTTTCGTCGATGGTGACGACCTGCGAAAGGCGGAGCGATTCGATGCGCGACGCGTCGGAAAGGTCGCTCAGCGTCCAATCCTTGATGGCGAGGAGGATCCCCGTCGTGTTTTCGTCGATGGTGGTCACGTCGCCGATGGTCACGTTCTGAATGAGGTCGGAGTTGCCCGTCAGGTCCTCGACCTTGCGGACGGGGTAGGGCTTGCCCGTGAGCGGATCGGTGAGCATGGTGATCCCGCCGTTCTCGTCCACGGTGTAGTTCACGCCCTCGGTGCCGTAGCAGAGCGCGAGAATGACGGCGGCGGAGTCGATGCCCGCGTCGAGAATGGATTCGAGGGGCATGGAATTGATGATCGTGTTCGCTTCGGAGACGAGCGCGCCCAGCGTGCGCGCCTCCTTGCCCTCGTTCATGACGATCTGCCCGTCCACGATCTGATAGTCGCCGCCTTCCTCGTTCGAGCCTTCCGTGCCGTAGCAGAGCGCGATCATGAAGGGTTCGCTCTCTGCGTTCACGGAGAGCATTCCGCCGAGCTGTGCGGTCATGATCACGTCGTCCATGAGGTAGAAGGCGAGCCCGCCGAGGGGCGTCGTCGAGAGCGTCGTCTTGTCAACGGAAATGCCGTATGCGCTCACCTGCTCGACGATGCTGTCCACCATTTTGTCCACGACGGGAGAGTATTTGGAGAAGGTGGAGAGGCTGATGTTCTGCGGCTCGGTCAGGGAATTGATGTCGTTGCGGACGTCCGTAACGATGTCGATGACCGATTTATCGAGGTATTCCTCGGTGAGAAGTCCCTCGTTGAGTTTGAGGAAGTTGAGCAGATTGCGCGACGGGGTGACGGCAAGGAAGTATCCGCCGCCCAGCAGTCCGCCCACGACGGCGAGCATACCGAAGAGAAATGCCAGAAGCAGCGCAAGAATGCGCCCGAGGTAGCCCTTGGGCGTGTATCGCGTGCGGGGAAGGACCTTGCCCTCCTTCACGAGTTGTTTTTCCAGCGCGAGCTGCTGTGCCTGCGTCGCCTTCTGCGCCCGTTTTTTCTCCGCCCGCGTCTGTTTGGCGGGGCGTCCGGCAGCCGTATCCGGTTTGTTCTCTTTCATAGCGTTACCTGCCTTGTATTAGGTTTGGCAATTTTTACGATTTTACGACGAGAAATTCTCCCGCGCCGTTCAGCTCGTACTCTTCCAGCCCCTCCGCGAGGAAGGTATCTCCCGCAGCGAAGGGCGTCTCTCCGCGCGCCCATTTGAAATATCCCGCGCCGCGTTCGACGCGGATGCGTTCGCTGCCCGCGGGGAAGCGTTTGAACCGCCCGCCGCTGACAATGTGAACGAGGCTGCCCGCCGTCTGCACCGAGGCGCCCTGCACATGAGTCGCTTCGCCGAAGGTGGGAATGGGAGAGGGGAGCGCGGCGGAAAATGCCGCTTCGTCTGTCTTTTGCAGTTTCATAGTTCCATTATATCCCGCGCGCGCGTAAAATGCAAGCGTTTTCGGAAAAGTGCGGCAAAGCGGCGCGTCCGGTTATTCCTCGTCGGGCGGAAGCATCCCGCCCACGGAGCGGAAGGAGTCCAGCTTGCGCCCGATCGTTCCCGTGCGCTTTTCCGCGCTTTCCACGGTGTCCTGCGCCTCTTGCAGCTTTTTGCGCGTCTTTTCGAGGAGTTCGGCGAACTTTGCGAAGTCGGCGCGGAAGGAATCGAGCATGAGCCGCAGCTCGCCCGAGCGTTTTTCGATCGCCGCGGTGCGGAAGCCCGTTTGCAGGGTGGAGAGGAGCGCGCCGAAGTTGGTCGGTCCGCAGGCGAGCACGCGCCGCATTCTCAGCCAGTCCGAAAGCCCGTTCGTGCGCATGATCTCGGCGTAAAGTCCCTCGGAGGGCAGGTACATGACCGCAAAATCGGTGGTGAGCGGCGGCAGGATATATTTTTTCGCAATCGAATCCGCCTGTAATTTTACGGCGCGTTCAAGGTTCTTGCGGGCGCGTTCCTCGCCCTCCTTGTCGCCCCGTTCGGAGGCGTCCACCAGCCGTTCGAACTCCTCCACGGGGAACTTGCTGTCTACGGGCAGGAACATTTCGCCGTCCTTTGCGGGCAGGACGATGGCGAAATCGACGAGCGAATTGTCCAAGGGGTTGAGCTTCACGCTGCGGCGGTACTGCTCGGGCGCGAGCATCTGTTCGAGCACGGCGTCGAGCTGCGCCTCGCCCCAAGTGCCGCGCAGCTTGACGTTGGTGAACACCCGTTTGATGTCCGCCACGTTTGCGGAAAGTCCCTTCATTTCGCCCACGCTCTGGTACATTTTTTCCAGACGCTCGGAGATGCGCACAAAGGAGTCGGAGAGCTTTCCGTCGATGGAATTCGTCAGTTTGTCGTCCACCGTGCGGCGGATGCGTTCCAGGTTCTGCGCGTTCGTCTCCACAATGTATTTGATGTCGTCGGAGAGGCGGTTCTGAATGCCCGTGAGCCGCGCTTCCGTCGAGCGGTTGAGCGATTCGAGCACGCGCGCGTTGTAGTCGGCGATTTTCCCGACGGCGTCCGTCTTTTCTTCCAAGCGTTTGATCTGTTCCGCCGCCGCGCCGCCGTCCTCCCGCTTCTTTTTCAGGAGCAGAACTGCGAGCAGAATAAGGCAGAGTACGGATAAAATGATGCTGATGATGAGCAGTGCTTCGGTCATAATACCTCCTTCAAAATTCACGAATTTCTTTTTGAACTGACAAAAAGAAATTCCGTGATTTTCAGAAAAACCCAATGTTCGCTGACGCTCTGCATTTGGTTTTTCTCGCCGCCGCTGTTTCGCAACAGTATAGCACGCGGCGGCTCACTTTTCCGCATAAGCGCAAGTATGCGCAAACAGGGTCCCGCTGCGGAAGGCAACCTTCCTTGCGGACGGAATTGACAGCAGTGACGCCTATAACCTTGCCTCCCTCTTTGAGGGAGGTGTCGCGGCAAAGCCGCGACGGTGGGAGTTCTTGCCTCCCTCTTTGAGGGTGAGCCATGCGTAATGCGCAGCAGCGCAGTGCGCTGTGCGCGCATGGCGAACTAAGGAATTGCCTTTATCAGCGGCAATTTGTGTCCGACACGAGGAGAAAGTCTTGCTTGCAAAAGAATTTCGACGAAGTGGCGCACGAGCGCTACGCGCGAAGTACCGCAGGCGGCACACTACATTGGTGCCGCCAAGAGGTGCCCCGCAGGGGCGGTGGGAGTTCTCGCCTCCCTCCCCGAGGGAGGTGCCCCGCAGGGGCGGTGGGAGTTCTCGCCTCCCTCCCCGAGGGAGGTGTCTGTGCGGCGTTGCCGCACAGACGGTGGGAGTAACTCCCTCAGTCACTTCGTGACAGCTCCCTCACAGAGGGAGCCAAGGGGACGGTTGCGTATCCGCTTGCGCGAGTATTTTATAACTTATTCAAACAAAGGCGTGGCAAAATCCCTTTTTGCGCGGGCGAGGAGCGGCTCGCGCGCGTTGCGCCGCCCGTCCGCAACGCAGTAGTCCTGCAACGCGGCAAGCGCGTGTCCGATGGCTTCGCCTTTCAGCCCGATCGCCGCCATGTCCCGCCCGTTCACGGCGAGCATGGCAAGGGTGAACGGCACGCCTTCGGCGGTCATTTCGGAGAGAATGCGCCGCCATTTCAACACGGAGGGCGCGGGGGAGAGGTCGTCCTTGCAGGCGGAAAAATCCGCCTGTCTGAGCGCGAAGAGCTTTTCCAGAAGGGGGTACGCCCGTACGATCTCCCGCCGCACTTTGCTCTCGCGCATTTTCAGGTCGAAATCCCGCATATGCAGGGCGACGAGCGTTTTCGTCTCCGCGGTGAGCCTGACGGGCGCTTTCAGACGGGTCATGATCTCTTCCGCAAGGCGCGCGCCCTCTTCGGGATGCGCGTGAAAATTTCCGTCGCGCAGCATACAGTACGGCTTGCCGACGTCGTGCAGCAGCGCAGCCCAGCGAATGGAATCGGGCGCGTAGCGCACGCAGCGGAAGGAATGTTCCAGAACGTCGTACGCGTGGAAGTCCGCCCGCTGCGCCATACGATCGCCCGCGGCGAGTTCGGGGAGGATATGGGGCAGCACGCCCGTTTCGCGCAGGATCGCAAGCCCGCGGTAAGGTCCGTCCGCGCCGCCGTGCTTTTCGTCCGCGTGCAGCAGCAGGTCAAGCTCGTGGAAAACGCGTTCGGGAACGATGTCCCGTATGAGCGCGCAGTTCTTCTGCGCGCCCGCAAGGCACGCTCTGTCGGGCGAAAAACCCGTCTGCGCCGCGATCCGCGCCAGACGAAGAAGGCGCAGCCCGTCCTCGCCGAACACCTTTTCCGCGGGGGCGACGGTGCGGAGAATGCGCTTTTGAATATCCTCCATGCCGCCGAGCGGGTCGGCGAAACGGTCCGCCGCAATGTCGTAATAGACGGCGTTCGCGCAGAAATCCCTGCGGCGCGCGTCGAGGGCGATGTCCTCGGTGAAAAAGATCTCCGTCGGCGTATGAATGCCGCGCACGTACTTGTCGGAGCGGAAGCGGGTGTATTCGTAGCCGATCCCCGCCGCGTCCTCGATTTTCACCGTGCCCGTGGCGGGGTACACGGCGCGCACGGTAAATCCGCACGCCTCCGCCGCGCCCGCGAACGCCTCGTCCGAGGCAGGGGAGGCGAGGTCGAAGTCCGCGCCCCGCAAGGGAAACCCCGCAAGGAAATCGCGCACGCTCCCGCCCACAAGGTAGAGCGGAAAAGCGCACTTCTGCGCAAGGAAGCGCAAGTTTTGCGGAATCAACTCGTTCAAAACCGTACCTTCTTTGAAAATTTTCCGAAATCAGTATAACAGATTTGCAAAAAAATTGCAATTCCGCACGAAATATTGTATAATCATTGGCGGATATAATTTTTACGTCGGAGAATAAGGAAAATGCTGAACGTCATCGTCAACCCCAACATCCGTAAAATGGAAAAGCTGGTCGCCGAAGTGGACAGCCGATTCAAGGAGCGGGGCGTCGCGTGCAGATTTTTCTATTCCGCAAGACGGGGCGACGCGCGCAAGTACGCGCAGAGCCTCACGGCGGCGGGGCAGACCGAACTCGTCGTCATGGGCGGCGACGGCACCGTGAACGACGTGCTGAGCGGCATGGCAGATCCGTCCGTCGTCAGGCTCGGCATCATTCCCGCGGGTACGGGCAACGACTTCGCGGCGGTTGCGGGGATCCCGCTCGGGATCAAAGCGGTCGACCTCATTCTGGACGGCGAGCCGCAGCCGACGGACTATATCGAGTGCGGAACGCACCGTTCCCTCAACATTGCGGGAACGGGCATGGACGTGGAGATCCTGCGCCGCTGCGAAAACATGACTCGCGGCGGCAGGAAGGGCAAGTACTTCCGCAGTCTCCTCGCCACCGTCTTTAAGTACAAGGGAAGCAGGCTTTCCGTGACGGCGGGCGGCGAAACGCGCGAGTATAACGCGATGATCGCGGCGGTCTGCAACGGGAAACGCCTCGGCGGCGGCATTCCGCTCTGCCCTGCGGCTCAGATCGACGACGGACTGATGGAACTCGTCGTCGTGGAGCGTCCACCCCGCGGGAAGCTCCTGCCCGCGCTTTTCAGGCTCATGCGCGGGAAGATCCTCGAAGAGCCGATCACGCACCACATGAGCTGCCGCGCGGCGTCCGTCGTGTCGCCCGAGGGCAAAATTTTCGTTCAGTACGACGGTGAAATTTTCGAGGAAGAGGCGCTCAACGCCTATCTTGTGAGCGGCAGGCTGCACGTCTGGCGCGGGTGAAGCATGAATCTGTATAAAGAAGTGCTCAACAGCATCCCCACGGCGGCGATCGTGGTGGATAAAAATATGCGGGTGCGGTACACGAACCGCGCCTTCCGAAGCTGTTTTCATTCCGTCCGCGTGCGCGGCACGCTGAAAGACGTAACGGACTGTCGGGAAGAGGAGAGCTGCGGCGGGGGCGTGAAGTGCGCCTATTGTCCCATACGCACGCTCTTTTCGGACGCGATGCGGGGGGACGGAACGGCGTTCCGCAACCTCATCATGCGCAGCGCGGAAGGCAATCTGAATTTCCGCATCAAAGTGACCCCGCTGGGGAAATTCTACCTCGGCGTTGTGGATAACGCCTACGAGACGGAGATCGCGCGCGAAATGTACTCCGCGCAGGATATTCAGCAGCGGCTGCTCCCGCCCGCCAACGCGGGCGGCGGCACGCATTACTCCTTTATGTATATTCCCTGCCGCGAGATCGGCGGCGATCTGCCCGACGTCTACGAGACGGACGGCGAAACGATGGGATTTCTTGCCGACGTCTCGGGAAAGGGGATCTCGGCGGGAATGCTCTCCGCGTTCGTCAAAGCGGGGTGGGACAGGGGCGAACCTTCGCCCGCGAAGGCGCTCACGGGGCTGAACGCCAAATTTCAGGAACTCAACCTCGACGAGACTTCCTACGTCACCGCCGTCGCCGTGCGCATCGACCGCGCGCGCAGCGAGATCCGGTACAGCGTGGCGGGGCATAACGCGCCCATGCTCTTGAAGAGCGCGCTCGGCATCGACGAAATCGAGATGAACGCGCCGCCCGTCTCCAATTGGATCCCGGGGTACACATACGAGGACCGAGCCATCGGCTACCGCACGGGGGACATTCTCGCGCTCGTGACGGACGGCGTGACGGAGTGCCGCAACGCGGCGGGCGAGCTCTTCTCCATCGAACGGGTGGAGGACGTGTTGCAGAAATCGGAGAACGCGGAACGTTTCATCGAGCGGCTGAAAGCGGCGCTCCGCGAGTTCTGCGAAACGTTCGAGGACGATATTACCGCGATTGCGTTTGACCTGTAAAAGTTCACGAATTTCTTTTTGAACTGACAAAAAGAAATTCCGTGAGTTTAAGGAAAACCCCGCAGTCGCATACGCTTTGTGCGCGGTTTTCCTCGATCGCGCGCAGATAGCAACAGTATAGCGCGCGCGATCTCACCTTTCTGCAAAAGCGCAAGTATGCGCAAATGTGGGGCGCGGGCGGAGGCGTAGCCTCCTTGCGCGGGTGATTTATAGCAAAAGGCATAACGCAGTGACGCCTTTTGCAACGAATTTATAACAGGGAAACCCTGCTTGCGCGAGTGATTATAACTTGCCTCCCTCTTTGAGGGAGGTGCCCCGCAGGGGCGGTGGGAGTAACTCCCTCAGTCTGTGCAGCTTTGCTGCCCAGCCAGCTCCCTCCGAGAGGGCGCCGAGGGGGCTTTTCCTGTAATTACACTTTTGAAACCAAAAGAAAAACGCACCCGCGGGGGTGCGTATATCTTATACCCGCGGGCGGTTTTGCATTATTTTTTTTATAAATTTCCGCCGAGACCTTGACATTTGCGCATAACATGCTACAATAATACTATAATATTATCATAAGGAGATATTATTATGGCAAAGAGAAGAGGGGACTATTTCGGTCTCGGGCGGCTCGTCAGCATCATTCTGGCGATCATTCCCGTAACGTCGTGGATTCTCGGTGCGATCACGAGATTTTCCGAGGGCAAAATCCTTGCAGGTATCCTGCGTCTGATCCTCGGCTGGAACATCATCTGGATCGTTGACCTTATCCTCATGATCCTCGGCGGAACGATCCTGCGCCTGATTCCCCTGTAATCAAGGCTGAACGACCAAACAAAAAAGCGACCTTTCGGGTCGCTTTTTTCATGCCGTTTTACAGCGTTTCGCGGCGGAAAATTTCTCCCGTCTCCACGTCCTTCCAAAGGAGCGTTCCGTCCTGCAATACAAGGCAGGAATGGGGGGAATTTTCTTTGGGAATGGAGACCGAGCCGCAGTTGACGTACAGGTGCTTTTCGCGCCGCTCGAACGCGGGAACGTGGAAATGTCCGTTCACGAGCACGTCCTTTTCGCCGAGCACGCCGTAGTTTTTGTGTCCGTGCGTGAGCACGAGCGTCCTGTCTCCCACGGGGAGGAGCGCATAGTCCGCAATGATGGGAAATTCCAGAACGAGGGTATCCACGTCCGAATCGCAGTTGCCGCGCACGCAGAGGATGTGCTCCTTCATGGAATTGAGGATTTCCGCCGTTTTCAGCGTGGAGTAGTCGCGCGGCAGGGGATTGCGCGCGCCGTGGTACAGCAGATCGCCCAATAAAACGAGCTTCTGCGCGCCCTCGGCAAGGTAACGCTCTTTGAGCAGACTGCAATAATATGCCGAGCCGTGAATATCCGATGCGATGACGTATTTCATGTTTCAGACTCCAATTCTTTGATGATCTCTTTTATTTTCTGAATGACGCCCTTGTTCTCGTTGGAGGAGATCGTCCTCCCGATGAGCTTTTTCAGGGGCGGATAGGCGTTTTCGGGTACGTAGGCGTAGCCGCATTCGCCCAGCATTTCAAAGTCGTTCATATGATCGCCGAACGCGACGCATTCCTCTTTTTCAAGCCCGAACGCCTTGCGGATAAAGCGTATCGCCTCGCCCTTGTTTGCCCCGGGGGCGGAAATATCGCACCAATCGAATCCCGAAAGAATGGTGCGCAGGTTGGGCAGCCGCTGCGGAAGCACCTTGATGCAGTTCTCCGCCGCCGCGATCTCGTCGTAAACGGCGATCTTGCAGATGTCCTCCATGCCGATCACGTCGTCGAGCGAGGGAACTTTCTTGCAGTTGGTGTACGAGAGCATGGCGTACTGAAAGAAGGGCATTTCCGTGTTCTCGATATACGCGTAATCGGCGCCGCACAGCATGGGGTAGAGGTGCGGAAGCGCGCGGATCTCGTCCAGCGCGTTTTTTAAGTAAATATCGCGGATGGGGTGGCAGTGCAGCGTCTTGCCGCGGTATTTGATGAGCGCGCCGTTTTCGCAGATGAACACGACGTCGTTCGCGACGGGCGCGAACAGTTTTCTCAGGTTTGCATACTGCCTGCCGCTCGCGGGGGCGAACAGCACGCCAAGCTCTTTGAGTTTTCCGATCAAGGGGAAGATCTCTTCGGGAAGCCTGCGCTCGCTGTTTAAAAGCGTTCCGTCCAGATCGGTGGCGATGAATCTGATCATAGAGTACCCTGATAGTTTTTTGCGTTAGTTTCCGCGCCCTTCGGGGCGCGCCGTCATACAAGGGAATAAAAGGGGAGCACGAGCGCCGCTTTCAGCCGCTCCCATGCGGTCGCCTCCGGCAGCGGAACGCACTGTTCCCACGTCGAAAGAAAGTCGCGCTCCAAGGCGGCGGCAAGCGCGGCGTTTTGCACGAGCGCGCCGCATTCCGCCTGCGCGTACAGGCTGCGGCAGTCGAGGTTCCACGAGCCGACGAGCGAATACAGCCCGTCGCAGACCGCGCTCTTCGCGTGGAGAAATCCCGCGCGGTAGGCGCGTACCTGCACGCCGCCGCGTTCGAGAATGCGCGCGCAGCGTTTGCTCAGAAGGTACACCGCCTTTTTGTCGGGAACAAAGGGAATGGCAACGCGCACGTCCGTGCCGCCCGCCGCCGCACGCATCAGGGCGCGCATGGTCGCGCCGTCGGGCGCGAGGTAGGGCGTGTTGAAATAGAGCGTTTTCTCCGCGCGTCCGCACAGTTCGTGCAGAATGCGCGCGCCCGCCCGCGGAATGCGCCCTTCGGCGTCGTCCGAAAGCGCGATCGCGGGCATGGTATGGGCAGAATGCGCCGCGGGGCATATGTTCTCGGGCGCAGAAGAGGCGTTTTCCCCGCCCCATGTCCGAAGGAACATCTGTCTGAAATCGCATACGACGCCGCCCGTCAGGCGCAGCGCGCTGTCTTTCCAATGCCCGAAACGGAGCTTTTCGCCCACGTACTCGTCGGCGAGATTGATGCCGCCCACGTATGCGATATGCCCGTCGATGACGGCGAGTTTTCTGTGATCGCGCCGCGCGGCGGAAGCGCACGGGGCGAGAACGCGGAAGGGCTTTGCCGCGATCTTCGCCTTTTTCATCTCCCGCACGAAGCGGGAGGGGAGGGAGAGCGCGCAGCCGAACGCGTCGAATAAAAGCATTACGCGCACGCCGTGTTCCGCCCGTTCGCGCAAAATGCGGAAGATTTCGTCCCACAGAACGCCTTCCGCCACGATGTAATATTCGAGAAATATTTCCCGCCGCGCCGCCGCAAGGTCGGCAAGAAAGGGGGCGCGCCACACGGCTCCCGTCGGAAAGTACTCCGCGCTCTCCGCACCCGATACGCCGCGCCCCGCAAGGCGCGCAAAGCGGGAGAGGGGTTCTTCTCCGTTTCCCTGCGGCGGTTCTTCCCCGTCGCCGCGGAGCGGGCGGAAGAAAAAACAAAAAGCCGCGCCTGCAACGGGCAGGGCGATGGCGAGCGTCATGCGCGCCGTCTTGCTCTCGGGGAGGGCGTCCTGCGCGCACACGCGGAACGCCGCGGCAAGCGCAAACGCCCGCTCGGCGAGGATCAGGGGCGGCAGAAGGCGGGGCACGGTCAGAAAGAGCGCGATGCCCGCGCCGAAAAAAAGCAGGGCGAGCGCTCCTAAAAGGAGCAGCCTTGCGCCCGCAAATCTACGGAAAAGTCGCATTATGTAGCTCAGATGAGCGTGACGACGTTGATCTCCTTAAAGTCGCGGTCGGGCGAAACGAAGTAGTTTTCTAAAAGCGCCTGCGCGTCCTCGGGTTTTACGGTGCGGAAGTTGAAACAGGAGAGGTCCACCGCGCCGCTCACCATCAGGTTGACGGACGCTTCGAGGTTTTCCGACCGCCCCGAAACGCAGAACACCGAGAGCTGTTTGCGGAACGCCGCCGCAAAATTCACGTCGAAGTCCTCGCGGGAGCCGCACAGCACCACGTTCGCGCCGTGCGCGCAGACGGAGAAGGGGAGCGCGGGATCGTTCCTGCGTGCGGAAGTCACGTAGACTGCGCCGCTCACGAGCCTGCCGCCCGTCACGGAAGCGATGTTGTCGAGCAGATGCTCGTCCGCCTCCATCGTGTAGTATACCCCGCACGTGCGGGCAAATTCCAGCCGCGCGCGGTCGGTATCGATGAGAATGGGCGCAGCCTGCTGGTAGATGAGGAGCTGGCACAGGAGAATGCCCAGCACGTTCGCGCCGACGACGGCGACGTGCTGACCCTTGCGCACGCCGAGTTTATCCGCCGCAGCCTTCGCGATGGAGACGTGGTGCAAAAGCAGCGCGCTCTCGTCGCTCACGGATTCGGGGAGGGGCGTGAAATCGCGGGGATCGAGGTACAGCAGATCGCGCATATATCCGTCCGCCGTGCGTCCGCAGAGCAGTTCGTCGCTCTCGGAAAAGTCCTTTTTCGCAGTCCCCGTATCGGGCGCGGGCAGAACGGCGTGCAGAAGCACGCGCGTGCCCTTGGGCAGGAAATTGACCGCGCTTCCCTCCGCGACGAGTCCCACGGCGTAACGCCCGGGAACGAGCGGGTATTTGCAGTTTGCCGTGCCGCCGAAGAGCGAGGCGTCCGTCCCGTTGAGCATGAGCTTGGTCACGCGGATGCGTACCTTGCCCTCTTCGGGGGCGGGGTTTTCCTCCTCGCAGCGGACGAGTTTTTTCGCGGCGGCAAATTTCCACACGTTCATGCGGTAATCCTCCCAACAGGCAATTTCAGCCAAGTTTAATCGTATTATACTCCGGAAGGGAGTATTTTGCAAGCGTTTCGCGCATATTTCCCCCGAACGCAGGCTCCCGCACGCCCTTCGTAAATTTTTTCGGGGGCGGCGGAAGTTTTTTTCTTTTGGCGCAAAATCAGTTGACGAACGGCGGCAAAACGGGTATAATAGCAAGGAATTTCCTAAGAAACAAGCGAGGTGAGAAAGTCATGAAGCCCGAAATTCATCCCAATTACCACGAGGTGACGGTCGTCTGCGCTTGCGGCGAGACGTTCAAGACGGGTACCACGAAGGACGTGGAAGTCATGAAGGTGGATATTTGCAGCAAGTGTCACCCCTTCTTTACGGGTCGTCAGAAGCTCGTCGATACCGGCGGCCGCGTTGACAAGTTCAAGAAGAGATACGGCATTTAACGAACTGCATAGCAGCCTCACGAAGCGGGGGGCTGTTTTGCTATACGCGGGCGTATGCGCGCGTCAGTTCTGCGCGGTGCGCGCAGCGATACGGTGATCGGCATTTTATGAGAAAGAAGACACAGCGCACATATATCGGCGGGCAAGCCGTCATTCAGGGCGTCATGATGCGCGGCAAGCGCGGCATGGCGACCGTTGTGCGTGACGACAACGGCGATTTGCAGACGGAGGCGAAGCGCATCCGCGCGCCCAAAAAGAAGCGCAGATGGACGCGCTTTCCTTTCGTGCGCGGCGTGGTGAGTTTCGTCATGTCTCTCGTGCTCGGCATGAAGTCTCTTCTGCGCAGCTCGGAAGTCGCCATCGTCGAGGACGAAGAGCCCTCCAAACTCACCAAATGGATGGCGGAGCATTGGAAGATCTCGCTGGGCGAGATCGTCACCACCGCCGCGACCGTGCTCGGCGTTCTCATCGCCGTCGCGCTCTTTCTCTTTTTGCCCAATTACTTTACCGCGCTCATTTCCGACGCCGTTGCCGCCATTCACACGGGCAGCGTCTGGTACTACCTCATCGAGGGCGGATTCCGTTTCGTCATCTTCCTCGCCTATATCCTGTTCACGCTCCTTTTTAAATCGATGCGCGAAACGTACGAATACCACGGCGCGGAACATAAGACGATCAACTGTTACGAATACGGCGACGAGCTCACCGTGGAGAACGTGAAAAAGGCTTCCCGCCTGCACGACAGATGCGGCACGACGTTTATTTTCATCGTGCTCGTCATCTCCATTTTCGTGTTCGCGCTCGCGGGCTGGGCGCTCTCCTTAACGGGGCTTACGGGCATCAACGCCGTCGATTTCCTCATCAATTTCATTGTAAAACTTGCGCTTCTGCCCGTCGTCGCGGGCATTTCGTACGAGCTTTTAAAACTCTTCGCGCTCACCGATTCCGTGCTCGTGCTGCCCTTCAAAGCGCCCGGGTATCTGTTGCAGATGCTCACCACGCGTGAACCGGACGAAAAACAGATCGAGTGCGCCATTCTCGCCTTCCGGAAGGCGAAAGAGATGGACGACGACCCGAATGCCCCCGAAAAGACGTTCGCCACCGAGACCAAACTTTCCCGTTTGCTCGCCATGATGAAGGAGGGGTTTGCCGAGAAGGACATCGACGCGTCGGACGCGGAGTGGATCGTCAGTCTGAACCTGAATATCCCGCGCGACAGGCTCTCCGAGGAGCGCGTCGTCTCGCGCAAGGAGTGCGCGGGCATTCTGCAAATTTACGAAGAACGCCTCACGGGCAGACCGCTCTGGTACATCTACGGAGACGCCGATTTTTACGGATACACCATCAAGGTGGACGAACGGGTGCTCATTCCCCGTCCCGAAACCGAACTTCTCGTCCGTCAGGCGGTCGCGTCGCTGAAAAACGGCGACAGCGTGCTCGATCTCTGCACGGGCAGCGGGGCGATCGCCATCGCCATCGCGTGCGAGGCTGCGAAAGATAAAGAAGTCACGGTGCTCGGCACCGATATTTCGGAGGACGCGCTCGCTCTTGCGCGCGAAAACGCGCGCCTGAACAAGGCGAGCGTCACCTTCCAGCAGGCGGATCTTTTCAACGGCGTGCGCGGCAGGTTCAACCTCATTACCGCCAACCCGCCCTATGTGCGGAGCGCGGAAATGGTGACGCTGCCCAAGGACGTGCGCGACTTCGAGCCCCGTCTCGCGCTGGACGGCGGGGTGGACGGACTCGACTTCTACCGCCGCATCGCCGAAAAGATCGGGCGGTATATCGTCCGCGGCGGAATGTGCATTCTCGAATGCGGCGAAGGGCAGGCGCAGGAGATCATCCGCATCTTCCGCACCGTCGCCCGCTGCGATTTTGCGATGGTCGTCCGCGACTTTGCGGGCGTCGAGCGCATCGTCAAGATCGGGTTTTAAAGATGTTTGCCAAGTTACAGCGCGTCGCGGCGCGGTACGACGAACTCGGAGAACTGCTCTCCTCGCCCGAAACGCTTGCGGACATGGAGCGTTGGACGCGCCTTTCGCGCGAACGGGCGGAATTGGAACCCGTCGCTCAGGCGTACCGCGCGTACGAGGGAAAGCGGGCGGAGATGGACGCCGCGCTCGCCGAGGCGCAGCGGGAAACGGGGGAGATGAAGGAACTCCTCGAAGAGGAGGCGCGCTCCCTCAGAGAAGAGCTTGCGTCCAAGGAGCGGGAATTGAAGATCCTGCTCCTTCCCAAAGATAAAAACGACGAACGCGGCTGCACGCTGGAAATCCGTGCGGGCGCGGGCGGGGAGGAGGCGGCGCTGTTTGCGTACGAACTCTACCGCATGTACATGGCGTACTGCGAACGCCGCCGTTTCCGCTGGGAGGTCGTAGACCTCAACGAGACGGAGCTGGGCGGCATGAAGGAAGCCATCGTCAACATCGAAGGGCGCGGCGCGTACGCCCGTCTCAAATACGAGAGCGGCGTTCACCGCGTTCAGCGCGTTCCCGAAACGGAGTCGCAGGGGCGCATCCACACATCCACCGTCACCGTCGCGGTGCTTCCCGAGGCGGAAGAAGTGGAGGTGCAGATCGATGAAAAGGATATCCGCGTCGATCTGTTCCGTTCGTCGGGCGCGGGCGGACAGAAGGTCAACAAGACGGAGACGGCGATCCGCCTCACGCATTTCCCGACGGGCATCGTCGTCACCTGTCAGGACGAGCGCAGTCAGCTCAAAAACAAAGAGAAGGCGTACCGCGTCCTCAAAAACAGGCTGTACGATTACTACAACGGCGCGGCGGCGTCCAAGGAGGCGGCTTCCCGCAGGAGTCTCGTCGGCACGGGCGACCGGAGCGAACGCATCCGCACCTACAACTTTCCGCAGAGCCGCATCACCGATCACAGGATCGGACTGAGCCTGCATTCGATGGAATCCTTCCTCGCGGGCGATCTGGACGAGATGATCGACGCGCTCGCCCGTGCGGATACGGAGCGCAGGCTTGCGGCAAGCGCGGAAGAATAAAGAAAAACTTTTTTGAAAGAGGTATAAACGTATGAAAGAACGGCTGGCAAAGAGGATTCAGACCATTTCTCCTTCGCAGACGCTGGCGATCAGCGCAAAGGCGAAGGCAATGAAGGCTGCCGGCGAGAGCGTCGTCAATTTCGGCGTCGGCGAACCCGATTTCCCCACGCCCGCGCACATTGTCGAAGCGGGCATCGAGGCGCTTCAAAAGGGGAAAACGAAGTACACGCCCTCTTCGGGACTGCCCGAACTGCGCCGCGCGATCTGCGAAAAATTCGAGCGCGACAACGGACTTGAATACGAACCCTCGCAGATCATCGTCTCCAACGGCGCGAAGCACTCCATTTTCAACGCGTGCTATGCGCTCATCGACGAAGGGGACGAGGTCATCATTCCCGCGCCCTATTGGCTCACCTATCCCGAAGTCGTCAAAACGCTGGGCGGCGTTCCCGTCTATGTGGAGGCGAGCAAAAAGAACGGGCTGAAAATCACGCCCGAACAGCTTGAAGCGGCGATCACGCCCAAAACCAAGCTCCTCATCTTCAATTCCCCCTGCAACCCCACGGGCGCAGTGTATTCGGAAGAGGAAGTCCGTGCGCTCGCAGCCGTCTGCGAAAAGCACAATATTTTCGTCATTTCCGACGAGATCTATGAAAAACTCGTCTACGACGGAGCAAAACCCTTCTCGTTCGCGAAGGTCTCCGAGAAGATGAAAGACCTCACCGTCACCGTCAACGGCGTCTCCAAGACGTACGCCATGACGGGCTGGCGTATCGGCTATCTCGCCGCGCCCAAGGATATTGCGAAGGCGATCGACTCCTTCCAGAGCCACGCCACGTCCAACGCCTGCTCCGTCGCGCAGTACGCGACGATCAAGGCGCTCAATTCCCCCGAGGCGGCGGTAGAGGAGATGGTCGCCCGCTTTGCGAGCCGCCGCGCCGCCATGATCGCGCGCATCGCCGAGATGAAGGACGTCTACTGCGTCGTTCCCGAAGGCGCGTTCTACGCCATGCTGGTCGTGGACGGGCTGTACGGCAAGAAGTTTGGCGGACGCGTCATTGAGAACTGCGTCGACTTTGCGGACGTACTGCTCGACGCGGCAAAAGTCGCCGTCGTACCCGGCACGCCCTTCGGCGCGCCCGATTGCGTGCGTATCTCCTATTCGCTCTCGATGGAGGATATGCTCGAAGGTCTCAACCGCATCGACGCGTTCGTGCAGAGCCTCGAATAAAAATTTTTAGGGGAATTTTCCGAAATCCCCTTGAAATATACGCAAAAACTTGGTAGAATAGGGTTAATAAAACATCGCCTTCGGGCGACTGAGGAGGATCAAATGGTTAAAGTCATCTGCGGCCCTAAGGGCAGCGGCAAGACGAAGCGCATCATCGATGCGGCAAACGCGGCGGTCGAGGTTGCAAAGGGCAATCTGATTTTCATCACCGATACCAAACGGTATATGTACGATTTGCGGCGCGAGATCCGCTTTGTGGATTCGAGCGACTATTCCATTGCGGGCGAGGACGCGCTCTGCGGCTTCATCAAGGGCGTCATTGCCGGCGGATACGATAACGAGTACGTCTATGTGGACGGCATCGCGCGCATCGCGGGCAAGGCGATCAAGGATATGGCGCAGTTCTTCTACATGATGGAGAAAGTCGCGGAAATGCGCGACCTCAAACTGTACATCACGTGCAGCTGCGCGGAAGAGGAACTTCCCGACTTCGCGAAGAAGTATCTGTAATCGTACGAAACAACGCTCAATCGCCGTCCCTTGTTCAAGGGACGGTTTGAGCGTTTTCATAAAACGTTTTTAAATCGGGCGCGCACGCGCCGAAACGAGGAGAAATATGGTTTTTATCAGCACAAGAGGAGAAGAGAAGGTCACGGGCGCGCAGGCGATCGTGCAGGGCATCGCAAAGGACGGCGGCTTGTTCGTCCCCGAAAAGTTCCCCGCGGTCACGCCGTCGGAGCTGGAATCCATGCTGGGCATGGACTACCCCGAGCGCGCGGCGTTCGTATTGCACAAGTATCTCGACGAGTACGATCACGAGGAGCTCCTCGCGGCGCTGAAAAAGGCGTATTCCCAATTCGAGGACGGCGACGCCGCGCCCCTCGTCCGCGTAGAGAACGGCATGTATATGCTCGAACTCTTCCACGGACCCACCTGCGCGTTCAAGGATATGGCGCTCACCGTGCTGCCTTACCTGCTGCGCAAGGGGTGCGATCTGTGCGGGATCAAGGAGAACGTGCTCATCCTCGTCGCCACCAGCGGCGACACGGGCAAAGCCGCGCTCGAAGGGTTCAAGGACGCGCCCGGCATCAAGATCATGGTGTTCTATCCCGACGACGGCGTTTCCAAAATGCAGAAACTGCAAATGTGTACGCAGGAAGGGGAGAACGTCAACGTCGTCGCCGTGCGCGGCAATTTCGACGACTGTCAGACGGGCGTGAAAAAGATCTTCGGCTCGGAGGAGTGCAAGGCGAAACTCAAAGAGAAGAACTACCTGCTTTCCTCGGCGAACTCCATCAACTTCGGTCGGCTCGCGCCGCAGATCGCCTACTATTTCTCGGCGTACTGCGACCTCGTCACGTCCGAACAGATCAAAATGGGGGATAAGGTCAACTTCACCGTTCCCACGGGGAACTTCGGCAATATCCTTGCGGCGTACTACGCAAAGCGCATGGGCTTGCCCGTGGGTACGCTCGTGTGCGCCTCCAACAAAAACAACGTCCTTACCGACTTCTGGGCGAAAGGCACGTACGACAGCAAACGCCCGTTCTATAAAACGATGTCGCCCTCCATGGATATTCTGGTATCCTCCAACCTCGAACGGCTCATCTTCGAGCTTTCGGGCAGAGACGCGGCGCTCACCAGGGAGCGTATGCAGCAGCTCTCCGCAACGGGCAGATACTCCATCCGCGCGGAGGAGCTGAAAGCGTACAAAAAGGAATTTTTCGCGGGCTGCACCAACGAAGCCGAAACGGTGGACTGCATGTACGAGTTCTTCGACGAATACGGCTATCCCATGGACACGCACACGGGCGTTGCCATGAGCGTGGCGCAGCGGTACGAAGAGATGATCGAAAAAGACCCGTCCGCGGAAAAACACCCCATGGTCGTCGTCTCCACGGCAAGCCCGTACAAATTCCCGCAGGACGTCCTGTACGCGCTGACGGGCAACGACGTGAAAGACAGCTTCAAGGGCATCAAGCGTATCAACCTGCTCACTGCAATGAAGGTTCCGGAATCGCTCAAAGCCATCCGCTATAAACCCGTCCGTTTCAAGCAGGTCACTTCGCCCGAAAAGATGTTCGATGAAGTCATGAAATTCGTATAATATGAAAAATCCCGAGCAACGCCTCGGGATTTTTTGTTTCAGTTCAGACAGAGGATATAATTTGCGTCCGCGTCCAAAATTTTGCAGAGGTTGGCAAGCGTATCCAAGGCGGGCAGGGCGCGCCCCGAAAGATACTGCCCCACGGTGGGCTGTCTGATCCCGAGCTGCCGCGCCAGCTCCGTCTGCGTCATTCCGCTTTGTCTGATCGTCTCCGCAAGTCTCTTTTGAATTTCTTCCAGCGTGATCATGAACGTTCTCCTTGAAAAAGCAATTTCATAGTTACTATAAAGGCAACGCCTATAAAATGCTTGACTAATAGGCATTGCCTATTATTATAACCCTGTTGCCGCGCACGGGATTTCCGTGCGCGGTGCGCGGATTTTGCCGATTGTGAAAATTTTATCATCGCGCGGCGCGACAATTTTTCACAAAGTCGCCATACTACCCATTGCAATTTGAGCGCAGGTATGGTATAATTAGCCTGAAACCCAATAAAAAAGTTAAGAACGAGAGATATGGAAGAGAATCAGCAGGAAAAAGTGTTATATTCGGCGGTTCAGCCGAGCGGCAATCTTACCATCGGAAATTATATCGGCGCGATCCGTAATTGGGTGAATATGCAGCGCGAATTCACCTGTTTTTACGCCATTGCCGATATGCACGCCATCACGGTGCGGCAGGAGCCTGCGCTTCTGCGCCGCCGCACGCTCGAACTTGCCGCGCTCTATATCGCCTGCGGCATCGATCCCGAACAATGCACGCTCTACGTGCAGTCCAACGTCTCGGCGCACGCCGAACTCGCGTGGGTGCTCAATACCGTCACGTATGTGGGCGAAATGGAGCGCATGACGCAGTACAAGGATAAAGCCGCCCGCCACGCCGAAAACGTGAACATGGGACTGATGGACTATCCCGTGCTCATGGCGGCGGATATTCTCCTGTATCAGGCAAATCTCGTACCCGTCGGCGTCGATCAGCGTCAGCACCTCGAAATCACGCGCGATATTGCCATCCGCTTCAACAACCGTTACGGCGAAACGTTCCGCGTTCCCGAGGCGTATATCCTCAAAGAGGGCGCGAAGATCACCTCTCTGCAAGACCCGCTCCGCAAAATGAGCAAGTCGGACGAGAACCCCAACGCGTCGGTGTACCTCGCCGACGACCGCGATTCGATCATGCGCAAGTTCAAGCGCGCCGTGACCGACAGCGATAACCGCATCGTCGCTTCCGACGAAAAGCCGGGCGTCACCAACCTTCTGAACATTTACGCGGCGTTCAAAGGCTGCACCGTTGCCGAGGCGGAACGGGAGTTCGAGGGGAAGGGGTACGGCGACTTCAAACTCGCCGTCGGCGAGACCGTTGCCGACGCGCTCGCGCCCGTGCAGGCGGAACAGAAACGTCTGCTGGCGGATAAAGGGTATCTGGCGGGCATTTTGAAGTGCGGCGCGGAGAGCGCAGCCTACGCCGCCCGCAAAACGCTCTCCAAAGTGTACCGCAAAGTCGGGTTTTACAGAGGAGAGTAAGCGGTGTTCGGATACGTTCGCTACGATTTGCCCAACCTCTTTATCAAAGACTTCATGCTCTATAAGGCGCTCTACTGCGGACTGTGCAAGGGCATTGCCGCCTCGTGCGGTCAGCGCGCGCGCCTCGGGCTTACCTACGACGTCACCTTTCTTTCGGCGCTGCTCCACAACATGACGGGCGTCGACGTGAAGATCGAGCGGCAGAACTGCTTCGAGCACGCCATCCGCAAACGCCCCATCGCCGTGGTGGACGATCTCACGGCGGAGCTGGGCGCGCTCAACACGGCGCTCGCCTATCAGAAGGTCGCCGACGACATTGCGGACGGCGCAGGCGGCAGAATCAAACGTTCGTGGTTTAAAAAGGGCTACAAGCGCGCGAAAAAGCGGTATCCGGAAATGGTCGCCCTCGTCGAGGAGTATGTGGCGGGGCAGACGGCGGTCGAAAAGGCGAAAACGGCTTCTCTGGACGGCGCGGCGGAACCGACCGCCGAACTCATGCGCAAACTCTCCGTGCATTTCCTCAAAGAGCGTTCGTCCGCCGCAAGCGAAGAACTCTTCTATGCCGTCGGCAAGTGGGTGTATCTCATCGACGCGCTCGACGACTATGAAAAGGACGTCAAAAAGGGGCGGTATAATCCCTTTGCCGAGGCGTACGGCGGCGGAACGCGCGCGGAGCTTATGGAGGAGAACGGCGAGGAGATCGCGTTTTTGTTCGATACCGTCTTCTTTTCCATGCGGGAGGGGCTGAACGGCGTGACGTTCTCCTTCAACCGTGACCTGACCGACAACGTGATCCTGCGCGGGATCCCTCTTGAAACGCAGCGCGTATTCAAAGGCGAGCCGCGCAAAGAGATGCCCACGTCTGCAAAATAAACGCAAATTCAATCAAGGAACGGACTATGAATCTTCAAAATTACGAGATTTTACAGGTCAGCCCCGACGCGACCGACGACGAGATCAAAGCGAGCTACGAGCGTCTCAAAGCCAAGTACAACGAAGAGAAGTGGCAGGACGGCGAGGCGGGCAACAACGCCGCGCGTATGCTCGGGAAGCTCGACGCCGCCTACGCCGAGGTCATGGAGGAGCGCAAGGAACGCGCGCAGAACACGAGCGGCGCGTCCTCGTTCGAGGAGGTCTCCGCGGCGATCCGCAGCGGCGATCTTGCGCGCGCGCAGAGCCTGCTCGACGACTTTAACGAACGCAGTGCGGAGTGGCATTATCTGCAATCCATCGTTTTCTATAAAAAGAATTGGATGAATGAGAGCAAGAAACAGCTTGAAATCGCCATTCAGATGGACGGATCGAATGCGAAATACCGCGAGGCGTACGATAAACTCAAAGCGCGCGCGGATTACCGTCAGCAGACGGGCGGCGCGCCCAACACCAACCCCGACCCGCAGGTCTCTCCGAACGGCGAGCAGATGGGCGGAAGCTGGTGCGCCAACTGCGCGTCGTGGTGCTATACCTGCCTTTGCGTGAACTGTCTGTTCAATCTCTGCTGCAACTGCAACTGATATAGCGGTTCGGTTCGTATGAAGCGGCAATCACGTTCATTTGAGACCGCGCTGTCCGCCATCGCGTGCGCGGTCGCGGTCATATCGCTCACGTTGGGCGCATACGTCGATTTCCTGCTCGCGGCGGGCATCGTCGTCGCCGTATTCGCGCTCATGGTGCCGCTCTCCAAAGAGTTTATTTGGGGATACCTTCTCGCGTTTGTCGCCTCCGTCATTCTCTCGTTCCTGTTTACGGGGTTTGTGGTGGGGGTCATGCGGCTCCTGCCCTACGCGGTGTTCTTCGGCTGGCATCCGCTCCTCAATTTCTTGCAGAAAAAATACGTAAAACAGTGGTGGCTGCACGCCGTCGCCTTTGCGGTGAAGGCGATCTGGTTCGATCTCGCCATGTGGCTCGTGTGGACGGTGCTGGTGCCGATTTTCGGGCTGGAAAAAATGTCGTGGTATCCCTTCGTTTCGGAGAATTTCTACCTCATTCTCTTCGCGGGCGGCACGGTATTTTTCGCATTGTACGACGTTGCCATCTTCTTCTGTCAGCGTTCCATGGATTACATGGTGCAGCGCATCCGCCGCTGAAACAAGGCGTTTTTCATACGGCTTTGAAAACGCGCCGTGTGTATATCTTATAAAGGGGGGAGGATATTGTGGAAAAAAACGAGAAACTCGTCGTTACTTGCAGTGCGCTCGGCACGCAGGGCGAGGGCGTCGTGCGCCACGAAGGCACGACGCTCTTTGTTCCCTATCTCCTGCCGGGGGAGCGCGCCGAGGTCAAAGTGCTCAAAGTCAAGGGCAATGTGGCGTACGCCAAGATCGAGGAGATCTTAACGCCCGCCGAGGAGCGCGTCCGCCCCAGATGCGCCGTGTTCGCGCAGTGCGGCGGCTGTCAGCTCCAACACCTTAAATACCGCGCGCAGCTCAGATTCAAGACGACGCTCGTCAAAGATTCGCTCCGCAAGATCGGCGGGATCGACGTTCCCGTCGCGCCCTGCGAGCGCAGCGAAAAGGAGTACGCCTACCGCAACAAATTGCAGCTTCCCATCGGGCGCAGGGGGGAGGAAAACGTCATCGGGTTCTATGCCGAGCGGTCGCACCGCATCGTCCCGACCGACGCGTGTCCCATCCATCCCGATTGGTCCGAAAAGCTCATCGCTGCGCTTGCGCGGTTCATGGAAAAGTGCGGATTGGACGGCTATGACGAGGAGACGGGCGAGGGACAGCTCCGCCACATCGTCGTGCGCGAACTGCGCGGGAAGTATATCGTGACGCTCGTTGCGACCGTGCGCGAGATCAGGGGGATCGACTACTTTTTGTTTCTGCTCGACGAGATCTTCCCCGCGTACAGCTTCTATCTCAATTTCAACGATAAAAAGACGAACGTCGTGTTCGGCGAGGAGTTCACGCTGATCAAGGGCAAGGGCTTCTATGAATGTACGGAGGGCGGGATTACTTACGAGGCGGGTCCGCAGACGTTCGTGCAGGTCAACGAGAACGTGCGCGGCAAGCTCTACGACCGCGCGCTCGCCTTCGCCGACGAATCGGATACGGTGATCGACTGTTACGCGGGCGGCGGGCTGCTCACGGCGAAGTTTGCCAAAAAGTGCAAAAAGGCGTACGGGATCGAGATCGTACCCGAGGCGCACGACTGCGCGGAAGCCGTCAGGGAACGCAACGGGCTTGCGGATAACATGGAGAACCTCTGCGGCAAAGTGGAGGAGCTACTCGGCGGCGTTCTCGAACGGGAAAAAGACGCCGTTATCGTGCTCGACCCGCCCCGCGCGGGCGTTGCCCGCAGCGTGCTGAAACTGCTTTTGCAGGCGCAGGTAAAAAAGATCGTCATGATCTCCTGCGACCCCGCAACGCTGGCGCGCGATCTGGGCATTCTCACGGGCGCATTGATCGAGACGGAAACGGGCGAGCTTGTCAAGGCGTCCGCTCTCGGCGTACAGCCCGACGGAAAATACGCCATTCAGACAGTCGAACCGTTCGATATGTTCCCTCAGACCAAGCACGTCGAGACGCTTGTTTTGCTATGTCGAAAATAGCCACATATTGTATTTAATTTTAATATTGACCACAATATATTGTATGCGTAGGATTAAGTCATAATCGAAAAATCAGTGTGATTCACCAGCTACCGTATTTTTAGAACTGTCGGGTAGATTGCTTCGATATGTCAGGTAAAATACAGGTAGTTTGCTTGGATATGTAAAAAAACGGGCATTTTAATCGAGCGAATTTTTGCGGTATTCGGCATAAAAATGGAGATAACTAAACCCGTGATACATGGTAGAATAGGTATATCGAAACAAAACAGTCAAGCATATATCTAAACTATCTCAATCGGGGTGACGATATGGGTGGAGACGCTGGTTTTGCTATGTCGAAAATAACTATATATTGTATTAGTATATCGAATTAAAACACTATATATTGATTTTAATGGAATGCAGTGAGAGCGCTTTTCTTCGGGAAGGCGCTCTCTTCGTTTATTTTTGTAAAACGGGTAG
>CAJFFP010000019.1 GCA_904373325.1 Candidatus Gallimonas merdigallinarum
GCTAGTAGTCAAGGGCTATGCCCGCCCCGCCTTTGGCGGCACGAGCCGCAGGCGAAGTATAATGAAGACCCACCAGCTAAGCTGGTGGGTTCCTTTTTTTCAAATCGTTTAATCTACATAGAAGAATTTTCCGCGCAGGTTGCGATGTTACATGGCAGGATTTTGTTCGCCTTACGTTCACCTCGCGCGGGAGGTGCGCGCGGTCTGCGTAGGGTGAGAGAAGGCGTGCAGGCGGTAGGGGAAAGGCATAAAGTAAGGCGGCGAACCATTTCGGTTCGCCGCCCGTTATTTCGTGGCATTTATCATCTTATCATTCCGCTGATTCCGGAAAGTTCTTTTCGCAGATCGTACTTACGCTTTTTCAACCTGTTTCTTTTCGTTCTTGTTGGTTGAAACTCCCTGATCTTTGAAAGGAATTTTTCTTTCCCTTTTACGGACTGCCAAACCTGTTTCTCTTCTCCTGCTGTTCCGATGGGGGGATTTCGTTCTTTTCCTTATCATCACCAGAATTCTAAGTAAAGGGCGATTTCCTGTTTCGGCTTTCAAGATTGCTTTCTTCCGCTCTTCATCGCCAGAATTTCAAGCGTTTGAATGTTCTCTTGTCAGGATAGGATACTTTTTCGTTTGCGATGAGAAACCCACGCAACGAGAGGAGTTTGCTTTCGGTGTTCGCTTTCCCGATTGTTTCCGTACGCGAAACGGTTGACTGTGGGTGGAATGCGGTTTCGTTTTCTTCAAAAGGCTTTCCGAAGAATGTTCCGTTTGAATTTTTCTTTTTCCTCTTCTTCTTTGCTTCTTCGTTTCGTATCGGTTTCTTTTTAAGGAACCGACCCACAGATCATACGACTTTCAGAAGGTCATCGGATTCGGAATTGGAAATCTTCTTGCGGAAGGATTCTTGTTCCTTCCTTTTTCGGAGAACTTCCTTGTTGCTTCTCCCTTGTTGTGCCTTCATTATAGCACATAATTTTCACTTGTCAATAGTTTTGGTGAAAAAAATTTTAATTTTTTGTAAGATTTTTTCTTAATGCGAAGAATGAGACGGAAAACGCGGAAAAAGGCTTAAAACGGCTTTGCGTTGTAGCTTTCAAGGAAGCGGTTGATGCGGGGGAAGTCGGAAGGCGTCACGATGGAGAGCGCCTTTTCGCCGAACACGCCGTGTTCGGTGACGATGACGGCGAGAAGGTTCTTCCGCTCCTCGAAGGCGACGAACACCTCGAACACCGTCGCGTCCTGACTCATGATGCAGTATTTTTCCATTTCCGATTCGTGCATGACGTCGCGGCAGAGCGTTTTGGTGAAGAACGCGCTTAAATCTTCGCCCGCTTTCACGCGGATCTCGATTTCGGCATACAGCCCGTAGGAGTTGATCACGCCAACCATCGTGCCGTGGTCGTAAACGACGAGCGTTTTCTGCCAATTTTCGCGGAACGCCTCCACTGCGCTGAGCACCGGCTTGTCGGCGAACACCGAAGCGATTTTTTTGATCTTGATCGCGTCGATGAGGCGCGGCGGACGGCAGAGCATGGCTTCGATGAACTCGATCGTCGTAACGACTTCGTCGCAGGGAACGGCGATCACCGTTTCGTCCGTCGATCCCGCGGTGCGGTGGACGATGGCGTTCCGCAGTTTTCCGTAGTCGATCAGCTCGCTTGCGTACCGCCGCACGGTGATGTCGAGATCGGAGCACCGTTTTACGAGGTCGGTAAAGTTTGCAGTCGCCTTTGCGTTGTACAGCAGTTTCAGCTGCGCTTCGATGCGGTTGTAGCTTTGCAGAAAACGCGATGCGTTGGATATATCCATAGTAGTCCTCCTGCCGCCATTATACCATATCTTGTGCCGCTTGGCAAGGGGGCAATTTTTCCGTGGATTTTGTCAGAGTTTGCGGGGCGGGGAAGCGCCGTTCTTCGACGGGATTCGGCGCACTTCCGCATCCTTCGCGCGCGGCAAGCAATTATAATGGCAGATACGAGGCGGGAAGATGATCGTCTATTGGGAATACGCATTTCTGGAAAACGCGCTGCTCGACGGACTGCTCTTATATCTTGCGGGGAAGTGCGCGCGGCGGCGCGTCTGTATCTGGCGGCTCTGCCTTGCCGCGGCGCTCGGGGGCGCGTTCGCCGTCGTGTTTCCGCTCATCGCGCTTCCCGTCTGGGCGGCGTACTTCGTGAAGGTCGTTTCCGGCGTCCTGATCTGCCTTATCGCCTGCACGGGCGGCGCAAAAGCGTGCCTGATCGCGGTATCCGCATTCTTCGCGTTTACCTTCGCGCTCGGCGGGATCCTGACGGCAGCATATTCCTTTTTCGGGATAGAAACCGCCGACGGGACAGGGTTTTACGTGGAGCGCGCGCCCGTTGCGCTCGTGTTTGCTGGTGCGGGGATTTTCGTCTGCGCCGCGCTTGCGTGGCTGCGTGCGCTGTACCGCCATCGGAAAATCAGGCAGAATCTTTTGGAGTGTACGCTGACCGCGGGGACGCGCACGGTGCGTTGGACGGGCTTTGCGGACAGCGGGAATTGCCTCAGCTTCCGCGGCGAGCCGGTGTGCGTGCTCTCTGCTGCGGCGGTATTTGCGCTGTTTGGCGCGTCTCCGCCGTCGGTCGGGCGCATGGAAGTCGGAACGGTGAACGGCAGTGCGGAGCGTCCCGTGTTCCGCATCGACGAAATCTGCGTCTGCGGCGTGCGGCGGAGCGCATACGCCACGGTGGGCGACGTCGGCAAGGGGTATCAGCTCATTTTACATACCGCGCTATTGGAGGAGTTTCATGAACGTATTTTCAGCGCTGAAAGCATGGCTGCAAAGGATAAAGGGCGGAGAGAACGTCGTACATTATCTCTGCGGAAACGAGGCGCTTCCGCTGCCGCTCCCGCCCGAGGAGGAAGCGGAAATGCTCGCCAAACTCGAAGCGGGCGAGGACGCGGAGACGGTCAAGGCGAAGCTCGTTGAGCACAATCTGCGGCTCGTCGTGTACATTTCGCGCAAATTTGAAAACACGGGCGTGGACGGCGACGACCTCATCTCCATCGGCACGATCGGACTCATCAAAGCCATCAACTCCTTCCGTGCGGACAAGAACATCAAACTTGCAACGTACGCCTCGCGCTGTATCGAGAACGAAATTTTAATGTATCTGCGGCGCACCGTGAAATTGAAGAGCGAAGTCTCCTTCGACGAACCGCTGAACACCGATTTCGAGGGAAACGAGCTGCTGCTCTCCGACGTGCTCGGCACGGACAGTGAAACCGTATACGGCGGCGTGGAGGCGAGCGTGGAACGAGAGCTTCTGAAAGAGGCGCTCAAAAAACTGCCCGACCGTGAGCGCAAAATCATGTATATGCGGTTCGGGTTGGGCGGGCAGGAGGAGATGACGCAGAAGGACGTCGCCGACTGCCTCGGGATCTCCCAAAGTTACATATCGCGGCTGGAAAAGAAGATCATCGAGCGGCTGAAAAAGGAAATTTCCAAGCTCGTCTGATCCTCCGCGCCGCTCCCGCATGAAAAAGCGAAAATTCCGCATACTCATTCCGCGTACATAGGCATTTGCCGAAGGAGGTGGGGTATGCTGCAAAAAGTAAGTATCTGCGGAGTGGACACGACGGGGCTTCCCAAGCTCTCGCACAAGGAAAACGACGAGTTGATGCGCCGTCTGAAAACGGGCGACGGGGCAGCGCGGGATAAGTTCATTATCGGAAATATGCGCCTCGTGCTCTCGCTCGTCAAGCGGTTCTGGGCGAAGAACGCCAATGCGGACGACGTGTTTCAGGCGGGCTGCGTGGGGCTGATCAAGGCGATCGACGGGTTCGATCTCTCGTTCAACGTCAAATTTTCCACGTACGCCGTGCCAATGATTCTGGGGGAGATCAAGCGGTATCTGCGCGACGGAAATTCGCTCCGCGTTTCGCGCTCCATCCGCGACAGAGCGTATCGCATCTTAAAGGTGCGCGAGAGCATTGAGGAGCGGGACGAGGAGGCGACCATCGAAAAGATCGCCGAGGCGCTCAAAGTGCAGGAGCGGGAAGTCGTCTACGCGCTCGACGCGATCTCCGACCCCGTCTCGCTGTACGAGCCTGTCTATAACAAGTCGGGCGATACGTTGCAGCTTTTGGATCAGCTCTTCGACGAAACGCAGAGCGAGGAGATCTGGACGGAGCGCGTCGCCCTGAAAGACGCCATCGCCCGTCTGACGGAGCGCGAACGGAAGATTTTGCAGCTTCGGTATTTCGAGGGAAAAACGCAGACGGAAATTTCCGCGGAAGTGGGGATCTCGCAGGCGCAGGTCTCGCGGCTTGAAAAAAACGCCATCGGCGCGATCCGCAAGGAAATCTCTTAAAATGTAACCGTTTCGCCGCCCGAATCTCGGGCGGCGTTTCCAATATGTTGTATGCGTGATCCTCAATGCGTTGCAACGTGAATCCCGCAGTGCAACACATATCCCGCGGCGCGCCGTATCGTGCGCGCCGCTGTGCGCGCGTTTGAAAATTTTACAAGAAACACATTTTTCCGACGCGGCGCATATAATAAAACGTGGAAACGAGTTTTTCGGAATTGCATAGCAAGGAGGTCGTGAACCTCACCGACGGCAAGCGGCTCGGGCGCGTGTGCGACGTGGTATTCACGTTCCCCGAAGGGCGCGTGCAGGGGATTGTCGTGCCCGGTGGGAGAGGGTTCCGCTGGGGTAAAGCGGAGCTGTTCATTGAGCTGAAATGCGTGAAAAAAATCGGGATCGACGTGGTGCTGGTGGAAGTCCGTTCCGCGCCCAAACCCGAAAAGAAAGGCAAGTGGGGGAGCGGACAGAGAGAGTGCGCTCCGCCGCCTCCGCACGGCGCGCCGTCCGACCGCCGCGACTACGGAGAGTACGAATAACGCGGGCTATTTCGGCTGTTTCATAGTAGTATGTCAGACATAATACTGTGCGATTTCCTGAAAATGCTTATAAAAACGCCCCGATCTCATCAAATCGGGGCGTTTTTGTGTTGTGCTTGATTTTATTCCTGATAACAATCGCACATTCTGCCGTCGGGCAAAAATCCCGTATCCGAACACTTCGGGCAGGCGTATCTGGGCATGAGATCGGCTTCCTGAATGCCGAGCTTTTGTAGCGCTTCCGCGCGGCTGCGCCGCGCCGCCTGAATGCGTTCCCGAATGGCGGGAAGATCGGCGGGGGAGAACACTTCCGCCTTGGCAAGTTCGATCTCGTCCTTTTTGATCGCCTTCTCTGCGGCGGCGAATGCGGGGTCTTTTTCTGCGGCGGCGCGGGTGCGTTCCGCGCGTTCTACGGCGGCGTTGCGGCGGAGCGCATACCAGCGTTCGCGCTCGCTGCGCGCGTCCGCGTTGATGTCTGCCTTCGTGCGGTAATCGCGTGCGGCGGGCGTCTGCGCGGTCTGCCGTTCGGGGATCGCCGCGGGGTCGGTCACGCCCTCCCGCTTCCATTCGGAAAGGAGCTTGTTCATGTACGGCAGGGGGGACGATGCGCCCGCGCTGCGCTTTGCCGCTTCCGCGATGAGCGCGTCGGAGAGGTTCCAGCTCTTCCATGCGGCGACGGTATCGAGGGCGGCGGTCGTCTTTTTGATCACGCCGCAGAGCGGCTGCAATTTTTGCAGGAGTTTGAGCTGTCCTTCCCGTTCGGCGCAGTACGATTTCACGCTCTCCGCGTCCGTGATGCCCGCTCCGTACATCTGGTCGAGAAGGGCGTCCGTCTCGGGGAATCCGAAGGAGAGTTTCATGCCGAGCGCGGCAACGAGGGTAAGGCTCTCCTCGTCGTATCCGCGTTCCAGCCATTTTTCGGCGTACTCCTCTATGTAGGGGCGGGGATTCTGCACCTTCACGCCGAGTTTCCGCGCCACCTTAAATACGATGGAGGTGAGCTCTTCGCGCCGTTTCAGGTAGGCGCGCGCCGCGGCTTCCGTCTTGCAGTCCTTTTCGATGAGTTCCTCCACGAGCAGGTCGAGGGAGGCGAGCGAACCCTTTTTCAGCGTCTCGGCGCAGGCGGTCACAGCGCCCGTCTCCATGCCGCGCGCCGACCACTTTTCCAGAAAGTCGTAGTCGCTCTCCTGCGGCTTGCGGTAAATGCCGAGCAGGGTGAACAGTTTGGAAAGTTCGCGCTCGCGGGCGTTGAAGTCGGCGAGGTCGGCTTCGACCTGTTCGTAGGTGTATTTGCGTTCGCGGCAGAGCTTCTGCGCCTTGTTGAGCACGTGCGCCGCGGAGAGCTTTTCGCCGTCCTTTTTCACGCAGTATTCCACCACCAGCAGGAACGCCTGTTGTTCCATCGTCTCGTTTTCCAGAAATTCGAGAATGCGCTGCATTTCGTAGGGCTTGAAGTCCTTTTTCGCCCGCTGCAAGAGCTTGTACAGCTCGCGGTTGAACGCGGCGTATTTTTCGGGGCGCACCGATTTCGGCTTTCCGACGGCGGCGTTCACGGGCAGGTATTCGAGCATGAGCGGGGAGCGGGAGAGAATGCGCACAAGATCGCACTCCTCCCAGAAATCGAAGATCTCCAAAAAGCGCGGCGGGGGGATGCGGAGCAGTTTTGCCGCCGTCTCCGCGTCGAACTCGCCCGCGCATTGGCAGAGGTAAAGCCCGTAGAGATAGGCGCGCACCGCGTCGCCGTCCGCCTGCGGCAGGTACTTCGTGATGAACTGATTTTCCACGCTCGTGAACATATTGGCGGTGAAATCTTTTGAAAACGCGGCGAAAGACATGAAACGCCCACCTCTCCTCGAAATTTGTCCGTTGTTTTACTGCCGTAATTTGGCGGAAAGCAAATCGAACGCTTGCTTTTTTTTTCGTATCGTTATATAATAGTATAGCTTGATATAGTATACTGTAAGGGAGTAATACGAACCCGATCAAAAGCGGAAACTGTGCGCTCATACATTGTTGAAGTCCTTGCCCGTGCCACACGGCACGCGCTGCGGGCTTCGCCGCGTCTGAGACGCTCATCTTGCCGCTTTTGATTGCTACGCACCTTTGGCGTAAAGATTTTCGTGTCAGATTTTTGTGAAGATGACGCAGCCATACAAGCGTATTGCAAGGAAGATGAGCAAAAAGCTGCCGAAAAGATTCCGCCAAAGGCGTGGTTCGTATTTTTCCCTTACAGTATAGCATAATCGGCGGCGAATTGCAATTTCTTTTGACTGTGCTGCTTTCTTTTTTCCGAATATGAAAATTCTTCACACCTCCGACTGGCACATCGGCAAACGGCTGATGGACAGAGAGCGCCTTCCCGAACAGAGAGAGGCGCTCGAAGAGCTCGTCCGCATCTGCGAGGACGAGCAGGCGGACGTCGTCCTCGTTGCGGGAGACGTCTTCGATACCTTCATGCCCTCCGCCGAAGCAGAGGAGGTGTTTTTTCATGCCGTCAAGCGGCTTGCGGGAGCGCGGCGCGCGGTCGTGCTCATCAGCGGCAATCATGACGACGGCGTGCGCCTTGCCGCGTCCGCACCCATCTCCGCAGAGGAAGGGGTGTATCTGTTCGGCGGGTCAAAGCGCGCCCTTCCCGTCGGCGGTACGCGCGGCGTGCGCGCCGCCGGGGCGGGGGAGAACTATCTTCTGCTTGAAAACGAGGCGGGCGAGCGGCTCTATGTGAACGCGCTCCCGTACCCCAACGAGGCGCGCCTGAAAGAGGAGAAAACGGAGGAAACGTACGCCGAAAAGGTCGCGCGCTGGATCTCCTGCGGCGCAGAGGCGCGCGGAGAGGGCGTTCCGTACGTTTTGCTGACGCACCTCTTTGCCGCAGGCGGCGCGGCGAGCGAGAGCGAGCGCGATATTCAGCTCGGCGGCGCGCGCATCGTTCCCATCGACTGTTTCCCTGCGGACGCGTTTACGGCGCTCGGGCATCTGCATAAGCGACAGCGCCTGCGCGACAACGTGTATTACAGCGGTTCGCTTCTGCAATATTCCTTCGACGAGGCGAATATCCCCAAGAGCGTTGCCATTCTGAAAACGGAGGGGGATAAAGTCGTCTTTGAAAAGGAAGTTCCCTTAACGTCGGGCAGGAAACTCGTCCGGCTGGAAGCGGCGGGCGTGGAACAGGCGCTCGCGCTCCTGCGCAGATACGAAAACGCGTTCGTCGAACTCACGCTGCACCTGAACGCGCCGCTCACCGCGCAGGAAACGCTTTCGCTCCGCGAGGCGAACGAGGGGCTTGTTTCGCTCATCGTGCGCACGCAGACTGCCGTCGACGCGCCCGAGATCGTGCGCAGCGCGCTCTCTTCGGAAGAGCTTTTCGTGGAATACTATAAGTCGGTTTACGGCGAACCGCCGTCCGACGAACTCAAAGAGGCGTTTCTCGAACTCCTCGGGGAGGGCGCATGAAACCGACCTATCTCAGTTTTTGCGGGATCAATTCCTTCTCCGAACGCGCGGAGATCGATTTTGAACAGCTCCTTCAATTCGGGATCTTCGGCATTTTCGGCGATACCGGATCGGGCAAGAGCACCATTCTCGACTGCATCGGGTTCGCTCTGTACGGCAATGTGGCGCGTTCGCGCTCGGGCAGCATTGCGGACGTCATCAATTACAATACGGACAGGGCGGACGTACAGTTCGAGTTCGAGATCTTTTACGACGGGAGCAGAAGAAAGTTCCGCGTCGAGCGCGAACTCAAACGCAAGAACGCCGCGCAGTCAGCCAAAGTGTTTGAACGGGACAAAGACCGCTGGGTCGCCGTCGCGGACGGCGTGCGCGAGAGCAACGCCCTGTTGGAACGCATTATCGGGCTGGAACAGAAGGACTTTGAAAAGTGTATCGCGCTCCCGCAGGGGGAATTTGCGCAGTTCGTGAAATCTGCGCGGAGCGACCGTCTGAAACTCGTTTCCCGCCTGTTCGATCTCGAATCGTACGGCGACGCGCTCATCAAGCGCGCGGGCGGAAAACTTGCGGAGGCGCGGAATGCGCTCGACGTCACGAACGCCCGCCTCGAACAGTACGCGCAGATCACCAAGGAGACGGTGGAGACGCTCGCCGAAGAGGTGAAAACGCTTGCCGCGCGGGAGACCGCCCTGCAAACGTCGCTCTCTTCCGTGCGGAAGGAGAAAGAACTGCTTGCGGAAAAGGTGCGCCGCCGTGCGGAACGGGAACGCGTCGCCGCAGAGATGGCGAAGCTGGAAGCGCGCCGCGAGGAAATGAAAACGCTGAGCGGCGAGCTGGACCGTCTCGACAGAGCCGCCGCCGCGGTGAAAGCGGCGAGGGAGGCGAAGGACTGCCGTCTCCGCGCCGCCGAACGGGAAAAGAACCTGCAAGCGGCGCAGGCGCGCGTACAGCGCGCCGAAGAGGCGGAGCGCGCGCTCGCCGCGTGGAATGCGTCGGAAGCCGAGGAGCGGGAGCGCGTTCTTGCCGAGCGCATCGCCGCGGCAAAGGCGCGGCAGGTGACGGCGGACGAGCTTGCGCGGGCGAAGGAGCATTTTGCCAAAGTCGAGCGTTCGCTTGCCGAAGAGCGGACGGCGTTCCGCGATTTCTCGTACGACGAGGAGCGCGTCAAGCTCGAACGTGCGGCAGCCGCGCTCGGCACGGAAGATTTCGTCGGCTATCTCGAAACGCACGCAAAATCGCTCTTTAAGGGCGAATACGCGCAGTTTGCTTCCGAACTTCGCGATCTGACGGAAAAATACGGGGAGATCGGCGACGACAGCCGACCGCTCATTGAAAAATACGACGCGCTCGCGGCGGGCGAACGCCCCGATCTCGACGCGCTCCGCGCGCAGTTTGAGGCGCGGCAGAAGGAGCGCGCGGACGTCGAACGGCAGAAACTCATGCTCGAAAAGGCGAAAGGGCGGTACGATCTGCATCTGGAAAATCTCCGCCGCCTGAGCGCCGACCTCGACGAGACGAAGGCGCGCATCGCGCGGCTGAGCGAGGGGGCGATTCCCGAAGAAGAACCCGTTTCCGTCATGGAAGCGCGGCTTGCCGCACTGCGCGCGGAACGCAGCCGTCACGCCAAAGAGACGGAGACGGCGCGGAACGCCCTTGCGGAGGCGCGCACGGCGCACGCGCGGGCGGCTTCGGAGGAGGCGGCGGCGCGCGAGGCGATGGAAAACGCCGCAAAACGCCTTTCGGAGGCGCTTGCGGCGGGAAATTTCCAAAGCGCGGAGGAGGCGATTGCGCTCTCTTCCAAGTACGGCGATCCCGCGGCGGCAAGGGCGCGCGTGGAAAAGTTCCGCGACGATTGGGCGGCGACCCGCTCCAAACTGCGCGAGCTGAGCGCGGAAGAGCTGGACTCCGCCACGGACGAAGCGTACAGGGCGGTCGCGGAAAAACTCTCCGCGGCGGAAGCGGAGGCAAAGACCTGTTCGCAGACGCTCGCCGTCAGAAGGGAAGCCCTGACCCGCGCCGAAGCGGGATTAAAAGAGAAACACGCCTTGGAAAAGGAGCGGGCGGAAAAAGAAAAGCGCGCCGCGCTCTACGAGCGGTTGAGAAAGCTCCTCGAAGGCAATAAATTTATGGAATTTGTGGCGGAGGAGTATCTGCAAACGGTGGCGGCGAACGCCACGCGCCAGCTCCTCAGCCTCACGGACGGAAGATACTGCCTGCGCTACGACAGGGGATTTTTCGTCGGCGATAACTTCAACGGCGGGCAGACCCGCGGCGTATATACGCTCTCGGGCGGGGAGACCTTCCTCGTTTCGCTCTCGCTCGCGCTTGCGCTGAGCGCGGAGATCTGCCGCAAATCGCTGCGTCCCATCGAGTTTTTCTTTTTGGACGAAGGATTCGGCACGCTGGACGAGCACCTCGTGGACGTGGTGATGGACAGCCTCGAAAAACTCAAAGGAGAGCATTTCTCCATCGGCATCATCTCCCATGTGGAGGAACTCAAACATCGGATCGACCGCAAGCTTTCGGTGAAAAAAGCCACCGAGCGGCACGGATCGCAAATTTTTACGGAGTGAGGTAATCTGTTTGGCAAGTACGTTTCTGACCCCCGTGACGTTATGGAAGGACTTTGACGACGCGCTCCCCCTCGAAGAGCATATTCTCGGCGAGGAGGTGCGCGACGGCGTCGCCTTTCAGGAGATCTGCTTTTTCGGCCGCCGCGTCGGCGCGTCGCGGGTAAAAATTTATGCGCAGTATGCCTTTCCGGAGGGGGAATCCCGCTTTCCCGTCGTGCTCGTTCTGTACGAGGCGGGGCATCCGTTTGACGAAGCGTTCGTAAAGCATTTCGTCTCGCGCGGGTTCGGCGTGCTGAGCGTGGACTACTGCGGCGACAACGGCACCGACCGCTGTACGCAGTACCCGCCCGAAATCGATTACGCCAACTTCGTGCGCGCGGGGCGGCACCTCGACTACGCGGAACCAACCGCCCGCGAGACCTGCTGGTACGAGTGGGCGGGCGTTGCGCGCTACGCCGCGAAGTTCCTTGCCTCGCGCGAAGAAGTCACGCGGTTCGGCGCGATCGGTCTGCGCTCGGGCGGGGAAGTGCTCTTTAAAATCGCGCCCTACGCGCAGCTTTCCTGCATGATCACCGTGTGCGCGGCGGGCTGGTGGGCGTACCGCGGCATGGAAAAATTTACGGGCGAACAGCGCGTGTTCGACGAGGAACGCCACCGCTTTATTGCGGGGATCGATTCGCAGAGCTACGCGCCCTACGTCAGATGCCCCGTGCTGCTTCTCTCCGCCGTCAACGATACCAAACACGATTACGACCGCGTGTACGATACCTTCCAGCAGATCAATCCCGCCGTGGAAAAGGCGTTTTTGTATTCTGCGCACGGAAACGGGCTGATCGGTCTGCACTCGCTTGCCGATATCGATCTCTTTCTCGATAAATATCTGAAAAACCGTTCGGTGTTCGTGAGCGCGCCCGTCAATATCTCCGTGGTGGAAGAGGACGGCAACCTCGTCGTGAAGGCGACGTTCGACGAGGACGGGGAGATCCGCAGCGGCGGCATCTTCTATACGGAAAAGATCACCGACGCCCGCGCCCGCGACTGGACGCGCGTCCTCGGCACGGCGGCGAACCTCAAAGGCAACGTCGGCACATATCCGCTGAACATTTACGAAGGCAGCCGCCGCGCGCTCGTGTACGCGTTCGCCAATTATTCCAATAATTTTTCCGTGACGTCCAAAATTCAGGAAGTCGTCATCGAACATCCCTACAAAAACGCCTGTCTGAAAAGCCGCGTGATCTACGAATCGGAGCGCGACGGAACGAACGGCGTGGCGGGATTCCGCCGCCGCGCGCGTTCCATGGCGAACTGCTTTGCCGACAGCACGGGAACGGACGCGAAACTGCTCCCCGGGTACGGCGGCATTCTCGGCGCGACGGCGGAGGCGGGGCTTGTATCGTACCGCGTGAGCGAGCCGCGCTATGCCGCGCCCGACGGAGCGGCGCTCCGTCTCGACGCATACTGTAAAGAGGACGCGCTCCTCAAAGTTACGTTCTACCCCGACGCGAACGAAGAGCGCGGGTACAGCGCGGAGGCGCATATTCAGGGCGGCGGAAAATGGAAAAGTCTCTTTTTTGAGCCGTCGGACTTCAAAACGGAGACGGGGCAGCACCTCGAAAATTTCAAAAACGTCATCTCCGTCGTGTTTGTCGGGAGCGCAGAGGTGCTCGTGAATAATATTTTATGGATCTGACGCAATTTACGCTCGGCACAGTCGTCGAGACAAAAAAACAGCACCCGTGCGGCGGAAAGCGCTGGGAGATCGTGCGGACGGGCGCGGATTTCAAGATCCGCTGCCTGACGTGCGGGCGGGTCGTCATGCTCACGCCCGACGAGCTGAAAAAACGCGTGAAGCGCGTTGCGGAGGAGAAACCGTGACCCGCCGCCCGCGTATGCTCAACGAGCCGAAGGAGTCGGCGGCGCCGTACGTCGTATTTGCGGTCGTCGTTGCGCTTCTGCTCGTCGTGCTCATCGTCAATCTCCTGCGCGTGACCTATACGTTCGCCGTGGACGTTACCGGCTCTTCTATGGAAGATACCATTCATGGCGGAGACATCGTTTACGCGCTGCGCAGCTTCGACGCCGAGCGCGGCGACATCGTCATCATCGACGTACAGGGCGACCCGGGCTTCGATCCGAAAACGGAGAATATTATCAAACGTCTCATCGCGAAAGAGGGCGACTGCGTCAAATGCGAGGACGGGGTGGTCTATGTAAAGCCTGCGGGCGGAGAATACGCGCCGCTCGACGAGCCTTACACAAAGGGCGTCACGCCCGATTTTCCGGAAGTTGCGGTCGGCGAAGGGGAGATCTTTTTTCTCGGCGACCACCGCGACGTCAGTCGGGATTCGACGGAAGTCGGCACGCGGCTGTATTCCGACATTATCGGCGTCGTTCCCGATTGGGCGGTTTCCATAAAGTGGCTCACAACGCCTGTGGAAAAATTCCGTTACGCCCTGCAAGATTTGTTTTCATAAAAAATTACGATAAATGAACGATGGAGGAAAGTATGATCAGACTCACGGCAGACAGCACCTGCGATCTCGGCGAGCAGATCGCAAAGCGCGGCATCGGCATCAAGCCGCTCACGGTGATCCTCGGCGGAACGCCCTATTCGGACGGCGTGGATATCGTCCCGCAGGACATCTTCAACTATGTTGAAAAGACGGGGCAGCTCCCCAAGACGGCTGCGCCGAGCATCGCCGATTACGAGGACTTCTTCCGTCCGTATGTGGAGGCGGGGGAGACGGTTATTCATTTCAGCATTTCGTCCAAGGCGTCGTCCTCGTACTCCTATGCGGCGGAGGCGGCGAAGACCTTCGGCGGAAAAGTGCACGTCGTCGATTCCAAGGCGCTCTCCACGGGGCAGGGACTCGTCATCATGATGGCGGCGGATCTGCGCGACGCGGGCGCGTCTGCGGAGGAGATCGTGGAAAAGGCGAACGCCGTCCGTCCCAAAGTGAATACCTCGTTCGTGCCCGACCGCCTCGATTATCTCTATAAGGGCGGCAGATGCTCCCGCATGGCGCTGTACGGGGCGAATCTTTTGAAAATCCACCCGCTGATCGAGATGGAGGACGGGCAGCTCGTCGCGGGCAAGAAGTACCGCGGAAGCATGGAAAAGTGCATCGCGCAGTATGTGAGCGACCTCGCCGCGAAATATCCCGAATACGACAGGACGCGCTGTTTCATCACGCACAGCAACGCGGACGAGAGCGTGATCGAAGTCGCGCGGCAGAAGGTGAAAGAGCTGTTTTCCTTCGACGAAGTGCTCGAAACGGTCGCGGGTTCGGTCATTACGGGGCATTGCGGCAGAAACACGCTTGGCGTGCTCTTTATTGCAAAATAACCGTTTATCGGGGCTATAAGCACAAAAAATAGCGGTCTGCGCGCGCGGGCTTGATTTCCGCGCGCGGATCGTGTATAATGGGAAGAAAAGCGCGCGTCCGCGCGAATTGAGGACTACATGACGAGATTGTATCAGGACGTTGACCTTTGGAACGCCTATAAACAGCGCAAACGCATTCTTTCGGGCTTCTTTATTGCCACGGGATTGTTTCTGGCAGGTTTTTTTGCAGTGTTTATCTATTTTCTCATGCTGCCGTACGACGACCCGAACGGCACGTGGGCGACGGCGGTCGCCTGTATTCTGGCGGCGCTGTACATCATTTTTCTCTTTCCCTATATGGGCATCTGTTTCAAGCGCGTGAACGCCTATTTCAGGATGCTCCGCTATATTTCCGTCGGGCTGAAAGAATATACGGTCGCGCCGTTTTCGGGCATTGAGGACTGGACGACCGTGGACGGCGTTGACGTCAACGTGGCGACCTTCCGCGTCCACAACTATAAGCGCGACGAGGACATGATCCGTCAGATCTACGTTGACGGGGAAAAGGATTTTCCGCCCTTTGAGGAAGGGCAGTCGGTGCGCTTGATCTCGCAGGGGAATCTGCTCATCGAGTACGAAATCGTCGATTGATTGCGGCGTTTTTGCGGGCGTAAAACGCGCCGCAGACTGTATTTACCGAAAATTTTTTCAATTGATAGGAGTAAACGAATTTTATGCGAGCAGTTGTAACGGTAACGGGTTCGGACAGAAAGGGGATCATCGCCAAGGTGAGCGGCTTTCTGTTTGAGCGCGACGTCAACATTGAAGACATTTCTCAGACCATTCTCGGCGATCAGTTCGCCATGATCATGATGGTGGATACTTCCGAAAGCAAGAAGGATTTTGCCGCGCTCTCTTCCGAGCTGGAAGAGATGGGCGCGAAGATCGGCATGACCGTCCGCCTGCAACACGCGGACATCTTCGACGCCATGCACAACGTCTGATTTCTGCCGAGGGGATCCATCATGTTCAATAAATTTGACGTACTTGAAACGATAGATATGATCGAGAAGGAGCACCTCGACATCCGCACGGTGACGATGGGCGTCTCCCTTCTTCCCTGCATCCGTTCGACGGCGGAAGAGACTGCGCAGGCGGTGTACGACCGCGTGATGAAGAGCGCGAAAGACCTCGTGAAGACGGCAAACGAGCTTTCGCGCGAATACGGCATTCCCATCGTCAACAAACGCGTGTCCGTCACGCCCGTTTCGCTCATTACGGCGGCGTTTCCCGAAAAGAGCCCGCTCGTCGGGCGCGCGCTCGACCGCGCGGCGGCGGAGCTCGGCATCGACTTTCTGGGCGGCTATTCCGCGCTCGTTCACAAGGGGACGGCGGATTACGAGGAAGCCTTTTTAAAGACCATTCCCGAAGTGCTCGCCACGACGGGGCGGCTGTGTTCTTCCGTCAACGTCGGGTCGAGTAAATCGGGCATCAATATGGATGCCGTCCGCATGATGGGCGAGATCGTCTTGGAGACGGCGGCGCGCACCGCCGACCGCGACGGGCTCGGCTGCGCCAAACTCGTGGTGTTCTGCAACGCGGTGGAGGATAATCCCTTCATGGCGGGCGCGTTCCACGGCGTGGGCGAGAGCGATACCGTCATCAACGTGGGCGTATCCGGTCCGGGCGTCGTGCAGCACGCGCTGAAATTTATTCCCGACGCCGACCTCACTGACGCCGCCGAACTCATCAAGCGCACCGCGTTCAAGATCACGCGCGCGGGTCAGCTCGTTGCAAAAGAGGCGGCAAAGCGGCTGGGCGCGCGCTTCGGCATCGTCGATCTTTCGCTTGCGCCCACGCCTGCGCGCGGCGATTCCGTTGCGCATATCCTCGAAGAGCTGGGGCTGGAAGTCGTCGGCTGCCACGGCACGACGGCTGCGCTTGCAATGCTCAACGACGCGGTCAAGAAGGGCGGCGTCATGGCTTCCTCCCGCGTGGGCGGGCTTTCGGGCGCGTTCATTCCCGTCTCTGAGGACATCGGTATGATCGAATCGGCAACGGCGGGCAAGATCACGCTGGAAAAGCTGGAAGCAATGACGTGCGTCTGCTCCGTCGGGCTGGATATGATCGCGATCCCGGGCGATACGCCCGCGTCGACCATTTCCGCCATCATTGCGGACGAAGCCGCGATCGGCATGGTCAACAACAAGACGACGGCGGTGCGCGTCATTCCCGCGCCCGATAAAAAGGTAGGGGACGAAGTGAGCTTCGGCGGACTGCTGGGGCGCGCGCCCGTCATGCCCGTTCACGGCGGCGACGCGGGCAGGTTTATCCGCCGCGGCGGTCTCATTCCCGCACCCATTCACAGTTTCAAAAATTAAGGAGAGAGTTATATGGAACGCAAAGAAGTTGAAACGCAATACAGGTGGAAAACAGAGGACATTTTCGGGAGCGACGAGGCATGGGAGGCGGCGTTCGCCGCGCTGGAAACTCTGCCCGACGTTTCTTCCTTCCGCGGCAATCTGAACACCGCGGAGAACGTGGCGGCGTACTTCGCGCTGACCGACGCGTACGAGATCAAACTCATGCGTGTGTACCTGTACGCCTTTCTGAAACACGACGAGGACGTGCGCGTGACCAAATACAACGCGTATGTCGCAAAGGTCATGAGCCTGTTCACCCGCTACGGCGCGGAGACCTCCTTTGCCGTTCCCGAACTCACGGCGCTGCCCGAAGAGACGCTTGCAGCCATTGCGGCGGACGAGCGGCTGAAAGATTACGATTATTCCCTCAAACGCCTGATCGCGCGCAAAAAGTACGTGCTCTCCGAGAAGGAAGAGCTGATTCTGGCGCAGACCTCGGAGCCGCTGAGCGTTGCGGGCGACGTGTTCGATATGCTCGACGACGCGGAACTCAATCTCCCGTATATGGTCTATCAGGGCAAGCGGGTCAGGCTCTCGCACGGGCTGTATTCCGTCATCATGAGCGGGAGCGACCGCGAGGCGCGCGCAAAGGCGTTCAAAAAATATTATTCGGCATACGAGAAGATCATCAACACGCTTGCTACCACCTACTACGGCAACGTGAAGAAGGATATTTTCTACAAAAACGTGCGCGGGTACGAGAGCTGCTTGCAGGCGGCGATCTTTGAAGAGGACGTCTCGCGCGACGTGTACGACAACCTCGTTTCCGCAGTCGATACCTACGCGCCCGTCATGCACCGCTACATGGAAGTGCGCAAAAAGACGCTCGGGCTGGACGAGATGCACATGTACGACCTGCCTATCCCGCTCGTGGAGGACGCGGAACTCCGCCTCTCCTTCGAGGACGCGTTCGAGCTTGTGTTGAAGGGTCTTTCGCCGCTCGGCGAGGAGTACAACGCGCTGCTCAGAAAGGGACGGGACGAACGCTGGATCGACGTATGCGAGACGGAAGGCAAGCGCGGCGGCGCGTATTCCATCGGCATTTACGGCAATCACCCGTATGTGCTTCTCAACTATCAGCAGACGACGCACGACGTGTTCACCATCGCGCATGAGATGGGGCACGCCCTGCATTCCTACTTCTCCAACGCCAATCAGCCTTACGCCAAGGCGGACTATAAGATCTTCGTTGCGGAAGTTGCAAGCACGGTCAACGAGGTATTGCTTCTGAAATATCTCCTGCACACGACGGAGGATAAGAAGCTCAAAAAGTACCTTCTCAATTACTTCATGGATATGATCCGCACCACGCTCTTCCGCCAGACGCAGTTTGCCTGCTTCGAGCAGGAGGCGCACGCCATGGCGGAGCGCGGCGAACCGCTGAATAAGGACAATCTTTCCGCGCTCTACTATTCGCTCAACAAGAAGTATTACGGCGACGCGCTCACGCACGATAAGCAGATCGCCATCGAATGGGCGCGCATTCCGCACTTCTACCGTTCCTTCTACGTGTACAAGTACGCGACGGGCATCACGGCGGCGATCGCCATCGCGGGCAAGATCCTGTCCGAAGGAAAACCCGCCGTGGAACGCTATTTCGAGTTCCTCAAAGGCGGCTGCTCCACCGATCCCGTTTCGCTCCTGAAAGGCGCGGGCGCGGACCTGACGGACAAGGAGACGTTCGCAAGCGCAATGCGCGAGTTTGAAACCGCACTCGCAGAGTTCGAGTCGCTCGAATAATCCGCCGCGGCGATTTAAGGTTTCAGCCGCGCTCGTTTGATAAATTCGTTACGCAGAGGAAGTACGCATGGCAAACAATCAGATGCCGCACAATTTAGAGGCGGAGTCCGCAATTCTGGGCTGTATCCTCATCGACGGGGATATTCAGTCCGAGCTTCTGGAAACGCTCCGCGAGGACGATTTCTATCAGGAATCCAACCGCCTCGTTCTGGACGCGATGAAGAAGGTGTACGCCGCGCGCAAACCCGTGGATATCGTCACGCTCACCGATATGTTGGAGCAGGACGGAACGCTGGAACGCGCGGGCGGGCTGGTGCGCATCACCGAGCTTGCCGAAGTCACGCCCTCCGCGGCAAATTACAAGCAGTATTTTGAAATTATCCGCCGCGACGCGATCCGCCGCGCGCTCATCCGCGCCGCAAAGGGCATTATCGAAGTGAGCACGGAGGGGACGGAGGCGCGCGAAGCGGTCTCCTATGCCGAAAAACAGATCTACGATATTTCCAAGCAGGAGGACGGCAGTCAGCTCGCGGGGCTTGCGGACGGCGTCGTTATCCGCGAAGTGCTCGGGAAGTTCGAGGAGATCCAATCCGATCCCAACGCGTTCCGCGGTCTCGAAACGGGGTTCAAACATCTCGACCGCATCACGAACGGGTTGCAGCGTTCCGACCTCATCGTCATCGCGGCGCGCCCCGGCATGGGAAAGACCTCGCTCGCCATGAACATCGTCGAGAATATCTGCCTCGTCAAAAAAAGGACGGCGGCGGTGTTCTCGCTCGAAATGCCGCGTTCGCAGATCGTACAGCGTCTCTTGTGCGCGCACGCGAACGTGAGCATGGAAAAGGCGCTCTCGGGCAAGCTCGTGCAGAAGGAATGGAAGAACCTGATGATCGCCAGCGACAAGCTGCAAAAGAGCAAGCTGTTCATCGACGATTCCTCCCGCGTGACGCCCGCCGAAGTGCTGTCCAAGTGCCGCCGTCTCTCCGCCTCCGTGGGCGGGCTTGACCTCGTCATGATCGACTATATCCAGCTCATGGGCGGCTCGTCAAGCGTCGGCGATAAGAGCGGGAACTCGTTCGAGAACCGCCAGCAGGAGATCGCTTCCATCACGCGCGATCTGAAAATCATGGCGAAAGAGCTGAACGTTCCCGTCATCGCGCTTTCGCAGCTGCGCCGTATCCAGACCAAAGAGCCGCAGCTTTCCGACCTGCGCGAATCGGGCGCGATCGAGCAGGACGCGGACATCGTCATGTTCATCAACCGCCCCGACGTCACCGCCACGGCGGAGGAACTCGCCAAGGGGCAGGCGGTCAAGGGGGCGGCGGAACTCATTCTCGCCAAGCACAGAAACGGTGCGCTGGGCAGAGTTCAGCTCCGCTTCCTCGGCGAATGCACCAAGTTCATCGACGTGGACGAGCAGGACATTCCCGACGAAGAGCCGCAGCATTTCGTTCCGCCTCCCGAAGGCTACGAGAGCGCGGAGGACGTGTTCCCGGGCTATGGGGACGATACGGGGATACCCGAATGAAGACGCTCGTTCTGCCGCCCGACGAACGGGCGCTTGCCTATGCGAAAGAGCTGATCGAGGCGGGGGAGGTCGTCGCCTTCCATACGGAGACGGTGTACGGTCTCGGCGCGGACGCCCGCAACGACGAAGCCGTCAGAAAGATTTTCGCGCTCAAAGGCCGTCCGACGGATAACCCGCTCATTTCGCACGTACATTCCGATTACGATATTTCCGATCTTGCGGAAGTTCCGCCCTATACCGAGGCGCTCCGCAAGGCGTTTTTGCCCGGTCCGCTGACGATGGTCTACCCGTCCAAAGGGAAGGTGAGCCCGTTCGTCTCGTGCGGGCTGCCCACGATTTCGGTGCGCGTTCCGTCCTCGCCCGCCGCGCAGGCGTTTCTGAGGGCGGTAAACGTACCCGTTGCCGCGCCGAGCGCAAACCGCTCCAAACACGTTTCGCCCGTCACGGCGCAGCACGTTCTCGACGATTTTGACGGCGATATTCCGCTGATCATCGACGGCGGTCCTTCCCGCGGCGGCATCGAAAGCACGGTGCTCGACTGCACGGGCGCAGTCCCGCAGATTTTGCGGGCGGGGCTTGTCACGCGGGAGATGATCGCTTCCGTCGTCGGCGATTGCGGCGTGTATCATATGCGCGCGGGGGAAAAGCCGAAAAGCCCGGGTATGGCGTATAAACACTATGCCCCCGGCTGTCGGACGGCGTATTTCTCTGCGGACGCGCTTTCCGACGCCAAACGCTGTTACGAGCGGGAACGGGGCGCGGGCGGCACGCCCTGTTTTCTGGCGGAACACGCCGTCTGCGAATCGCTTGCGGGGTACGCGGCGCTCGATCTGGGCGCGTCGCCCGAAGAGATGGCTTCCAATCTCTATGCGCTCCTGCGCGAGGGGGAGCGGAAAGCCAGCCTGCTCATCGCCGTCGAACCGCGTGCGCGCGGCGGCGTGATGGACGGCGTGCGCAACCGTTTTCTGCGCGCGTTCGGGCAGTCCGAAGAGGAGAGCGGGTCATGAAACACAAGAAGATCGTATTCGTCTGTACGGGCAACACCTGCCGTTCTCCCATGGCGGAAGCGGCGCTGAAAGAAGAACTCAGAAAGCGGAAGATCCGCTGGTACTCCGTTTCCTCGGCGGGACTGCGCGCAAAGGACGGCGCGCCGATGTCGGAAAACAGCAGGCGCGCGCTGCAAGAGGCGGGCATTCCCGTTTCGGAGACGTTCGCCTCCCGCCGTCTTACGCCGAAAATCCTTTCGGAGGCGTACGCCGTCGTCTGTATGACGGAGGAGCAGGCAAGGCTGCTCGCGCCCGCGCCGAACGTGACGTGTATGTATGCCTTGGCGGGCAGAGATATTCCCGATCCGTACGGGCAGGGAACGGACGTCTACCGCGCCACGCTCCGCGCGATCGCGGAATGTATGCCGTCGGTCATCCGCGGTCTCGATATCAAAAACGAAAAATAATCTGAGGGGGATATTATGATGAAAATTGCAATCGCTTGCGATCATGGCGGACTTGCGCTGAAAAACGCGGTCGTCGGCTGGCTGGACGGGAACGGGTATGAGACGGTCGATTTCGGTACGGATTCGACGGCTTCGTGCGATTATCCCGATTTCGGCGTGAAGGCTGCGGAGGCGGTCGCGCGCGGCGAATGCGCGTTCGGCATCGTCGTCTGTACGACGGGGATCGGCATTTCCATCGTCGCGAACAAGGTGAAGGGGGTGCGCTGCGCGCTCTGTTCCGAGCCGCTTTCCGCAAAAATGACGCGCCTTCACAACAACGCGAATATGCTCGCGCTCGGCGGCGGCATGATCGGCGTCAATCTCGGGTTGGAGATCGTGAAAACGTTTCTGGAAACGCCCTTCTCCGAAGAGGGAAAGCACGTGCGCCGCATCGATAAGATCGCGGAAATCGAAAAGAAGTATATGAAGTAAAATGACAAAGGCGCTGAAAGACAAAATTATAGAATCGCTCACCTCCATTCTGCCCATCGCGCTTATCGTGCTCGTGCTGAGCGTGGCGTTCGTGCCGTTGGAGGCGGGCACCTTCGTGCTCTTCCTCGTGGGCGTGTTTCTGCTCATCGTTGGATTGGGCTGCTTCATGTTGGGCGCGGATATGTCGATGCTCGTCATCGGCGAAAAGATCGGCGCGACCATGACGCATTCGCGCAAGATCTGGCTGATTGCGCTGTTGTCGTTCATTATCGGCATTATCGTCACGATCGCCGAGCCTGATTTGCAGATCCTTGCCGAGCAGGTGCCCGCGATCGCGGAAAAAACGCCGCTCGGGAATTATCTGCTCATTCTCACCGTTGCGGTGGGCGTTGGTATTTTCCTGACGATCGGAATGCTCCGCATCGTGTTCCGTATCCCGCTGCACTATCTGCTCATTCTGTTTTATGCGATCGCGTTTGTCCTGAGCATCTTCGTTTCGCCCGATTTCTGGGCGGTCTCTTTCGATTCGGGCGGCGTGACTACGGGTCCCATGACGGTGCCGTTCATCATGTCGCTCGGCGTCGGCGTCGCGTCTATCAGAAGCGGAAAGGGGAGCAAAAACGACTCCTTCGGTCTCGTCGCGCTTTCCAGCGTCGGACCGATCATCGCCGTTCTCACGCTCGGGATCATCTTCGATATTCAGGACATCGAGTATACGCTGGAACCGCTTACCGAGGTCGGGGATACGCGCGGCGTGTTCTTTGAGTACCTGCACGGATTCGGCGATTACGCGCAGGAAGTCGCCATCGCGCTCTCGCCGATCATCGCGTTCTTTATCCTGTTCCAGCTCGCTTCGCGGGTATTCCGCAAACGGCAGATCGTCCGCATCGTCGTCGGATTTGTCTATACCTTCGTCGGGCTTACGCTCTTTCTGTCGGGCGCAAACGTCGGGTTCATGCCTGTCGGCCGCGCCGTCGGGCAGGGGCTTGCGTCGCTCTGGGGCGGCTGGCTGCTCATTCCCGTCGGCATGATCATCGGCTATTTCGTCGTTGCGGCAGAGCCTGCGGTGCACGTCCTGAATAAACAGGTCGAGCGCATGAGCGCGGGCGCGATCAGTTCGTCCGCCATGATGAAAGGGCTGTGCGCGGGCGTGTGCATCTCGCTCGGGCTTGCCATGACGCGTATTCTGACGGGGATCAATATCATGTGGATTCTTATCCCGGGGTATGCGATCGCGCTCATTCTCACGTTCTTTACGCCGCCGCTCTTTACGGGCATCGCGTTCGATTCGGGCGGCGTCGCGAGCGGCGCGATGGTCTCGTCCTTCGTTCTGCCGATGGCGATCGGCGCGTGCAGCGTGCTCGATCCCGCGGGCATCATGACGCAGGCGTTCGGCTGCGTCGCGTTCGTCGCGCTTACGCCGCTCATCTCCATTCAGATCCTCGGCATTGTGTACAAACACAGAACGAGCAGGATCAAGCGCAAGTTCCTCACCGTGGAAGACAGGGTGCTCGAATATGAGGTGAACTGACATGGAGAAGCAAGTCAATAAACTGCGGATACAGAAAGACGTCCGCACCGCGCTCCGTACGGCGGGAAGCGCGATCGGAAACAAACTCGGCGTGCGTCCTGCGGGAAAGCTGCCGAACCGCGTAAAGCTGCTCGTCAGCATCGTCAACCGAAACGACGAGGTGCGCCTGAAAGAGACGATCGACGAAGTGTCCGTCTCGCTCACGGTCAAATTTGAGGGCGTCGGAACGGCGCATTCGCAGGTTCTGGACTATCTCGGGATCGGCGAAACGGAAAAGACGGTCGCGTTTTCGCTCATTCCCGAGAGCGATGAAGAAAAAATCATGCGGGAGATCCGCACGAAGATGTCGCTCTATCTCGTCGGGCGCGGAATTTCGTTCACCGTGCCGCTGACGGGGATTTCGGAGATCGTGGCAAACGGCATTACAAGCGCGGCTGCGGATAAAGGCGTAGAGGAGGGAAAAAGAATGACGGAGGAAACGAGAAAATACGATCTGATCGTCGCGGCTGTCGCCACGGGGTATGCGGAAGAGGCGATGGAAGCGGCGCGCGCGGTCGGCGCGGCGGGCGGCACGATCATCCACGCCCATTCGCTCAGCAACGCCAAGGCGGAGCAGTTCATCGGCGTTTCGCTCTTGCAGGAACAGGATCTGCTCCTCATCCTCACCAAGCGCGAAGCAAAACTGCCCATTATGCAGGCTCTGTTCGAGAAAGTCGGCTTGAAAACGCAGGCGGGCGGCATCATCTTCTCCGTACCTGTCGATAAGACTGCGGGAATTTCCGCCGTCGATGAAACGCAGGCGGAGGAAAAAGCGAACGCATGAAGCGCATCCTTGCGATCGGCGGCGGCGAGCTGAAAAACCGCGAGACGCTTTCCATTGACGAATATATTGCCGCGGAGGCGAAGAAGGCGGCGGGGGAGAACCGCCCGTGCGGTCTGTTCATTCCAACCGCCAGCCACGACTGTATGCCCTATTACAATACCTTTCATAAGGTGTACACGGGGCTGTTCAACGTCAAAACGGACGTCGCGCTCACCGTCGGGCGGGAAGTTGACCCTGAAAAAATGCGGGCGAAATTTGAACGGGCGGATTTTCTGTATGTTGGCGGCGGCGATACCGTCTTTATGCTCGACCATTGGAAAAAGAGCGGGCTGTTGCAGTTTGTCCGCGACGCCTATGACCGCGGCGTGCTCGTCGCGGGGCTTTCCGCAGGCGCGATCTGCTGGTTCGAGGAGATGTACTCCGATTCCGTCGTCGAAGGGGAATACGCCGTATATCCGGGACTTGGCTGGATAAAAGGAAAAATTTCTCCGCATTATAATGAAAGAATGCTTGACTTTGACGAAACGGTGTTGTATAATAGATTTCGCGCTTGGGGCATTGAGAACGATGCGGCGATCGAGTTTGCGGACGGCGAACCCGTCAGAACGCTCGGCGGCGGCAAAGTATATCTCTTGGATGCAACGGGCGGCACGCTCGAAAAGCAAGTGTTTCGTGCGTGAAAGCAAATATGCGGACGTGGCGAAATTGGCAGACGCGCAGGTTTCAGGTTCCTGTGGGAGACCATGGGGGTTCAAGTCCCTTCGTCCGCACCAAACAAAAACGGAGCTTTTTGCTCCGTTTTTTGTTTGGTAAGAAAAAGGGAACACGAAGGGACTTGAAGGGGGAGGCGCGAACGTGAGAGAGCGGTTTGCGGCAGGGGGAAAAGGAAACGGAAGGCGGGAGAGCAAACTGCACAGCCCTGCGGGCTGTGCACCGGGGCGCGCCGCAAAGGCGCAAGTCCCTTCGTCCGCACCAAACAGAAAAACGGAGCTTATGGCTCCGTTTTTTGTTTGGTAAGAAAAAGGGAATACGAAGGGACTTGAAGGGGGAGGCGCGAACGTGAGAGAGCGGTTTGCGGCAGGGAGAAAAGGAAACGGAAGGGGGGAGAGCAAACTGCACAGCCCTGCGGGCTGTGCACCGGGGCGCGCCGAACGGAATCGATCGGATCTGTTTTACGCCAATGAAGTTTCTGCATGCAAAACGGGCTTGACGCTTTTTGCGTCAAGCCCGTTTTGGTGCCCCGCGTGAAAACAAGGTTGAACTTTCGAGTTCTGCAAGGCTGACTGTTTCTTCTTTGCTGTTGGCATTGTATATGATTTTCAAGTGGTC
>CAJFFP010000020.1 GCA_904373325.1 Candidatus Gallimonas merdigallinarum
GGCAAAGTGGTCGAGGTGGGAATGGGTGACGAAGATGTACTTCACACTGTCCATGCGCAGGCGGTACTGCATGGCATGGATGAAGGAATCGGACGGATAGTCGATGAGAAAATCGTCGTCGATGATCGCCTGCGAGCGGGTACGGAGATTTTTTCCGCCCGCTTTTCGCGCCGCCTCGCAGTACGCACAGCCGCAGTACATGGCGGGGAAGCCCTCCGCCGCGCCCGTACCCAAAAATCTGAATTTCATAAACTTACCTCTCTTTATTTCCCGTTATTTCCCGCGCGGCGTTCGCCGCGCGGGAACGTTTGCTCCGTTATGCTTCTGCCGTGGTAATCACGTAATCGGTCTCGCCGCTGCCGGGCGTGTTCGTATAGAACATTCCGCCGATACGGACTTCGGAAATATTCGGGAAATGCCCGCTTGCATTCGTCTGCCCGAACCCGCACTGCAACAGGAATCCCGTACCCGCGGCGGCATTGCTCGAATAGAACATATCAAGAGATAAATATACCGTGATCCATGTATTCGCCTGCAAGCCTGCGTGTTCCCTGTCATTCCTGTATATGGCATTCTGTTGAAGGAAATATCCGCTGACGCCGTTCGTATTGCTGTCGGAAACATAATACAATTCTACCGCAATGTAGTCGTACACCGTTTCCGCATTGCAGGTCGCGCGCGTATTCGGGTCAAAATACAGGGACTGCCAATTGTCCGTACCCTGCCAGCTCAGATACGCCTGCTCCCCTTCGTTTTCGGCAACGTACCCGAACGTTCCGGAAGGCTGCGTGAACAGATCGACGACGGAATCATCGGACATATCGAGGAATTGCGTACTCGTGTCAGGCTCCGTCACAGGCACAAAGCCTTTCAGGCGAACTTCCTGCACGTTGGGGAAATGTCCGCTCGTGCCGTCGCCCTGATCGAACCCGACTTGCAGGAAGTCTGCGGAGCCTGCCAGAATGCGGTCAGTCAGCTCAGAAAGCGGAATATATGCCGTGTACCACGCGTCGTGCGGGATCTGGCGCAATTTGTTTTCAGCCGTATCGGTATTCCCGAACATCGCCTTGCCGCAGAACCAACCCGTCACGTTGCCCGTCGCGCCGTCCGTCTGATAATAGACCTGCACTTTCAGGTACTCGTATCCCTGCTCCTGCAAGGCGGCAACCGTCGTATTGAAGTTGATGTAGAGGAATCTCCAATTCGTGCTTCCCGTCCATGTGAGATACTGTCCTTCCGCATTGTATCCCACGGTTGTATCCGCAGAGGCGGTTACATATTCGAGCACGTCGGCATTGCGCATATCGAGCAATGCGCCCGTCGTGTTCGCCGCCTTGTCGATCGTGATTTCCAGCGTCTGCGTCGCCGCGTCTTTGTACGTATAGGTGACGGTGAGCTTTCCGCTCGACGCAGGCGTATACGTTGCGCTCGTAATGTTTTCTTCGCGCGCGTCGCCGTACGCAGGCTCGAATACCGCGCTGTACTCTGCCACGTTTTGCGTGGCTGCGCCGTCCACCCAGATCTGTCCCGTCGGAATGGTGTACTCCTGCATTGCCGTGCCGCTGTCCACCTCATCGGGCAGAACGATCTGCGTGTTGCTGTTCACCGAGAACGTACCGCTGACAGAACCGAGATACCGCTCGTCCGCAGAAGTAATCGTGTAGGTATAAGTTCCAATCGGGAGATCGGCGCTGATCACGTTTCCGCTGATCGTGCTTTGTACCGGCTTCTGCGTTGCCGAATCTCTGATTTCCGCCGTGAACGCGTTCGCTCCCGTTGCGACCGTGAGCGTAACGCTGCTCGTCTGCCCGGGCGTGACCTCGGGCGCGGACACCGTGACTTCGGGCGCAAAATCGTATCTTGCCATGACGGCGCCGAGGCGGACCTCCGTCACGTTCGCATGGTTGCCGCTGTTCGGAGCCATAACGTTGATCGGGAACAGTGCTTTTGAACCGATATTGTTGAAGAAGGTCTCCGCGTCTATGCTGACTTTTGCCCACGTATTGCCGGGGAACGTACGCATGAGCGGATCGGCGTCGCCCGTAGTACCGCCGAGCAGACCGATCTTCACGTTTTTGGAACTCGTTACAAAGTAGACCCAGAACTCCGCCTCGTCAAACTCGGCGTAGGCGTCGATCTCCTGACGGGGCGTCAGGCGGAGATCCACCCAATTCCCCGCCGTAAGCTGCGAGAAGTCAAATTTCAGATACGCGCCCTGATAGTCGCCCTCGGAAGAGGTCTCCGTCGAGATATCGATTTTATCCGTTGCAATGCCCGCGCCTGCCGTGAAGGAGACCTGCGCGGCGGGATCGTATACGTCGGGCGAGAATATCTCGCCTTCGAGAACGGCATTATCGACGATAAAGGAACGCGTCGCCGTCTTACTCTGTCCGTTTTCTTTGGAAGCCGTCACTTCGATCTGATAGCTGCCGACTTCGGAAGGCGAAAAGTAATATCTGCCCTCCCGCTCGGTAAGTCCTGTAACTTCCGTCTTGGAATCCCCTTCCACAAGATACACTTTCACCGTGACCGCCGGCTGCGTTCCCGCAAGGTCGCTCACCGAAATTTCGGGCAGACGGTACTCGGTATTCACAATCCCGTCGTCGGGCTTGTTGATGTTGATCACGGGCGCGGTGTTGTCTGTCACGCTGAGCGTAACGACGCTCTGCTGCGTCTCCGTGTCCGAAATCAACGCCGTGTAGGTGATGGTGTATCCGCTCACGTCGCTGACGTCAAAGCTGTTCTCGAACACGGGAACCGCGCCGCCGTCCTGCGTGACGACCTGCGAGCTCAGACGGTACGTTGTGCCGTCCTCGCCCTCGACCTGCGTTCTCAGCTCGTACACGCTGCCAAGCTCCGCCGTCTCTTCCGTTTCGGCAGGGAAATCTTTAAGCGAGACGCCCGAGCCGCACGCCGCCAATCCGAAGCAGAGCGACGCCGCAAGCAGCATAGCCGCTATGGCAATAGTCTTTTTCTTCATAATTTTTACCCCTTATAATTTATTCTCTCGCAAATCAGTCCCTGATCTCAATGCGGAAATTATCGAAGAAATACTCTTTTTCTCCCGTATAATCGTCCTTATAAGAGATCTGGAAATTGCCCATTGCCGTCAGGAAGGCGTTCTCCATGGCAAGCAGGTCGGCAACGCAGTACTCGTAACTCGTCCACGTGTGCGGCGCGCAGTAATTTTCCGTCGAAAGAAGCTGGCTCGTCGGCGTACGGTACACCATGCACAGATTCACCGTAGTATCGGTATTGTTGTACGTCTCGAAGCAGATATACGCGTTTTCCGCCGTTTCCGCATCCATGCCGAACAGCGCGGTCTTATCGAGCAGTTTGGACGAGATTTCCATTTGCAGCCAATTTCCGGAATTTGTCCCGCCGAACTTGGCGTGCAGGACCTTTTCGCCCGAAGGCGCCGTAAGGCCATAATCGGACGCTTCGACGACTTCCACAAGCCCGGGATTATCGTTGGTGAACATATAGCCCTGCCAGAGGCTCTCGAAATCGGCGATCTCGTTCTCGCGCAGAGATACGTCGAACTTCGTTTCCGACTTATCGGGTTTTTTAATCAGCCACATATTGTCGAGATAGTAGCGCGGCGTTCTGCCCTCTCCGTCCTCCACGACGTTGGCAGATTCTGCGCTTTCAAAGCGGAAGTACACGCCGGGAACTTCGGTCAGGTCGCCCACGATGGAGAGCAGCGACGCCTCCACCTGCAATTCGCAGCTATTCCACCCGGGTTTGAGCGTAAAACTCTTTTCCCCGACGCGGCTGATCGACGTGACGCCATTCAGATCGGAGGCAAAACCCGCGTAAATCGTCTCGTCCTCGTCCTGCGCGTTGTAAATATCGAAGGAGAGATAGTCCGCATAGACGAGGTCCGCATAGTCGAAACCGTAGGTATCCGATTTGAGCGAGAACATGACGATGGGCGCGGCGGACGAAGCGTACCTCCCGCCGAGCGGGTCGAGACGGGCGGAGCGTTCGCCCTCCGTCACGTACTGCTTGTCCGTATTCAGGCTGACTTTGCCGAAGTCGTTGTAGATGAGCGCCGTCTGCAAATCGGGCGTCCAGTTTTCAAACCCGTTGACGAGGACGTCCTCTTTGAGCGCGGCGTCGGGGTCGGTCGTCTCTCCGCCGCCGCAAGCCGCAAATCCTGCTGCGCAGCACGAAAGCGTCAGCAATCCCGCAAGAAGAACAAATTTCTTTTTCATCTGCTCACCCCCTTAAAAATGGTATACCGTCATCTGCCCGAGATATACGGTCATTGCGTCATAATTTGCTGCAAGGTCTGTGAAGTAAAGTCCGACAGACTCTACCGTACCCCCCCCCCAGAATCTGCGAAAGATCGGTAATTTCCAGCGTATTCCATCCGGGGTCGAGCGTTTCGTTGGCGACCGAGACGCCGTAACTGCTCCCCGCAAAGCGCACCGTAAGGCGGAGCGGGATCTCGTCCGTCCCGGGGTTGAAGATGGTGAGAACGAGCGTCTTGGTATCTGTTCCGATTGCGGAAGCCACGCTGCCGCCCGCATAGATATACTGATTGCCGCCTGTAACGGAGCCGATCGAGAGCTGCAAGATCTGCCCTTCGCCCGCGCCGACGGAAGCGCCGTCGACGACTGCCGCCGTCAGAGCCCCGCCCCCTTCCGAAACGGCTGCGAGCATATCTTCCGCGCTGAGGATGGTAATTGTGCTCTCGGGGAAGGAGAAACTCTCGGAAACGCCTTCCTTGCTCACCGTGAAGGAGAGATTGCCGACGGTCTGCGTGTCGAGCGTAAGTTTCCACGTATTCGAGCCAGCGTCCGCGACCTGAATCCCGTCGGAAGCGGTCAGAACGGTGCCCGCCGCCCCGCGCACGGTGTACGTCACGGAAGTTCCGTTCTCCTCAATGTCGGTGATCCCGACGGAGAGCGGACTTTCCGCAAGTTCCAGAAGGCGGATGACCGTCTCGCGCGCGAGCCGCATCCGCTCCGAGGTGGAAACGACCTTCGCGCCCTGATAGATGAGGGAAGAAACTTTGCGCTGAATGTCCTCCCAATCGTACCCCGCCGCCGTATACTTTTCGTGCAGAGCGTACCAGAGCTCGTACTCTTCCGCGCCGTCGCGGATGGCTTCCAGCCGCAGCGACGGGAGCGGTTCGTCCATGCCGTAGGGCGCGCCGGGATACATCAGATACCCGTCGCCGTTGGCGCGTTCATACCGTTCCGCCGTGCCGTAGTAGTCGTCGATGGGAAGATACGAGCCGTTGCCCGCGTATTTCTGATACAGATCCGCCGCCCAATAAAAGTTGCCCGTAATATCGTACTCGCTCATCATCCAGCTCAGCGATCTTGCGGAAACGAGCGTGTCTTCGATGTGGTAGGTCGGATAGGGCGAAGTCGGCTGAACGCAGGTGTAGATCCACCGCTGTTCCTGCTGCGCGTACACCTCGCGCTGTTCCGCGCTGTCGTACAAATTGATGAGCGGACAGGACGTAATGATCTTCTCCGCGTCCGAACCGGCTTCGGGCGACCACGCGGTCGTCAGGGAGACGATGAGCGGGAAGTTATCGAGCGAGGCTTCGATCTGTCCGACAAATTCATCCGATATGCCCATCTCCTCCGCCTGCGCGTTCAGATAATCCTTCGCTTGGGAGACCGCGCTTTCAAACTGTGCGGCAACGCCGGGAACGCGGTCGAGCGTATCGTTGAGGTCAGGCTCGTCGATGATGCTGACCGTGCAGATCGCGTAAGACATCAGGTCGAATCCAAGCTGCGTCTCCGCGTTGTAGCTTTCGAGGGAAGTATCGATGATGGCGTTGAGGTATTTCCCGAAAATACTTCCGTTCAGCGTCGGCAGTCCGGTAGAAGAATCCGTCATCGTCGGCGTGGGAACGGCAAACGTGCTCATTTTCGGATTTTCCTGCAACAGCTCGTACGCCTTGTCCGCATACGCCGAGATGCTCTCATCCGTGTAGTTGGAGTCGTTGCCGAACATGATAAGCCCGGGAGAGATGCGGTATTCCGCCATCATGGAAATGTAGGAATCGAGCATATCCTGCGTGCTGTCGAGCTCGCCCAGCCAGTGCGCGAACGTGACGTTGAATTTCGACTTCGTGTGCGTCGTCTGGCTCACGGTGATCTCGTTGACGGTAAGCGTGACGGGAACGGAGATCTGCACGCCGTCGCAGGTGATGGCGATCGTGCCGCTGTACGTTCCCGACGCCTGATCCACGGGGACGTTGAACGTCACGTACAGCCCCTGATTGTTCCCTGCGGCGATCTCGTTTTCGCCGTACTCGACCGCTTTCTCCACGGGCAGGAGCGCGTCGGGATACCACCCCGCTTCCGCGCCGTTGCCCTCGTACACGTTTGTGATTTCGATGTATTTTTCGTGGTACACGAGGATGTTATCCGCAGAGAACGTATGTCCCGCGCCGTCCGAAAGATCGGAGACGGTCACGTTATAATCGGCGATGTCCTTCTGCGCCGTTAAAATAAGCTGCGTGCTCTCGTATTCGCCCTTGCAGGCGCTGACCGTTACCTTCGGGTCAAAGCGGACGGAAGCATACTCGTCGTACCCGCTGCGCATGATCTTTTCCGTTGCGTAAGTAGACCACACTTCCACGGTCTCTTCGCTCGCGATCGTGTGCAGCACGCTGCCCATGGGGAGCGAAACCGTTGCCGCGGCAAGAAGAAATGCCGCCGCTTTCATCCCCGCTCTGTTCTTCGTTCTGCTCATTTTTCCCCTCCTTGTCAGCCTATGGAGATGCCCGCCTGCGAGCAGGCGATCCTGAACCGGCTGCTGTTGTTCTCCGTCCAATACTGAATGATCTAGTCGTAGACCTCCTGCGCGGTAGACCCGTTCGTCTGAAATTCATACCCCGGGTTTTCGCAGGGATACCATGACGAGAACCCGCCGCGCAGAACAAGCGGATACTTCGCGACGTTGGGCATAATGTTCAGATCGGGATCGCTGAACAGTTCCAGACGCTGCTGCTGCATGGCGGAGAAGCTGTTCCAGAGCTCCGTGTTCTCCTGATAGTTGTAGTCGAACGGAAGGCTTGCGCCGCCCGTCATGGACGCGTACGTTTCCAGCGATTTGTCCGTCGCCATGTACAGAATGAAATCCGCCGCAAGTTCTTTCGCAGGGGAGCATTCGGGGATAACGACGTTATGACGGGGACCGATGGAATAGACGAGCATGCGCGCGTCATGCACGGTCTGATAGTCTGTATCCTTAATTCCCTTGCCCGCAAGTTCGGGATACTTTGCCGCCGCCTCTTCGATGGTATTGCAGCCGTTATCGACCGCCTCCACGATGAGCGAAAGCGTCGCGTCGTCCGGAATGGACGGCGTCTTTTCGCGGATGGAGCTGAGCACGGGCGTGTTCATCAGGCGCACTTCGCCCGCCCCGGGTGCGGATGCGGCAAAGTCGCGCTCCTCCATATCGAACCAGTCGCCGTTCGCCATGAAGAGCGAAACGCCCATGACGACTTCGTTCTGCGCGCGGCGGTATGCGTCGCGCTCTGCGGAGGGATACAGACGGGTATAGTCCATCATCGCGTCTGTCGCTTCCAGCGCTTTGAGCCTCCCCGTCTGACGGGTCACGGCGCTGTTGCCCGCGATCCCGTCGCTGACGCCCTCGAAATAGTTGACGTAATTTCCGACGCCCTCATACTGCGCCCACCACGTTTCGACCGTATAGTTGATATATGCGGAAACGCCGTAGGTGACGAACGCCGATTGGGAAGCGTATACGTTCCTGTCGACGGACTGCCCCACCGTATAATCGCCGGACGCGCCTGCAACGTAGCTGCCCGTGCTGATGCTCTCGGCAATGGCGAAAAGTTCGTCCGTCGTGTTCGGCTCTTCAAAGCCGAGCTCTTCCAGAACGGTGGCGTTGTAGGCGATCCCCGCCATGCCGGAGGCAAACGTCGCGGTGTAATAGTGCGGATCCTCCGCGGTGCTGTCGGGATCGCGGTTGGATTCGAGAACGGAATCGAACATTTTCTCCGCGAACGTGACGTCCTCGCCGGGGACGGTCTTGTTATAGACGAGCTCGGTCAGATCCACCGTCTTGCCTTCGCTTGCGCCGAGGTAAGATTCGAGGTTTGTGCACATGATGACGTCGTAGTTCGTGCTGTTGTTTTCCAGCCAGTTCTTGGAGTTCTGCTCCACGGCGTCCTGCGCGAAATCGATCTGTAAGTTGGGATATTTTTCCTTGACCCAATCCTCCTGCGCGAAATCTTCGAGCATCTGCTCTGCCCACGCATACCCGTAGCCCAGATTGCAAACATACACTTCCAGCGTCTCCGGACTCTCGGAGTCGACGTTGGAGCCGCAGCCGGCAAACGCCGCGAGCGACGTACCCGCAAGCATTGCGGCGACTGCAACAGAAACAACCTTCTTCATTATATTTCCTCCTTTTTTACGCGTATCAGCCTTTCAATCCGCCGACAGCAAAGTTCTTCATAATGACGTTGGAAAAACAGGAAAATACCACGAGGACGGGGATCATGGAGATGACGAGCGCCGCGAAATAAGCGGGAGAGTTCCCTTCGCGGGGCAGCGTTCTCGAAACCCCGTACATGCCCGACGCGATCGTCGGGAAACTCGGAAGGTACATCAGCACGTCCATGTATTCGTTCCATGCGCTGATCCCCGACAAAATGCACAGCGTGACGGTTGCGGGCAGCGCCATAGGAAGCATGATGCTGAAAAATACCCGCGCGTGCCCCGCGCCGTCCATGAACGCCGCCTCCGCATAGCTCCACGAAACGTTCTTGAAAAAGCCGTACATGACGAGGAAATTCAGCCCCGTGCCGCACAGGTGTTTCAGAATAACGTACAGGGGAGAATCGTACAGATGCAGCACGTTATAGACGAGGTTGAACATTGCGCCCGTCGTACCGACGGTGGGAACGGTCATCGTGAAGATGATCGCGCCGTACATAAGCCCGCGCGCCTTGAATCTGTATTTTGCGAGCGCGTAGCCCGTAAAGGCGCTCATCAGCACGCCGCCCAGCACACAGGCGAGCGTGTACCATATGCTGTTGAAGAACATCATGAAGATGTTCGCCCCGTTGTAACTCAGCTGCGTGAAGGCGTAGCTGTAATTTTCCCAATGCAGCGAAGTCGGAAACGCAAAGCCCTCGCCGTACATCTGATTGAGTTCATAGATCGTTCTGTCTTGCAGCGAGTTGACGAGCAGCCAGAAGAGCGGAAAGAGAAGGCTCACGGCATACGCCAGAAAAATGATAAAAACAATGGCATACAGGACTTTTTCCCCTTTTGAACGCTGATAGAGGATGGCAGCCTCAACCGGTTTTCTGTGTAAAATACGCATTTTCGCCCCTCCTCAGTATTCCACCGTGGGAACTTTCTCAATGAGCCAGCGGATGAACAGGATCAGCGGAACGCCGATACAGGTAAAGATCAGCCCCGTACAGGAAACAAGCCCGTAATTGCCCGTGCCGCCGTACGTGCCCCCGCCGTACACCTGCTGATAGATCCAGAACGAAAGCGTCATGGTGTTGAATCCGCCGTCCGGATGGAACAGCAGGATGGGACCGCCCGCATTGAAAATCCCCGTAAAGAGGAAGATGACCCACGTCGAAATAGACGACCAGATGAGCGGCAGAATGAGATAGACCAGCTCTTTGAACGCCGTACACCCGTCAAGACGCGCCGATTCCAGCACTTCCACGGGAATGCGGGACATTGCGCTGCCGATGATGATCATATTCGTGCTGAACCCCGTCCAGACGCAGTAAATCAGGATCGCGGGCGTCGCCGTGCTCGGGTTATTCAGAAAGCCTTCTTCGGGGACGGTGATCCCCATTTTCTCCAACAGAGAGCCGATCGGTCCGGACGGCGAGATCATGTTGGAATACACGCTGACAAGAACGATGCCCGAGATGATGGCGGGCAGGAAGAAAATCACGCGGAAAGCGGCGTATCCTGCAAGTTTTTTATAGATAAAATAACTGATGAGCAGCGTCAGCGGGAAAATTACCAGCAGGTTGACCGAAAAGTACTTCAAAGTGTTCAGAATCCCCATGCCGATCGTTTCACCGTACGGAGAGGTAAGCTGATGCCAGAAAAGCGTAAAGTTGACCAGACTCCAATTCCCCATATTGTCCTGAAATGCCAGCACAAAGGAACTGAGGTTGACGTACAGCCAGAATACGAGCCAGTTCAGAACGGGCAAAGCGAGAATGCAGATAAGAAAAATCGTTTCTCTTCTCTTCATCCCCGACTTTTTCTTTTTCTCTTTGGACGCAGGCGGCTGTTTGGTTTCTTGCGCGAAATCGTCCAGAACTTCATTCGTTTCTGCTTCCATTCATTTTCCTCCTTATTCTTTTGCATTTATATACTAACACAATCCTTTTCGCGTATGTTAGTCTTATTTTTGCATTTTTTTATAGAATCTTATTATCAAAAATAAATTCTTGACATTATTTCACAATTATGCTACAATGAAGCAAAAGATTATCGGAGGAAAAACATGGATGTAGCACAAGTGGAGCTGACCCCTACCGATCTGCCGTCTACGCTCACGATCAGGCAACTGTATTGCGTATATTCCTATTACTACACGCCGAAATTTTCCTTCCGCGGCGAACGACACGCGCCGTGGGAGATCGTATTCGTCCAATCGGGGCGCGTCGCCGTGGAAACGCCCGACTACACGCAGACGCTCACACACGGCATGTGCATTCTGCATAAACCGTGGATCCCGCACAAGATCCGCGCGGACAACGTCTCCTGCTACGTCAACATCATCAGCTTTACCGCCGATCAGGACGAGCTGATCATGCCCATCGCCGATCGCCCGATCGAACTTGACAAGACGTCGCAAAGCTATCTCATCAGCATCGTGAACGACGGAACGACGATCGTTGCGGGGAAAAACCACGTTCCCGAAATGAAAAAATTTCAGACGAAGAAGTTCGCGTCGCATCAGACGGTTAAAAATCTGCTGGAACTGCTTCTGATCCGCCTGCTCCGCCGGAACGACGACGAAAAGGAATCGGAAAGCAACGAATCGAGCAAAATGAACTCGGCAGTCCTCTCCGTAATCAACATTCTTGCCGACCACCTCTGCGAAAAGCTGTGTCTGGATACGATCGCCCGAAAGGTCGGGTACAGCGTTTCGCGGATCTCCTCCATCTTCAAGGAGTACACGGGGGAATCCATCATCAACTATTTCATCAAAATGCGCATTCAGAAGGCGCAGGAGCTGATTCTGCTCAATCAGATGTCCTTCCGCGAAATCAGCGATTACCTCGGGTTCGATACCATTCAGTATTTCTCATCGCAGTTCAAAAAGACGACGGGACTCACGCCCCTTCAATATAAAAAACTTGTGCAAGTCAGCGACACTTATTGCGATACGAACTACAATAAATCGTAACCGCACGCCCGAGCGGGCGATCAGAGCGGAACGACGTCCTCGTTCTTTCTCGTTTTCCAGCGTCCGCCCGTAAAATCGGGAATCGCGACCGCCGCGCCGCCCGCACGGATCGACTGCTCCGAAAGCGGCGTGATCGCCATCCATGCGGCGGCGTCGTAGACGTCGATGGGCATGGGCGCGCCCGAAAGGACCGCGCGGAAAAATTCGCGCAGCATGAGGTAATCCATCCCCCCATGCCCGCAGCGAAGTCTGTCCCGCTCCACGTTTTTCCAGATCTCGGGAAGATACTCCGCAAAATCGTCGGCGTTCCCGAGGTATTTTTTTACCGAATCCCGCGGCTCAAAAAATTCTTCCAGCCCCTCGTCGTCCAGAAGGATCGCGTCGATATCCTGCAAGCAGCAGCCCTTCGTGCCGCGGACGGTAAATTCGCGGGAATAATAGCGCGGGAGCGTTGTATCGAGTTTTAAAGAGATCGTCGTGCCGTCCTCGCAGGTGATGAGCGTATTGACGATATCCCCCTGTGCGAACTTCTGCCCGACCAGCGAAGGATCGGGGTTGCGCGGCGTGCGGGAGAACTCCTCCAATCCCGCGGACTTTGACGAAACGGAGACGAGGCTGCGCATTCTGTTCCCGCGGTTGATCCCGACCAGACGGGCGATCGGACCCAATTCGTGCGTGGGATAATTTTCGCAGTTGCGCTCCATATAATTTTTCAGGCGGTAATGCCTGTTGACCTTTCCGCCAAGCACTTCGCCGCGCAGGTCATGCCCGTACGCGCCGTGACAATGCACGACGGCGCCGAGCTTCCCCGCACGCGCCAGCGCCGTAGAGAGCAATTCAAACTTGCCGTAACAGCAGTTTTCCAAGAACATGAACGGCGTTCCGGTCTGCTCATAGACCTGCACCAATGTTTCGCAGTCCTCAATGCTGTATGCGCCGCCCACTTCCAATGCCGTGACTTTTCCCGCACGGAGGCAGTCGAGCGCAATCGGAACGTGGCTCTCCCACGACGTTGCGATGATCACGGCGTCCACGTCTGGATCGTTCAGTATTTCATGATAATCGGCGCACGCCTTCGGCTTGCGCCCGCTTTTTTTGGCGACCGTCTCCGCCGCTTCCTCCCGTCTGTCCGCATATAGATCGCAGACGGCAACGACGGACGCCTCCTCCATGTCGGCAACAATCGACGTAAGCAAACTGCCGCGGCATCCCTGCCCGATGACCGCCGTATTTACCCTTTGCATAAGAATCCTCCCATTTTTCATCTACAAAAATTATACCATCACGGTATATAAAGTGGTAGTCACATTCTCCTTAATTTTTATAATATCTGACTATTTTTCAATTCAAAACAGAACTGATTTGATAAATTTGATGCTATCCATGAGAGCGGCTTCTTGCATATTGCGCCTTCCTTTTCTGATAACGGAGTTTTAAGAAATGTGATGGAATATCCCGTTTCCAAACTTTCGTCAACGTTGTTTCTGACCTTTTCGCAGCCGTATCATCGGATTTTGGCGGCAAGGCGGACGGCGTCAGAAAAAAGTCTTTGCCTTAAATAAAAAACCGCGAAAAAAAGAACCGAGCGCATTTACTCGGCTCTTTTCTGCATGAAAAAAAGCGCCGCCGAAGCGGTGCTTTCGTGGTGGTGGAGAGGTAGTAACCTAAAACGAATTTTATGAAGTAGATTAACTTTAATAAGTTCCATTATACACGGGATATCTATGCTTATCATCTTCTGTAATTTCTCTCAAAATTTTACAGGGCACCCCAACAGCCACGACATTAGACGGAATATCTTTGTTTACTACACTTCCTGCCCCAATAACAGAGTTGTCCCCGATTGTAACACCTGCTAAAATAACAGATCCGGCACCAATCCACACATTGTTTCCAATAGTAATAGGTTTAGATATTTCAATTCCATCTTTACGCATTTCGGGATCAATCGCGTGTTCTGCCGTTGTAAAAGTGCAATTCGGACCGACAAAAACATAATCTCCAAATATCACTTTCGATCCATCCTGAATAATACAATTATGATTGGCGTAGAAAAAATCTCCAACTTCAATGTTATAACCGTAATCACACCAAAATGGCGGTACAAATGTGGCGTTTTTTCCGAGTTTTCCTATTAAATTCTGAAGGATTTCACTATGTCCTACAACATCGCTTGGACAAAGCTGGTTATATTTATGACATTTGATTTTTACCGTTTGTATTAGTCTTTCATATTCGGGATTGTAACTTCCTTTGAAAAAGCAGTTTTGTGGTACGAAAGGTTTATTACTCATGAATTAACGCCTCCTTATTCTCTATGAAATTATTGTTCTTACATTATTTTACCATATTCACTAATATAAATGCAACTTAAAATATTTTGGCACTATGGCGGGTGCTTGAATAAACGAGCGGCTAGCTCCACCACCACGAAAAGCACCGCCGAAGCGGTGCTTTTCGTGGTGGTGGAGCTAAGGGGATTCGAACCCCTGACCTTTTGAATGCCATTCAAACGCGCTACCAACTGCGCTATAACCCCGTGTCGATTCAGTTGTGTTTGGAAACTGATTTTATAGCGCTCCCGATGAATGCCATTGCGGCGCGTCGAGGGGACCTCTCCGCACCGATGCCATTTTGCACGTCCGTGCAAAGCTTCGCTTCGCTCGCGCACCCGCCGCGCACCCGCGCTACCAACTGCGCTATAACCCCATTTTAATTCAGTTGTGTTCGGAAGCTGATTTTACAACGCCGCCGATGAATGCCATTGCGGCGCGTCGAGGGGACCTCTCCGCACCGATGCCATTTTGCACGTCCGTGCAAAGCTTCGCTTCGCTCGGAACCTGATTTTATAACGCTCCCGATGAATGCCATTGCGGCGCGTCGAGGGGACCTCTCCGCACCGATGCCATTTTGCACGTCCGTGCAAAGCTTCGCTTCGCTCGCGCACCCGCCTTCGCTTCGCTCGCGCACCCGCGCTACCAACTGCGCTATAACCCCGTATTAATCCGTACAACATGGCTATTATACGATATTCCGCCGCATTTGTCAATGCAAAATGCAGCTTACCGCAGAAATTCATCGGACACAATCCCCCCATCTCATAAAAAAAGGGCGGCTGCCCGCCGCCCTTTTGTCTTTTGAGTTTTATACGGTTTCAATATTGATGAGATTTGAGTTGCCGCTCTTGCCGTTCGGCGTACCGCCCGTAATTACGATGGTATCCCCTTTCTTCACCAGCCCTGAATCGCGCGCCGCGCATTTTGCGAAGTGGAACAGAACGTCCACCGAGTTGTATTCCTCGCTCATCATCGGGAGAACGCCCCAGCTTAGCGCAAGTTTACGGTAACTTCTCTCATCCGTCGTCATGCCGATAATATCGATCATCGGACGGAAACGGGAGACCATCTTCGCGGTGCCGCCCGTCCGCGTACAGACGACGATCGCCTTTGCGTGGACGTCGCGCGCCAGCGTGCAAGCCGAATGCGAGAGCGCGTCCGCAATTCCCGTAATACGGTAATCTTTCTCGTCGATGGATTGAATGAAGTTCTGCTTGCTCTCCGCCTGCTGCGCGATGCGCGCCATCGCGGCGACCGCCTGCACGGGATAAAGCCCCGCCGCAGTCTCGCCCGAGAGCATGATCGCGCTCGACCCGTCGTAGACGGCGTTCGCCACGTCGGAGATTTCCGCACGCGTAGGACGGGGCTGCTTGATCATGGATTCCAGCATCTCCGTCGCCGTAATGCAACGTTTTCCCGCCCTGCGGCAGGCGTTGATGATCGTTTTCTGAATGTCGGGCAGCTCTTCATAGGGAATTTCCACGCCCATATCGCCGCGCCCGATCATGATGCCGTCCGAAACTTCGAGAATGGATTGCAGGTTGTTCACGCCCGCGCGGTTTTCGATCTTGGCGATCAGGTCAATGTCGTCGGAGCCGTGCTCGTGCAGGAATGTTCTGACATCGATGATGTCCTGCGCTTTGGAAACGAAGGAGCAGGCGACAAAGTCCACCCCCTGCTCGATGCCGAACAGCAGATCGCTCTTATCCTGTTCGGAAAGATAGACGAGTCTGAGCTCCTTCTCGGGGAAGAACATGCTCTTGCGGTTGGAAAGCTCGCCGCCGATCACGACGGTGCAGACGACCTCGGGCTTTTTGACTTTTTTCACCTCAAAAACCATCAGACCGTTGTTGAGAAGGATCTTGTCCCCGGGGTTCATCTCCTCGCAGATGCCCTTGTAGGAAACGGAGACGCGCGTCTCGTCGCCCTCGACCTCCTCGGTCGTAAATGCAAAAGTGTCCCCTTCCTTCAAAAAGACTTTGCCGTCCCGAAAGGTCTTGATGCGGAATTCCGGACCTTTGGTATCGAGCAGGATGGGAAGCGGAATGTTTTTCTCCTCGCGCACCTTTTTGATGGTTGCGATTTTTTTCGCATGATCTTCATAAGTTCCGTGAGAGAAATTGATGCGCGCGACGTTCATTCCGGCATCCGCCATGGCGCCGATGATTTCTTCGGTCTCGGAAGCGGGTCCCAACGTGCAGACGATCTTGGTCTTTTTCATACGATCTCCTCAATGCAAAATATTTCTATATTATTCTATCATATTTTCCGTAAAAAACAAGCCTTTTTTTAAATTTTGTGCTATAATATTACTGCTTCGAGCGGACTGCGCGGCCGCGGCGCATCCCGAATGCGACGAGGAAAGTCCGGGCATCGCAGGGCAGGACGCCTGATAACATCAGGTGAAGGCGACTTTAAGGAAAGTGCAACAGAAATAGACCGCCGCTCACGCGGCAAGGGTGGAAAGGCGAGGTAAGAGCTCACCGACGGGACGGTAACGCCCCGTGCCATGTAAACCCCGTCCGATGCAAGGTTGGGCTGTATTCACACAGGGTTGCCCGCCCGAATGCAGCCGCGAATACCGCTTGAACTTATCGGTGACGATAAGTGTAGATAAATGACCGCGCTCGACAGAACCCGGCTTACAGGTCCGTCTCGAAGTTTTTTCGGAATACAATGCGCCCCACATTATGTGCGGGCGCATAACATTTAAAATTTGTGATTTCGCCAAAAATTTTGTCTGCGGACAGAAAAATCGCTTGACACACAATGAATAATTGATATAATAGGATATGCTCTTTATTGAGGTGTAGCGCAGTTTGGTAGCGCGCTTGGTTAGGGACCAAGAGGTCGTGGGTTCAAGTCCCGTCACCTCAACCAAAAACAGCCCATCGTCATTTGACGGTGGGCTGTTTTTGCATTGTGCGTATTTGACGGGACTTGAAGGTGGAGGCGTGAGCGAGAGCGAGCGGTTTGCGGACGGAGCAGGAAATAGAAAGCAGGGGCGCAAACTGCACCAGCCCTGTGGGCTGTGCACCGGGGCGCGCCGCCAAAGGCGCAAGTCCCGTCACCTCAACCAAAAAGAAAAACTCCGCTTTTGTGCGGGGTTTTTCTTTTTGCATTCAGGAAACGGATTCGCCCGCGGCTCTTGGTCCCGACACAAGCGCGCTATCGCGGTTACGGGGTCCCCGAAAAAAGGCGCAGCATTTTTTTGGGGAGAGGAGGAGCGGCGGCGAATGTGCGGCGGAAGCGCCGCGCCCGCCGCGGGAAGCATTTCAATGTTCAATCTTGGTCGCAGATGGTCAAGAATGGTTCCTGATAAACGCACATGCAATAATTTTGGCATAAAAGGCTTGACAGGATTATAACTTAGAGTTATAATAAATTCGCAAAAGTGCGAATTCCGTGCATATATATGAGAGACTAACAAAAGATGATTATTGAGTATCGCAATAATGAGACACAGAGAATATGCGAAAATACAGCTTATGCACGCAGAAAATTTTCACCGAGTGTAGTAACACGCTTAGGAATGGTCATGTATCAGCTTTCCGCATACGATAAATTCGACACATTCAGAAATAACCCTGCAAGTGCAAGATATAGAATACACCAACTAAAAGGGCAAGAATCCCATCTTACTTCCATTAGCCTTGATCATTCTGCTCGCATGACGTTGATAGTTGAAGTGAAGATGACGGAAGATAAAGTGATTATATGGGAGGTATCGAATCATTATGGCGACTGAATTCAGACCGGACTATGCAATTCACCCCGGGGTTTTTTTGCGTGAAGAAATGGAAGCAATGAATCTTTCGCAAAAAGAACTCGCGGAAAAACTCGACTGTTCCCCATCCGTGATCAGTGAAATACTGCATGAAAAGCGAAAAATCAACGCGGATTTTGCCGTGCGTCTAGAAACCGCATTATATAGCCCTGCGAGCTATTGGCTTCGCTTGCAAGCTACCTACGATGAAGTGAATGCCCGTAAGAAAATTGCTGACGGGAATTCCTCCATAGGCAGACGTTCTTCCCGTAGCAGAAAAGAACAGAAAAGAATGTAATAAGTTAAGGCAATACGGAGAAAGCGCCCAAATGCGATATGCACCCCAAAAGTTGGATAGACTTTTGGGGTGCATATTTTTTATGCGGTTTTTTTTATTATTTCGCAATTTGCTGTTTTCAAACTTTCCGCCCGCGCCGTATCGGCGCGGGCGGAAAAAAATCAAATCATTCTATCCGTCTCTGTTACTGACGCGACGCTTCGTTCAGGAAGTACGCCTGCGCGTCGAGCGGCTCGCCCAGCGTTTCCACCTTGCGGTATTCGCCGTCCGGGCACAGCTTGCGCGCCTTGACGTTATCGGCGAGCATCGTCTGCAAAATGCCCACAATGCGGTCGGCAATGCGGCTGTCCAGAACGGGAGCGGCGATCTCTACGCGCTTATCGGTATTGCGCGTCATAAGATCGGCGCTTGAAATGTAGGTGACGCGGTCCTCCCCCCTGCCGAAGGAATACACGCGGGAGTGTTCGAGGAATCTTCCGACAATGCTGACCACGCGGATATTCTCCGTCTTTTCGGGAACGCCGGGCAGCAGACAGCAGATCCCGCGGATGACGAGTTCGATTTTCACGCCCGCCGCGCTCGCCTCTGCAAACTTATCGATGATCTCCTTATCGGTCAGGCTGTTCATCTTGGCGAGGATATATCCCTCTTCGCCGCGCTTTGCCTTTTCGATTTCGCGGTCCATGTACCCGATGAGTCCGCTTTTCAGCGTTTTCGGCGCAACGAGCAGGCGTTCGTACTCAAAATCGGTATTGCAGATGGAGACGTTGCGGAAGAACGCCACGGCGTCCTCGCCGATCTTCCGATCTGCCGTAATGATATTGAGGTCGGTGTATTGGCGGCTGGTCGATTCGTTGTAATTGCCCGTGCCGAGGTGGGTGATGTAGCGGAGCTGCTCCCCCTCTTTGAGCACGACGGAGATGATCTTGGAATGCACCTTGTAATTGTCCATGCCGTAGATGATGGTACACCCCGCCTCTTGGAGCTTGCTTGCAAAGTACATATTATTCTCTTCGTCGAAACGGGCGCACAGCTCGATGACGACGACGACCTGTTTCCCGTTCTCGCTCGCGCGGCATAAAAGCTCGGCAATGCGGGAATGGTGCGCAAGGCGGTAGATCGTGATCATGATCGAGCTGACGCGCTTATCCTTTGCGCACTCTTCGAGCAGATCGACGACGGGCGTCATGGCGTCGTACGGGTAAGAAAGGAACACGTCGTGACGGAACACCGTATCGATGAGCGAGGGCGCCATGGAGAGCTCGTCGGAGACGGCGCCCTTGAAGGGCGCGTATTTGAGGGGCGCGCTCTGCTCGGCGGAGAAGTAATTGCCCAGCGAGAAGAGGAACTTATAGTCGAAGAACCTTTCGTCGCAGAAACAGAACTTGGGATTGAGATTTAAAAGTTTGAGCACGAATTCTTTGAGCTTGCTCTCGGCGTTGTCCATTTCGAGGCGGACGACGTTGAGCTTCGCGCGCGACTCCACCTTCTTCTTCATGATTTCCGAGAAATCGCGTTCAACGTCCGAATCGTCGATATGCGTATCGAAATCGGCGTTGCGGGTCACGCGCATGAGCATCTGTTCGTTGACGGTGTAGCCCGTGAACGCAAGTTTGCCGAACATACGGACAAGCTCTTCGAGCGGAATGAGGCGCACCTTCTTTTCGCCGCTCAGGCGGTACAGACGATCGAGCGACGGATTGACGGAGATGACGCCGATCATGCGCCTGCCGTCCTTTTCGAGCTGGCAGATCATATAGCTGCGCTTGTTCTCAAACTGCATGAGCGGATGCTTGGCGTCAAGCACCATCAGCGACAGCAGCGGCAGGACGTGGCGGAGGAAAATCTGCCTGCATTCCTCCGTCTGGCGCGGCGTGAGGTCCTCTGCGCGCAGAATGCGCAGACCGTTTTTGCCCAGATCCTTGCGGAGCGCAGAATAGCAGACGGCGCGCATTTCGTAGAGCTTCTGCACGACGTCCGCAATGCCGTCGAGCTGTTTGGCGGAAGTCAGGCGCGTCTTGTTCTCCGTCGCCTGCGGCTCGGAAATGCTCTCGTTGTACAGGCTCCCCACCCGCACCATAAAAAATTCGTCGAGGTTGGAGGTGAAAATGGAGAGAAACTTGCAGCGTTCCAACAGCGGGTTGGTGAGATCGACCGACTGATCGAGAACGCGCTTGTTGAAGAGCAGCCAACTGTACTCGCGGTTGACGTAAATATCGCGGATAAACTTCTTCTTGATTTTTTGCGGAACTGTCAGTTTCATGGTATCTTCTTTATCCTGCCCGATTATTTTTTTACGAGGGGTCCGCCTCGCCGTCGGCGGGCGCGGCGGGCGTTTCCGCATTTTCCGCAGGCGCGGGCGCGGTCTTCTTGGGTCTGCCGCGCCGCTTGGGAGCGGGCGTCCCGACAGGCGCGGGCACGCTCACGCTCTCCGTTTTTTCCGCGCTCTCTGCCGCGGGCGCAGCCTTCTTGGGTCTGCCGCGCCGCTTGGGAGCGGGCGTCCCGGCAGGCGCGGCGGCGGGCGATTCGGAAGCATTCTTCTTTGCTTCCGCCTTCTTTTCCGCGGAAGGCTTCTTTTCTTCGGAAGATTTCTTCTCTTTTTCGGCCGACTTCTCCTTGTCGGGAGACTTTTTGCCCTTTTCCTTTTTCTCTGCGGGCTTTTCAGACTCGGCGGGCGCAGTGCGCTCCTCGCCGCCCGTTTCGCCCGTTGCGAAATCGTACCACAGCCCCGTCTCCTTGCCTTCGAGCACGAGCTGCAAATACCCTTCCTTCACGCCGCGGTCGCTGACGACGATGTTATCCACGCCGAACCGCTTGAAGAGCGTTTTCAGAACGACCGCCGCCGAACCGATGAGGTAGAGCTTTTCGGGCGCGTTGTTGAGAACGAGTTTGGAGCGGTCCTCCCCCGTGAGCAGATGCCGCACGAGCTTTTTGAATTTTTTGTAGCGGATGACCCTGACGCCGCCCTCCGTTTTTTCGTCGGCGTAATCGGCGTACACGTCGTAAATCGCCGCGTTTGCCGCGCCGACCATGACCGCCGTCGCATACACGCCCTCGCCGGGGAGTTCCGCGCGGTCGAACTTATCCTTGACGTACGCCCTGATCGCCTTCGCCTCCTTCTCGTCGGGGAAAATGTTCGAGACGAACTTGCGGTACAGATCGAGAAGCCCGAACGCAAAGAAGGTCATGTCTTCCTTGCGGCGTTTGGCGAGGTCGCACACCTCGATGCTCTTGCCGCCCAGATCGATGAGCACGGGGCGCTCGTAGGAGGCATAGTAGACGTTGGCAACGTAGTCGCAGTATGCCTCGGTGGCGGCGTCGATGAAGTTGACGGGGAAGCCCGTCTCCGCCTGCACGCGCGCGCGCACTTCGTCGAAATTCTCTATGTATCTGAGCGCGGCGGTCGAGATGAGATAGCACCGCTCCGCGCCGAAATTTTTGCAGGTATCCTTCATTTCGCGCAGGCAGTCAACAAGTTTTTCGATGCCGCGCTCCGTGAATTTGCGCCCGTCGAGATAGTGCACGAGGCTGATCGGGAACCGCTCCTTGAAGAGGATCTCCGTTTTGCGCTCATCCGCCGCCGCCACGATGAGAGAAAGGCTGCTCGAACTGATGTCAATGACAGAATATTTCATAACAAACTCCTTAAAATACTTATATTTACGCGCGGTCGCCGAAAGAAATACCGATCTCGCGGGCAAAGCGCACCGTGTCGCCCGCGGGGTCTACGAATTTGTATTTGCCCGCGACGTCGGCAAGGGCGTTGAACGTGATCTTATTGTCTTCGAGCGCGACGGTCACGCCGAACCGACCCTCCGCCGCAAGGCGCGCCGCATAGCCGCCCATGCGCGAGCACAGCAGGCGGTCGTACGCGCAGGGACTTCCGCCCCGCTGCAAATATCCGAGGACGGAGTAGCGCGTCTCCGCGCCCGTGCGCTCGCCGATGACTTCGGCAAGGCGGCGGGTCACCGTGCTCTCCCCAAGCTCGGTGCGGACGAACGCGCGCTCCTCTTTTTTAAAGCGCGCCTCGCTGTCGAGCACCGCGCCCTCCGCCACGGCGACCATGGAATAGCGCTCCCCCGCCTGCACGCGCGCGGCGAGGAACTCGCATACCGCGTCCACCGAAAAGGGAATTTCGGGAATGAGGATCATGTGCGCGCCCGCGGCAAGCCCCGCGTGCAGCGTGAGCCAGCCCGCCTTGTTGCCCATGACCTCCACGAGCATGATGCGGCTGTGGCTGCGCGCCGTCGTCTCGATGCGGCAGATGGCGTCCGTCGCGACCTCCACCGCCGTCTGGAACCCGAAAGTGACGTCCGTGCCGTAAATATCGTTGTCGATGGTCTTTGGCACGCCGATGACGTTGCAGCCCTCCATACTCAGAAGCGCGGCGGTCTTGTGCGTTCCCGCGCCGCCCAGCGTGAAAAGGCAGTCCAGCCCCATTTTTTTGTAGTTGGCGACCATTCTGGAAAGGCGCGTGCCGCCCTCCTCCTGCACCGTCATCTTTTTAAAGGGCTGGCGGGACGTGCGCAGAATCGTGCCGCCTACGTCCAGAATCCCTTCAAAATCTTCCTGCGCGAGCGGATAGCTCTCGCCGCGGATAAGTCCGCCGTATCCGTCGGGGATGCCGACGATCTCGGCGTTTTTGACGTTGCGCGTCAGATACATTCCGATGGCGCGGATGACCGCGTTCAGCCCCGCGCAGTCCCCTCCGCTCGTTAAAATTCCGAATTTCATATTCCTCTTACAATCCTCCAAAATGTATTGTACTATACCCGTCCGCACTTGTCAATACGGCTTTGATTTTTTTACACATATTTTACATCTGCGTTACATTTGCGTGACAATTCGACGGTTTTCGCACGCGGCGGAGATGCAATCCGCGAAATTCCGCCGCGCAAAGATTCCGCAGACGCGCCGGACGGCGCGTCTGCGGGCATCGCGTGTTATAAAAATATCCGATCGGCGAGGAGGTCAGGATTCCTCCGCCTCGCGGTAGCGCATGGCGTAAACTTCCTGCGCCTTCCACTTTACGCCTTTGAGCGTTCTGCCGCGAGTGTTCGTCGCGTCGATGGGGATCTCCTCCGTGCTCAGCTCCGTCATCGTATCGTCCTGCGTGACGACGGCGAGCATATACGGCACGGTGACGTAGTTTGCGAAAATGACCTTCGCGCCTTTGAGCGAGGAGATCTGCACGCCCTTCCTGTACCGCGGCAGCGGGTCGATCTGCGCGGCGATGACGCGTTTGAAACGGCTCTCCGACGTGGCGATGACGATCTCGCCCTCGCCGTCGATCTGGGAGGCGAACACGACGCGGTCGCCCTCGCGGAGATTGATGCCCTTTACGCCGCCCGAGACGCGCCCCTGCACGGGAATATCGTCCTTCTTGGCGTTGAGGCACATTCCGTCCTGCGTGACGAAGAACACGGTGACGCCCTCTTCGTCGGCGTCGGGCTGCACGTAGAGGAGCTTGTCTCCGTCGTTGAGACGGATCCCCTGAAAGACGCTCTTGCCCACGGCGTATTCCGCCCACGCCGTCTTTTTGAGCATTCCCTTTTCGGTGATGAACAGCAGATTTCCGTTGCCGACTTCCGCGCGGAAGAGCGCAACGGGCTTTTCGTCCTCGGCGGCGTCCTCGTGCAGTTCGCAAAGGCGGAAACCCTGATCGGAGAACTTGCACCCGACCGTCTCGCCGTAAATGCGGTAGCAGTTGCCGTAATCGGAGATGACGAGCATCTGTTCGTCGGAGAGCAGGCGGATATGCTTGACGACGACGGAACTCGGCTTGGAATTGGGTCCGATGATCTTGTTGGAAGAATTGAAGTTGCGCTCCGTCACGCATTTGAGCCTGCCGTCCGCGGTGATGCACGCCACGCTCTGCACGCCCGGTTCTTTGACGTCCGCGCGCTCCGCCTCCGCCTCGTCCTCCGAGAACACGAGCACGGACTTGCGCGGCGTCTTGTATTTTTTCTTGATTTCGAGAATCTCTTCCTTGACGACTTCGAGCTGTTTTTTCTGGCTGTTGACGATGGCGGTGAGCTTTTCGATCAGCTCTTTCAGCCGTTTCAGCTCCTCTTCCAGCTTATAAACTTCGAGCTTGGTGAGGCGGGCGAGACGGAGATCGAGGATCGCCTGCGCCTGCTTTTCGGAGAGCGAGAAGCGCTTCCGCAGCTTGTCGCGCGCGTCCGCCGTCGATTCGGCGTTCTTGATGATTTTGACGACCTCGTCGATATTGCGCACGGCGATGATGAGTCCTTCGAGGATATGACACCGCTCCTTTGCCGCCGCGAGGTCGAACTTGGTGCGGCGGAGGACGACTTCGCGCTGATAGTTCACGTAGTAGCGGATAATATCCATCAGCCCCATCAGCATGGGTTTGCCGCCCGCAATGGCGACCATGTTCATGCCGAACGTCACTTCGAGGTCGGTGTATTTATATAGGATTTTCAAAATCTTGTTCACGTCGCCGTCGGGGCGCACCTCGATGACGGCGCGGATGCCGTCGCGGTCGGATTCGTCGCTCACGCGGGAGATCGCGGCAAGCTGTTCCTTCTTCTCCTCGCGAAGGTCGGCGATCTTTCTGAGCAGCGTGGATTTGTTCACCTGATAGGGAAGTTCCGTAATGACGATGTTCTTTTTATCCCCATCGCCGTCCTCCACGCGCACCTTTGCGCGGATGAGAATGCGCCCTTTGCCCGTTTTGTACGCCTGATTGAGCTCGTTGGCGATGATGTACCCGCCCGTGGGGAAGTCGGGCGCGGGAATGTAGCGGAGCATCTCGTTGAACTTGATATTGGGATGATCGATATAGGCGACCACGCCGTCGATCACCTCGCCCAGATTGTGGGGCGGGATATTCGTCGCAAGTCCCACCGCAATGCCCGACGCGCCGTTTACGAGGAGATTGGGGAAACGCCCGGGGAGCATATCCGGCTCTTTGAGCGAATCGTCGAAATTGAGCGAAAACGGAACGGTGTTCTTATCGAGATCGCGCAGCAGTTCGAGCGCGAGCGGCTCCAAACGCGCCTCCGTGTAGCGCATGGCGGCGGCAGGGTCGCCGTCCACCGAGCCGAAGTTGCCGTGTCCGTTGACGAGCGTGCGCCCCATGTTGAAATCCTGCGCCATGCGCACCATGGCGTCGTACACCGAGGAGTCGCCGTGCGGGTGATATTTACCCATGCAGTCGCCGACGATACGCGCCGACTTCTTATGCGGCTTGTCGGGCGTAAGCCCCATCTCGTACATGGTATAGAGAATGCGCCGCTGAACGGGTTTCAGACCGTCCTCCACGCGGGGAAGGGCGCGGTCGAGAATGACGAACTCCGCATACGGGAGCATTGCGGAAGGCAGGACCTCTTCGAGCGGCGTTACGAACAGGTTCCCCTGCGGTTCTTCCTGCTTCTTTTCCTCACGCTTCATCGCCGTCCTCCTTCCTGATCTTCACCTTATCCATGAACGCGTCCGTCTTGTTGAAATTGGCGTTCCTGTTGAGAAATTCCTTTCTGCCTTCCACCCTGTCGCCCATGAGCGTCGTGATCATATCCTCCGCCGCCACGGCGTCCTCGATGGTCACCTGCGTCAGATTGCGGCGCATGGGGTCCATGGTCGTTTTCCAGAGCTGTTCCGCGCTCATCTCGCCCAAGCCCTTGTACCGCTGCACGAGGTATCCGCGCCCCACCTTTTCAATCTTTTCGGCGAGTTCCTTTTCGTCGTACGCGTACTCCTCCGCGCTGCCGTTGGCGCGGTAGACCTTGTAGAGCGGCGGCATTCCGATATAGACGTGCCCCGCGTTGACAAGCTCGCGCATATACCTGAAAAAGAAGGTGAGCAGAATGCAGCGGATATGAAATCCGTCCTGATCGGCGTCGGAGAGAATGATGACCTTGTGGTAGTTGAGCTTATCGAGGTTGAAGTCGTTCCCGACGCCCGCGCCGAGCGCGGAGATGATGGTGCGGATCTCCTCGTTCGCGAGCACCTGATCGAGGCGTTTTTTCTCGACGTTGAGCGGCTTGCCGCGGAGGGGCAGAATGGATTGGAACTGCCTTACGCGCGCCTGTTTCGCCGTGCCGCCCGCCGAGTCGCCCTCGACGATGAACAGCTCGTTCAGCTCGGGTTTTCTGCCCGAGCAGGCGGCGAGCTTGCCCACGAGCTGCAACGAATCGATGCTGTTTTTGGCGCGCGCAGTGTCCTTCGCCTGCCGCGCCGCAATGCGCACGCGCGCCGCGCCCTGCGCCTTTTTGATGATCTCGTCGAACGTCTTTTTGTTCTTCGCCTGCGCGGCAAGTTCGCGGAGTCCTTCCACCACGACGCTCTCGACGGGCGCGCGCGCTTCGGGGTTGCCGAGCTTGGTCTTGGTCTGACCCTCGAACTGCACGTTCTTCATCTTGACGGAGAGGACCGCCGTAATACCCTCGCGGAAATCGTCGCCGAGGAAATTGGGGTCTTTATCCTTGATGAGCTTGTTGTCGCGCGCGTAGTCGTTGAGCATACGCGTGATGCCGCCGCGGAAACCCATTTCGTGGAAACCGCCCTCGGGCGTGGGAATGTTGTTGACGAAGGAAAAGAGGTTTTCGGTGAACTCCCCCGTGTGCTGAATGGCGAACTCCACATAGATGCCGTCGCGCTCGCCCTTGTAGTAGAGGGGCTGCGAATAGAGCCTGCTCTTCCCCTCGTTGAGATAGGCGGCGAAATCGGCAATGCCGCCCTGATAGCAGTAGGTCACCGAATAGGGCTGCGTTGCGCCCATCAGATCGAGCTGGCGCGCCTCGCCGTCGTCCGCGCCCGTCTTTTCGGCGTATTCGTTCATCGTGATGCGCTCGTCGGTGAGCACGATGGTAAGCCCCTTGTTGAGGAAGGCAAGCTCTCTGAGACGGTGCTCGACCGTGGAAAGCTGGAACTCGACCGAGGAGAACACCGTATCGTCGGGCAGGAACTGCACGAGCGTGCCGTGCGCCTTCCCGCACTTGCCCGTCTTTTTGAGGGGCGCGACGGGAACGCCCGATTCCGTCTTTTGCTTCTTCTCGTCGAAATAGGAATGGAACGCCATTTCCCACGTGTCGCCGTCCTTGTTGACGCGCACTTTCAGCCACTTGGAGAGCGCGTTGGTGACGGACGCGCCCACGCCGTGCAGACCGCCCGAAAAGGAGTAATTGTGCTCGTCGAACTTGCCGCCCGCGTGGAGCTGCGTAAAGACGACCTGCACGCCCGAAACCTTCGTTTTGGGGTGAATATCGGTGGGAATGCCGCGGCCGTTGTCCTCGACGGAGACGCTCCCGTCCTTATGCAGGGTCACGCCGATCTTGTCCGCGTACCCGTTCGCCGCCTCGTCGATCGCGTTATCCACGATCTCCCAGAGAATGTGGTGCAATCCGCGCGTACCCGTCGAGCCGATATACATACCCGGGCGCAGACGCACCGCGTCCAGCCCTTCGAGAATGGTAATATCGCCCGCATCGTAATGCTGCTGTGCCATAGTCGCCCCTTCAAAATGCAAAATTCTTTTCCTTATTATACCATATTTTGCGGTATGCGGCAAGTCTTTTGCGCAATATTTAGCGTTTTTCGGCATATTTCGCACGGAAACGCGCATATATTCATTCCCGATTCGCCCGAAACCGCCCGCGCCCGCAACGCGTTCCGCCGCGCCCCGCGCCGCGCGGCATGAAAGCGGCATGAAAAAAGAGCCGCGCCACTGCGCAGCCCTCGTAAATTCTCTCGATCCGTTCGGTTATTTCTGCAATTTTTCCATCATATCGACGATGTCCTGCACCGTCTTGACGTTTTCAACTTCGCCCTCGGGAAGGGTGATGCCGTACTCGTCTTCGAGCGCCATCATGAGTTCGACGACGTCGAGCGAATCCGCGCCGAGATCCTTGACGACTTCGGACTGCGGGGTGATCGTATCGGCGGAAATATCGAGCTGCTCTGCGAGCATTTTGCAAACTTTTTCGTACATGACTGATCCTCCATGTCGCCCCGCGAACGGCGGGTGCGCGTATATTTTTTCATATTCTACCCCATTCGGGGAAATTTGTCAATACTTTTCCTGCAAACAGGTGTGAAAAAGTCACTATTTTTTGTGACAGCCGCACCTGAGCGCGCGGAGCGCCTCTTTGCGCTGCGGCGTGACGCGGAAACTCTCGCACGCCTTGCGGATCGCGCGGTCGTGCGTGACGGGATCGAGCGCGCGCTCCGTTAAGAGCTTCTCGCCCGCCGAAGGGAACTTCACGATGACTTCCGCCGCCAGCCACGCCGCCGCCATGGAGACGTAGTACTCCTCCGCGCGCACCTTTTTCAGGCAGTCCAGCACGAAGGGAAGCCCCTCCCCGTCCACATAGAAATGCAGGAGCGTGGTCAGCGCGAACCGCCGCACGAATACGCGCCCGTCGGAAAGATACTTTTCGATATACGGCGCGAACTCCGCCCGACGCTTTGCAATGCACGCGGGCGCGAATCCGTCGCACGTCGCCCAATTATCGAGCACTCCCACAAGCCCGTCGAGAACGGAAACGAGCTGTTCATAGGGAAGCTGCGCCGCGACGGCGCACTTCAAAAAAGTGACCTCGTAATACTCGTCGGGGAACGCGCGCACGCATTCCCACTCCCCTTTCCACCTCTTTGCGAGGGCGCGGAGAACGGGCATCCGCACGCCGATGACGTTGATCGAATCGTCCTTTAAAAGTTTTTTGTGGAAGGCGCGGTAGCCTTCATCTTGATGCTCTTTCAGCGCGGCGAGCGCCGCCTCGTATGTAAGCATTTATCCCTCCTCCAACGCCTCCGCAAGCGCCGCGCGCCACGTATCCGCCGAAAAACGCGGATTGGCGGGCGACGTCGAAGGCAGGCACAGAACGCGGACATGGTCGGGGAGAAACTCCTTTGGAAGGTACGCAAACGCCGCCTTGCCGTTGCACAGAACGGTATGCACCGCCGTGCCGCGGATCAGCCCCGCGACGTCCGCCCTGTCCGCTTCGCGGATGGACGCGTCCTCAGAGGCGTGAATGGAACAGGCAGTCACGGAGTCCCACAGCGCAATGTTCCTGCGGCGCAGAAAATCCACCTTGCCCGCAATGTCCTTCGGCACAGGCTCCCCGAAAAACCCGCACACGACGCCCCAGAAACGGTTGCGCGGATTGCCGTAGTAGAACCCCTCGGCGCGGCTCTTGACGGAGGGAAAACTCCCCAAAATCAGCACGCGGCTGTCCGCAAAACAGACGGGCGCAAAGCCCTCGACGCGGTCGCTCATATTTTGATCTCTTCTTCGAGATTGCCCACCGAGGCGACCGCCGCGCGCGAGAAATCGAAGCCCGATTCGATCGCCGCGCATACGTCTGCGCGGGTCAGCGCGGAGATCTCCGCCATGCGCTTTTCAAAATCGTACACGGCGTTGTTGTAGAGCATTTCCTTGCCGTACAGGAGCATCTGCGCGGAGGTGTTCTCCTGCGAATAGATGCTGCTCGCTTTGAGCTGTTCCCTGCCGCGCAGGAACTCCGCCTCCGAAACGCCGTCCTGTTTCATCGCCTCGATGACGGCGCGCACCGCCTCCGCCGCGTCCTGCGCCTTGGCGGGATTCACGCCCGCGTAGACGGTGAGCAGCCCCGTTTCCAGATAGTGGGTGGAGTAGGAATAGACGGAGTACGCCAGCCCCAGCTCCTCGCGCACGCGCTTGAAGAGGCGGGAACTCATGCCGCCGCCGAAGATCGCGTTCATGACCTGCACCGCGGGACGGGACGCGTCCTCCCGCTTTACGGAGGGGAACGCAACGGCGAAATGCGCCTGTTCGATGGGCTTTTTGCGGAAGAGCGTTCCGCCCTGCCAGACGACCTTCTTTTCCCGTTCGCGGAAGGCGGTGCGCGCCATGCCGCCGAAATACTCTTCCGTCATGGCGATCGCCTGCGCGGGATCGATGTTCCCCGCAAAGGAGACGACGACGTTTTCGGGGCAGTACCGCTCCTTTCTGTACGCTTGCAGGTCCTCGCGGGTGAAGCCGTTCACGTTCTCCGCCGTGCCGAGAATATTCCTGCCGTAGTTTGCGCCGCCGAACGCCGCGCGCGACAGAAGGTCGAGGCATAAATCTTCGGGCGAATCCTCGTCCATGTTGATCTCTTCGACGACGACGCCCTTTTCGCGCGCCATCTCCTCTTCGGGGAATACGGAATGCAAAAAGAGGTCGGCAAGCAGCGCGAACGCCTCGGCGGCGTGGTCGCTCGTCGCTTTGGAGTAATAGCAGGTCAGATCCTTCCCCGTGAACGCGTTCACCTGCGCGCCGAGGGAATCGAACGCGTCGGAAATTTCAAACGCCGTGCGCTTTTCCGTCCCCTTGAAGAGCATATGCTCGATAAAGTGGGAGATGCCGTCCTCGCGGTCGGTCTCGTACGCCGCGCCCGTGCCGACGAGCACGCCCATGGAGACGGAGAGCAGCCCCTCCATGCGTTTGACGATGACGCGCACGCCGTTTTCGAGAATCTTTGTCTGAATCATAATCTTTCCTCGTTATGTATGTGTAGTTTCCGTTTTTTTATCCGATATTTTCGCTCACGGTCACAACGCGCAGACCGTGTTCCGCGCAGTAGCCGAGAATGCGCGGGAGCGCTTTGAGCGTGTGCTCCATGGGGTGCATGAGGACGAGCTCGCCCGCTTCCAGATTTTGGGTGGCGCGGGTATAACAAACCTCCTCGTCCTTATCCCGCCAATCGACGGTATCGCGGCTCCACATGACCGTTTTCAGCCCCAGACTTTCGGCGGCGAGCACCGTGTCGTCGTTATACGCGCCCGACGGGGGCGCGAACAGCGCGATCTCCCGCCCTGCGGCGAGCGAGAGAAAATCGACGCTCTGTTTGATCTCCTTATAATTCCCGTCGTAATCGAGCGCGGAGTGGTCGCGGTGGAAATACCCGTGCGAGGCGACTTCATGCCCCGCCTCGGCAATGCGCCTGACGAGCGCGGTGTTGTCGTCCGCCCAGCTTCCGCCCACAAAGAAGGTCGCCTTCGCGCCGTGCTCTTCCAGCACGGACAGGATCCCCTCCACTTCTTCGCTACCCCAATAGACGTTGAACATGAAAGAAACCGCGTCGTCCGCGTTGCCGCGGTATAAAACGCGCTCCTCCACCCCCGCCACGTGCGAGGACGTCGGGAAGAAACACACCGCGCCCACGACGATGAGAATGAGCGCGAGAACGCCGTTCGTGAGCGCGGCGATCGCCCGCGCGGAGAGTTTTTTCAAAGCAGGTCACCTCACAGAGAGTATCACTCTATTGTATCGGAGACCCGTCCGGAATATGCGCTATTTTAAGGTGACGACCGTAACGCCGCTCTCGCCCTCCCCGTATTTTCCGAGGCGGAAGGAGGCGACGCGCTTGTTTTTTCTGAGGAAATCGTGAACGGCGGCGCGGAGTTTGCCTGTGCCCATGCCGTGAACGATGCGGACTTCGGGAAGATTGGCGAGCACCGCGCTGTCGAGAAACGCCTCCACTTCGGGGAGCGCCTCCGCCGTCGTCATGCCGATGACGTTGCATTCGAGGTGCGCCGCGGCGCGCTCTTTGAGATTGCGCGTGACCTGCACGCTGTGCTTTTTCTCCTGCTTTTCCGCTTTCGCCTTGCCCGCGGTAAAGAGGTCGGAAATCTTCGCGTTCACCTTGAACGCGCCCGCCTGCACCTCGCACGTTCCCTTCTCTTTGCGCACGCTTAAAACGACGCCCTCGGCGTTCATCGACCCGACGAGCACCTTATCGCCCGCTTTCAGTTTGGAAGCGTCCACGGGAACGGCGCGGACGGGCTCTTCCTCCGCGGGCGCGTTTTCCATTTTGTTTTTCAGCGTGCGCGCGCGGATGAGATCGGCTTCGGTGTAGTTTTCCTTGCGGAAGATCTCTTCCATTTCGGCGAGCAGTTCCTCCGCGTCCTGCGTGCGCGCCGCGACGATGCGCCTTGCCTCCGCCTTGGCGGAAGTAAGAAAACGTTCGCGTTCGGCGCGGAACTTCTCCTCCTCCTTGCCGAGCGCGGAGAGCCGCTCTTCCCAGCTCTTTTTGAGCGATTCGGCGTTTTTCATCGTCTCTTCCGTGCGGATACGGCTCTCTTCGGCGGCGCGGAGCGTCTCCGAGAAGGAGCGCGCGCCCTCCGAAAGATAGCTCTTCGCCTCGTCCACCGTCTCCTGCGGAAGCCCCAGCCGCGTACAGATGAGCAGGGCGTTGGAGGACCCGGGCGCGCCGATTTTGAGTTTATAGAGCGGTTTGAAGTCGCTCGCGTCGAACTCCATACACCCGTTTTCGATGCCCTCCGCCCCGTAAGCGAACTCTTTGAGCGCGGAATAGTGAGTGGTGACGATGCCTCTGCACCCGCGGGCAAGCAGCGCGTTCAAAACCGCCCGCGCGAGCGCCGCGCCCTCTTCGGGATCGGTGCCGCCGCCCGGCTCGTCGATGAGCACCAGCGAGCGCGCCGTGGCACATTCCAGAATCTCTTTGATATGCACGATATGCGACGAGAACGTGGAGAGGTTCTCTTCGATGGATTGGCTGTCTCCGACGTCGCACCACACGCCGTCGAATACGGAAAGGCGCGTTCCCTCCGCCGCAGGCACGAACAGACCGCACGCCGCCATCAGGCAGAACAGCCCGCACATTTTGAGCGTGACCGTCTTGCCGCCTGTATTCGCGCCCGAAATGAGCAGGAATTTATACCGTTCCCCCACCGAGAGCGTGACGGGCACGGCGGTGTTCCGATCGAGCAGCGGGTGCCTGCCTTTGAGAATTTCCACAACGCCGTTTCCGTTCAGAACGGGCTTGACGCATTTCAGCCGATACCCGTACTCCGCGCGGGCGTAGAAGCTGTCCGCCTCGGCAAGCACTTCCGTATCGCGTTCAAGTTCGGCGCGCATTCCGCCCACCGCGCGGGAGAGCTCGGAAAGAATGCGCTCGATCTCCTCACGCTCGTCCAGCATGAGCGAACGCAGTTCGTTGTTCATTTCCAGCACTTCCTCGGGTTCGATGAACACCGTTGCGCCGCTCTGCGAGCGGTCGTGGATAAACCCGCGGATACTGCGCTTATATTCTGCCTTGACGGGAATGACGTATCTGTCTCCGCGCACCGTGACGATGCCCTCTTGCAGATATTTGCGCTCTTCGCCGCCGAGATAGCTTTGCAGACGGGCGCGGATACGCTCGCCCAGAAGGCGGATCTGCGAACGGAGCGAATACAGCCGTTCGCTCGCGTGGTCGGAAAGTTCGTTTTCGTTTAAAATTTTGCGCCCGATGTCCTCTTCGAGATTTTTATCGAACGCAAGGTGTTCGGTAAGCGCCTTCATGCGCTCCACGCTCACGTCGGCATAGCTGCGTACGGACGCGTATAAAATGCGCGCGGCGCGCAGGAGCTTTGCCACCGCCAGCAGCTCCGCAGGCGAGAGCGCAGAGCCCTTCTCCGCGCGTTCCAGACTGTCCGCAACGGGCGGAAATTCCTCGATCTTGCCCGCGCCGCACCGATAGAGCAGCGTGCTCGCCTCCTCCGTGAGGTCGAGCAGCCGCCTTGCCTCCGCAAGGTCCGCCGTCGGCTCAGCGGCAAGCAGCAGCGCGCGCCCCCCTTCGAGGGCGGCGCAGGAAGCCGCCTGCGCGAGAATTTTATCAAGTTCCAGCCGTTTTGCGCTCTCGTTCATTGCATACTCCTGACGCTGTGCCCCTTGGTAGCGTTTGTATAATATTTTTCGGGATGGCGCGCGTCCGCCGCCGCGCGCACATCGCCCAGCGAACAGTCGAGCAGCGCCGAGGCGCACCCGCCGCCCGCCGCAAGCGGCACGCAGTTGAACAGCTCGAACCTGCACCCTTCCGCGGCGCGGTATCTGCGCAGCGGGAACTGCCGCCCCGCTTCGTCCGTCAGCGTGTACCGCCCGCGCCGATCGCACGACGCGCAGGTGCGCGAAAACGGACAATAACAAAGATCCATCACTTTTAAATCGCCGCCCGCAAGGTAAAACGCGTTGTCCGCGGCGAGCCGCTCCTGTTCGCGCGCGGAAATTTCCTTGGAAAGCGTGAAGTATTCCGCCACCCTGCCCGCGCCGACGGCGGCGAACGGATTCGTTATATTCCAGCCCGCGCCCGCAAACAGCTTCACGCCGTATTTGCGCGCAAGCGCGATGCCGTACGTTCCCTCGCAGAACACGCCCGCAAACTCCGAAAGGCGCGGCGCGACGAGCTTCTCGTCCGCCGCCGTGAAGAGGGGCGGCAGATACAGCCATACGCCTGCGGGCGGGGTAAGGTTCGCGTAGTCGCGCGGCTTCCAGACGACGATGTCCGCCTTTGGCAGGGGCGTTCCCTCCGCAACGATCACCGCGGTCATGCCCCCTTCCGAACGCCCGACCTCGGGCATGGGTATCTCCTTTTCCGCCAAGGGAGCGCGCGCGGGCGCAAGGTGCGCGGCAAGTCCTTCGTAAAAGGCGCGGCGGAAGGCGTTGAGCGCGGACTTGGGCAGGAATACGCCGTCCGTCCCGACGCGCACGTCGGGCGCGAGCGGAAGTCCGTCCGTCTTTGCAAAATTCGCGGCGACGTCCGAGGCCGCGAGCGGCGCGTTCTTTGCCGCCTCGCACACGACGCCCGTGAGCGAGAACCCCTCGCAGGAGGCGAACGCGGGCTGCCCCGCGTTCAGGCGGACGAACACCTCCGCGCGCCGCCCTGCCGCAGGCGCAAGCGCGCGGGCGTTGGCGGCGGTATCGGTGGTGACGCGCACCTCGTCGCCCTCGCAGAGCTTTTCGGAAGAAGCGATGAAAAATCCGCCCGTTCCGTTCCCCGCGAACGCCGCGCCGCCGACCTCTTTGCCGCCGCGCAGGATCTTGAACGCGTCCCCCTTCTGCGCCGCGAACCTGCTCTCGCAGAAGAATTTTCCGTTCCGGCGGGAAAGAAATCCCGCCCGTTCGCCGATATGCCCCTGTACGGCGCGCGAAAGGAGCGACTTATCCTGTCCGAATCCGATGCCGCGCGTATAACCGCCGCGGTTGTAGGCGCGCGCGAGGTCGGAAAACTCGCCGCTTGCCTCCTTCCCCGCGAGCAGGGCGCGGTAATACTTCACCGCCGCGGCGGCATAGGCGGGCGAACGCATACGCCCTTCGATCTTCAATGAAGTCACGCCTGCGGAGAGCAAAGTCCTGACGTCCTTCCCGACGGAGAGGTCGGAGAGCGAAAGCGCATAGGCGGGCTCTTCAAACCCCGCGCGGTCGACGGCGTACTTTTTGCGGCAGGGCTGTTTACACCGCCCGCGGTTGCCGCTGTTGCCGCCCGCAAAGGACGAGAGATAGCACTGCCCCGAAAAACAGGTGCAGAGCGCGCCCTGAATAAACGCCTCCGTTTCAATGACGGCGGAAATGGCGGGAATGTCCTCCGCGGGCGTTTCCCGCGCAAGCACCGCGCGCGAAAATCCGTACTCCTTCGCGACCTCCGCGCCGTGAACGTTGCAGCAGCCCGCCTGCGTGGAGAGGTGCAGCGTCAGTTCGGGATAGGCGTCTTTGAGCGCCCGCCCGAGGAAAATATCCTGCAACAAAATCGCGTCCGCGCCCGCGTTGTACGCCTCGCGCGCGGCATGGAAAAACGCGCCCGTCTCCTCCTCCTTGACGAGCGTGTTGAGCGCAACATAGACCTTCGCGCCGCGGATATGCGCAAACCGCGCGACCCGTTCCAGCGCGGAAAGGGAAAAATTTTCCGCGCTTTCGCGCGCGGAAAATCGCGTAAGTCCCAGATATACGGCGTCCGCGCCTGCGTTCAGCGCGGCGTACGCCGATTGTTCGTCCCCCGCGGGGGCAAGAAGTTCCGTCATCTTCCGATCGTTCTCTGAATGAGTTCCTGCGCCGCGTCGTAGCCCATGTTCTTCAAACGCTGATCGCGCGCGGCAACTTCGATCAGGATGGCAAGGTTCCGCCCTGCGCTGACGGGTACGATAAGGCGGGGAATATCCACGCCGAGAATGGTCTCCACGTTGGATTCGCCGCCGATGCGGTCGTACTCCTTATCTTTCCGCCACGGTTCGAGTTCCATGACGAGTTCGATCTCTTTTTCCTTCATGACGGCGCCCGAGCCGTACATATTCTTGACGTTGATGATGCCGATCCCGCGCAGCTCCATAAAGTAACGGATGCGGTCGGGCGCGGTGCCGATCAGCTCGTTCTCCACGCGGTGAATGAGCACGGAATCGTCCGCAACGAGGCGGTGTCCGCGCTTGATGAGTTCCATTGCCGTCTCGCTCTTTCCGACGCCGCTGTTGCCCGTCAGAAGAATGCCCGCGCCGAATACGTCCATCAGAACGCCGTGCACCGTCGTCGTGGGCGCGAGCAGGCGGTTGAGATAGATACACAGATCGACCATGATGGACGACGTCATTTTGCCCGTGCGGAAGATGGGCGTCTGCGACGCGCGCGCGCACTCCATGAACTCGGGCAGAACAGGCAGATCGCGCGCAAAGATGACGCACGGGATCTCCCCGCAGTCAAAGAGCTTTTTGATCATTTCCCTGCGCTGTTCGGAGGAGAAGGAGTGCATATACTCGTGCTCCGTCAGCCCGATGAGCATGATGCGCGCCGCGTCGAAATAGCTGAAAAATCCCGCGAGGCGAAGCCCCGGGCGGTCGACGCTGATGCTCGTGAGCGTGATGATCCCGCGCCCCGCGTACAACATTTCCAGCCCCAGATCGGACGCAAACTTATCGAGCATCACGGTTTCTCTCGGCAATAGATTGTCGGTCATATCGAATCTGCCCCCTTTCAATTTCCTTTCAAACGCCGCGGCATTTCACTCGCCTGCCGCGATTTGCAGCGCTTCCGCCACGCCGTCCTCTTCCACGGAGGAGACGACGCGCGCGATTGCTTTGAGTTCCGGCTCCGCGTTGCCGACGGCAAACCTGCCGCCCGCCCGCGCGACCATCGGCACGTCGTTGAGCTGATCGCCGATGGCGGCGATCTCCGCACGCGGCACATGGTAGTATGCGGAAAGAAAATCCACCGCCGCCGCCTTCGACTGCCCCGCGGGCATGACCTCGACGAGACAGTCGGAAGAAGTCGTCACGTAAAACCCGTCGCCGAGCGCCTTTTTCAGCTTTTCCATGAGCGGACGGCGGGCGTCCGGTTCCACCATGGCGAGAATCTTCACAACGCGCATTCTCTCCCGCTTCACGCGCGCGGAGAGCCGCTCTCCCCGCACGATACGCGCCTTCACGCCGCAGACGCGCTCATACGCTCTGAGCGCATCGTCGTCGCGGTTGCAGTACACGTCCTGCACGGTGTACACGTGCGCGTGATGTCCGTCGTCCTCCAACAGATCGAGAATGCGGAGCGCGTCCGCCTGCTCGAATCCGTCGTTTTTGAGCAGCGCGCCCGTTCTCACGTCGGCAATGGTCGCGCCCTGATAGGCGACGACCAGCCCGTCCTCGATGCCCAGCTCTTTGAGCCGCGGAAGAATGGACGCGAGCATCCGCCCCGTGCATACGGCGAACACGCCGCCCGCCGCGCGGTAGGCGGCAATGGCGTTCTTGTTGGTTTGGGAAATTGTACCGTCGGCACGGACGAGCGTGCCGTCAAAATCGGAGAGAAAAATACGATACTTCATAATTCCTCAAAATAAGTATGGATCCGCGCGGCGAGTTGGGGACCGATCCCCTCCACCCGCGCAAGTTCTTCGGGAGCGGCGCGCATGATCCTGTCAATCGTGCCGAACGCCTTTTGCAGCGCGGCGCGCTTGCTCTTGCCCACGCCCTCGATCTCTTCGAGCACGGAAGCGAGATTGCGCTTGCTGTGCAGGTTTCTGAAATAGGTGACGGCAAAGCGGTGCGCCTCGTCGCGGATACGCTGCAAGGTGCGCAGGGCGTAGTCCCGCCGATCCAGCCGCACAGGCTCGTCCTGCCACAGCGTGTAGACCTCTTCCTCCTGCTTGGCGAGCGCAACGAGGTCGATGTCCGAAACGCCGAGTTCGTCGAAAATCGCCTTGACGGAGCTGAGCTGCCCCTTGCCGCCGTCGATGACGATGAGCTGGGGCTTTGCAAAGCGTTCCTCTTCCTCCGTTCCGAGTTTTGCAAGGCGGCGGCGCAGGACTTCCTGCAAGGATGCGAAATCGTTCGCGCCCTCCACCGTTCTGATGCGGAAACGGCGGTACTCGTACTTATCCGCTTCGCCGTCGGTGAACACGACCATGCTCCCCACCTTGTCCACGCCCGAGACGTTGGAAATATCGTAGCATTCCATGCGTTTGGGATAGCGCGAAAGGCGGAGCAGCGTCTTTAACCGTTCGCAGGCGTTCACCGTCATGTCGTTCTTGTGCTGAATGGCGGAAATGGACTTTTCGAGGTATTCCTTGGCGTTGCCCTCCGCCATATCGAGAAGTTCGCGGCGGATGCCGAATTTGGGGCGGGTGAGTTCCACCTTGCGCCCCGCCCGCTCCTCCGCATAGGAGAGAAAGAGCGCGTCGTCGATCTGCTCGTCGAGCACGATCTCGTGCGGAAAGGCGTGCGCGGCGTAGTATTGCGTGAGGAAGGAGAGAAAGCTCTCCGCGCGGTCGCCCGCGCCCTCGTCCAAAGAATAGCTGCGGCTGCCCTGCATGATGCCGCCGCGCGTGACGAGCACGCTGATGGACGCGTACAGTCCGTTGGAGGCGTACGCCCAGATATCGGCGTCCACGTCGCGCGGCATGGCGGTGATCCGCCGTTCGCCGAGGCGCGAGAGCATTTCGATCTTGTTGCGGTATTCGAGCGCAAGCTCGAACTCCTCGTTCTCCGCAAAGGCGTTCATCTTCTGCGTGAGGAGCGTCTCCGCTTCCTCGTAGTTGCCGCCCAGAAAGGCAAGAGCCTTTTCAACGCAGACGGCGTATTCCTCACGGGAGATGAAGTGCGCGCAGGGCGCGCCGCACCGCCCGAGATGGTAGTTGAGGCAGGGTTTTTTGGGTTTTTCCGTGATGGCGACCCCGCAGGTGCGGATATGATAGACGCGCGCGGCGACGTCCACGATGTCTTTGCACGAAACGCCGCCCATGAACGGGCCGAAATACTTGCCGTCCCCCAATTTCACCCGCCGCGTGACGGATATGCGGGGAAACGCCTCTTTGGTATGCACCTTGATGTAGGGATAGGTCTTATCGTCCTTTAAAAGGATATTGTACTTCGGTTTATACTTCTTGATATAGGTGTTTTCGAGCGCGAGCGCGTCCACCTCCGACGGGGTGACGATATAGGAAAAATCGGCAATGCAGTCCACCATCGCCTGCACTTTGCTCGGCTTGGGCGAGGAATGGAAATACTGCCGCACGCGGTTTTTCAGCACGCGGGCTTTCCCCACATAGATGACCGTCCCCTCTTTATCCAGCATGATATAGACGCCGGGAGAATCGGGCAGCAGTTTGAGTTTTTCCCGTACGACGTTTTCGCCCATAGTTTTATTATACACGCTTTGCGCATATTTTTCAAGCAATTGGCAGAAATTGCCCGAAGAAAACGCAAAATCCGCAGGTATGCGCGCAGGCTATCGGGCGGTGTACTGTAAGGGAAAAATACGAACCACGCCTTTGGCGGAATCTTTTCGGCATCTTTTTGCTCATCTTCCTTGTAATACCTCGGTATTACTGCGTCATCTT
>CAJFFP010000021.1:0-53340 GCA_904373325.1 Candidatus Gallimonas merdigallinarum
CTTCCCCCGAGGGGGAAGGCAAGGGGCGGGCGCGTACCCGCAACTTCCTGCTCAAATCACGGAATTTTGTCGTCCCTTTGGACGAGAAAATTCGTGAACCTATTCCGTTGCAATCACTTCCACTTCCGCAAGCACGTTTTTGGGGAGCGTTTTTACCGCCACGCAACTGCGCGCGGGTTTTTCGGTGAAATACTGCCCGTACACCTCGTTGAATGCGGCAAAGTCGTTCATGTCCGCAAGGAAACACGTCGTTTTGACCGCCTTATCGAGCGAACTTCCCGCCGCCGCAAGCACGGCTTTGAGGTTTTCGCAGATGCGCTTCGTCTGCTCGGCAATGCCGCCCTGCACGACGGCTCCCGTCGCGGGGTCGAGGGCGATCTGCCCCGAGGTAAATATAAATCCGTTCGCTTTCACCGCCTGCGAGTAAGGACCGATCGCCGCAGGGGCGTTTTCCGTGTGAATTTTCTGCATAGTCGTTTCTCCTCCAAAAATGTCGGTCAGTCGCAGATCTTGAATCCCGCTTCCGAGAGGGCGCGCCTGATCTCCTGAATGTGTTCAAAGTTGCGCGTTTCCATGTCGATGCGCAGGTAGCACCCGATGACTTCGCTGCCCGCGTTCGCGTGTTCGTGGTGCACGCCCACGACGTTCGCACCGCATTTTGCAATGATCTGCGAAACGGCGACGAGCTGCCCGGGCTTGTCCAGAAGTTCGATGTTGAGGGTGCATTGTCTGCCGCTCATCACAAGTCCGCGGGTAATCACGCGGCTTAAAATGGTAACGTCGATATTGCCGCCCGAGACGACGCAGCACACCTTTTTGCCTTTGAGCTGCGGGAGCTTGCCCGCCATGATCGCCGCAACGGGCGTCGCGCCCGCGCCCTCCGCGATCATCTTGCGCTTTTCGATGAGCGCGAGAATGGCGGCGGAGATCTCCTCGTCCGTCACGGTCACGATGCCGTCCACGAAGCGGTTACAGTAGTCGAAGGTATGCTCGCCCGGCTGCTTGACGGCGATGCCGTCCGCGATCGTCGAAACGGAGGGGAGACACTCGATCTTCCCGTCGTGAAGGGAAGTCGCCATGCTCGCCGCGCCCGACGCCTGAACGCCGTAGACCTGCACTTTCGGGTTCATCTGCTTGACGGCGAACGCCACGCCCGAAATGAGCCCGCCGCCGCCGACGGGAACGACGATTGCGTCGATATCTTTGACCTGCGCGAGGATTTCAAGCCCGATCGTACCCTGTCCCGCAATGACGTCCTCGTCGTCGAAGGGGTGGATGAAGGTGAGGGAGCGCTCTTTTTGCAGTTGGAGCGCGCGGTTGTACGCGTCGTCGTACACGCCCGGCACAAGGCACAGTTCCGCGCCGTAGCTGCGCGTCGCTTCCACTTTGGAGATGGGCGCGCCTTCGGGCAGGCAGATGAGGGCGGGAATGCCGTTTTTCTGCGCCGCGAGCGCAACGCCCTGTGCGTGGTTGCCTGCGGAACAGGCGATGACGCCGCGCTTTTTTTCCTCGGCGGAGAGCTGGCTGATCTTGTAATACGCGCCGCGGATCTTGAACGAACCCGTCTTTTGCAGGTTCTCCGCTTTCAGGAAAAGTTCGCACTCGTCCGAAAGTCCGCTCGTGCGGATGACGTCCGTCTTATAGATCGCCTCTTCCAGCACGCGCTGCGCATGAATGATTTTTTCGATTGTCAACATAGAGCACGCCTCTGTATAATTTCAGCTTTCAGTATATGCTCTTTTCGCGGAAATGTCAAACGATTGCGGGACAAAAGCCCTCGAAGATGATATTGTCCGCATACGCCTTCACGCGTTCCGCCTCCTCGGGGGAGCGCACCGTCCACGCAAGTTTTGCGCCCTTGAACGCGCTCACTTTCCTGTTCGGGAGGTCCTCCGTGCGATAGCTCACGAAATCGGGCTTTACGGAAAAATTCAGGCTCATGTTGTTGAGAACGTGCGCCTTGATGCGCCAGAGGGGAGAGCCGCCGAAGTCCGCTTTCGTGAACTTCTGCCCCGTGGCGAGAATGCCGCAGGCGGTCTGCGGGCAGAGTTTTTTATACGCCTTCACATAGGCGGGCTGAAAGGACTGCACCGCATAGACGAGGCGAGGGTATTTTGCGATCTCTTCCGCGACCGCGCGGGCGATCTCCGCGCCGCCGACGTTCTCCATATCCTTAATTTCGAGGAGCACGGGCGTTTTTCCCGCGACCTCTTCCAGAAATTCGGAAAAGAGCGGAATGCGCTCGGATGTGCCGCCGAGGCGGAGCGTCGTTAAATCGTCTGCGGTAAACGCCGAAACGCTGCCCGAGGCGTCCGTCATGCGGTCCACGCTGTCGTCGTGAAAGACGACGAGCTTTTTATCCTTGGAAAAGCGCACGTCCGTCTCGATGGCGTAGCCGTGCGCGATCGCCGCGCGGAAGGCGGCAAGGCTGTTTTCGGGGAGATCATGGTCGTGCAGACCGCGGTGCGCTATGGGAAGCGCCGTCAAAAAAGAGGGAATATCCATATAATTCATTATAGCAACTTCGCGGGGGAAATGCAATAGGCTTGCAAATTTTCATAAAACCGTATATAATAAGGGGAAATCAACGCCCCCTGCGGGCGACGGAGCAGATATGGCAAAGGCTAGCAAATATTTACGCAATTTCTGCATCATCGCGCACATCGACCACGGGAAGAGCACGATTGCCGACCGCATCATGGAGCTTACCGGACAGGTGAGCAAGCGCGATATGGAGGAACAGCTCCTCGATTCGATGGATATCGAACGCGAGAGGGGCATCACCATCAAACTCACGCCCGTGAGAATGTTCTATACCGCGCTCGACGGCAATGAATACGAGTTCAACCTCATCGACACGCCCGGGCACGTCGATTTCACATACGAAGTCAGCCGCTCGCTCGCCGCGTGCGAGGGCGCGCTCGTCGTGGTGGACGCGACGCAGGGCGTGGAGGCGCAGACGCTCGCAAACGTCTACCTTGCGCTTGAAAACAACCTCGAACTCGTTCCCGTCATCAACAAGATCGACCTGCAATCCGCCCGCGTGGAAGAGACGAAGCAGGAGATCGAGGAGGTCATCGGGCTGGACGCCTCCGAGGCGCCCTGCGTCTCCGCCAAAGAGGGGACGAATATCCGCGATATTCTCGAAGCGGTGGTTAAGTTCGTTCCTCCGCCCGAAGGGGATACCGAGGCTCCGCTCCGCGCGCTCATCTTCGACAGCTATTACGATAACTATAAGGGCGTTATCCTCTTCGTGCGCATCAAGGACGGCAGCGTGAAGGTGGGGGATACGATCAGGACGTTCCTCTCCGAACGCAGGTACGACGTGACGGAAGTCGGCGCGTTTGCGCCCCGCTTGCAGCCCAAGAGCGAACTTCTGGCGGGCGAAGTCGGGTACATTGCCGCAAGCATCAAGTCCATCGAGGACGTGGAGGTGGGCGACACCGTCATCAATGCGGAATCTCCCGCTGCCGAGCCGCTCCCCGGGTACAAGAAGGTGCAGCCCGTCGTGTTCTGCGGCATTTATCCGCTGGACGGCAGCAAATTCCTCGACCTGAAAGAGGCGATCTTAAAACTCAAACTCAACGACGCGGCGCTCACCTTCGAGCCGGATAACTCCGTGGCGCTCGGGTTCGGATTCCGCTGCGGCTTTCTGGGGCTGCTGCACATGGAGATCGTGCAGGAGCGCATCGAGCGGGAGTTCAACCTCGACATCATCACCACCGCGCCGTCGGTGAGCTATCTCGTCCACAAGACGAACGGCGAGAGCTTTTATGTGGACAATCCTTCCCATCTCCCGCCGCCCACCGATATCGAGTACATGGAAGAGCCCATCGTCAAGGCGGAGGTGTATTCCCCGCCCGAATACCTCGGCGCGATCATGGAACTGTGTCAGGACAAGCGCGGCGTGTTCAAGGATATGACCTATCTCGACGCCCGCCGCGTCCGTCTCGAATACCGCCTGCCGCTCAACGAGATCGTGTACGACTTCTTCGACGAACTGAAAAGCCGAACCAAGGGGTACGCGAGTTTCGACTATGAGATCGCGGGCTACGAGCGGAGCAAGCTCGTAAAACTCGATATTCTTCTCAACGGCGAGGTGTGCGACGCGCTCTCGACCATCGTTCACGAGGACCACGCCTACAAGCGGGGCAGAATGCTCGCGGAGAACTTAAAAGACGCCATCCCGCGCCAGCTCTTCGAGATCCCCATTCAGGCGGCAGTCGGCGGGAAGATCATCGCCCGCGAAACGGTCAAGGCGGTCCGCAAAGACGTGCTCGCCAAGTGCTACGGCGGCGACATCACCCGCAAGAAAAAGCTCCTCGAAAAGCAGAAAGAGGGCAAAAAGCGGATGCGTCAGGTGGGCACGGTGGAGGTTCCTTCCGAAGTGTTCATGGAGATCCTCAAAACAAATAAAGACAGAAAATAGGTATACCATGTACGAAGTCAGGCTTGCAAAGACGGCGGACGTCCCCGCCATGCTCGCGATCTACCGTCCCTACGTGGAGGAGACGACGATCTCCTTCGAGTACGACGCGCCGACGGCGGAACAGTTCATGGCGCGCATGATGAAACTCATGGCAAAGTACCCCGTGTTCGTGTACGAGCGCGGCGGCGAGGTGTGCGGATACGCCTACGCCGCGCCCGCCTTCGAGCGCGTTGCATACGCGTGGAGCGTCGACCTCTCCGTCTATGTGCGGAAGGACCTGCGCGGGCAGGGCATGGGCAGGGCGCTGGAACGCGCGGTCTCCGTGTTTTTGAGGGCGCTCGGCTACCGCAAGGTGTACGCGCTCGTTTCGGAGGGGAACGACGCGAGCCTCGCCTTTCACGAGGCGGTCGGCTACCGCAGGGTCGCGTTTTTCCCCGAACAGGGGTATAAACGCGGGCGCTGGCTGGGCGTGCTCTGGCTGGAAAAGGAACTCAACGGCGCGGCGTGCGCGGAGAATTTCCCGCGGACGATGGGAGAACTCCTTCCCGACGAGCTGTATACGCTCCTTTGCGAGGCGAACGCATGAGTCTGTTCGAGCGCGTCTACGAATACGTGAAAACCGTGCCGCGCGGGAAGGTCGTCACCTACGGACAGGTGGCGGCGGCGATCGGCGCGCCGCGCTGCGCAAGGCAGGTGGGCTGGGCGCTGCACGTCAACCCCGAGCCGGGCGTCATCCCCTGTCACCGCGTCGTCAACCGCGAGGGGCGGCTCGCGCCCGCGTTCGCGTTCGGCGGCGAAGCGGTGCAGGCAAGCCTTTTGGAGGCGGAGGGCGTGGAAGTCGTCGGCGGCTACGTCGATCTGAACAAATACCGCTGGGAGGAGTAATATGGCGGGCATCTATCTGCATATTCCGTTCTGCAAACACAAGTGCACATACTGCGATTTCTGTTCGTTTCCCAACCGTATGGACGTTGCGGAAGCGTACATGGCGTGCCTCATCAAGGAAATCGAGATGCGCGGCAAGGAGCTGAAAGGGCGCACCTTCGATACCGTCTATTTCGGCGGCGGAACGCCCTCCGTCGTCGATCCGAAGTATATCTACGCCGCCATGCGCAAGATCAAGGAGTGCTTTACGCTCTCCGCCCGTCCCGAGATCACCATCGAGATGAACCCCGGGACGGTGAGCGAGCAGAAGATCGCGCTGTATAAGCGCGCGGGGATCAACCGCTTTTCCATCGGCTTGCAGACGGCGATCGACGAACAGCTTTCCGATCTCGGGCGCATTCATACCGTGCGCGACTATCTCTACTGCACGTCGCTGCTGAAAGGGGAGAACTTTTCGGCGGACGTCATGCTCGGCATCAAAAATCAGACCAAAGAGGACGTGCGTAAGACGATCGAGGTCGCGGCGGGGAGCGGCGCGAAGCATATCTCCATGTACGCGCTCACGCCCGAGGACGGCACGCCCATCTACACCGACTATCTCAACGGCGAACTGCCCGACGGCGACGAAGTCGCGGAGCTGTACGAATACGGGAGAGGACTGCTCGCCGAAAAGGGATATGCACGCTACGAGGTGAGCAACTTCTGCAAAAAGGGGTTCGAGAGCAGGCACAACCTCAACTATTGGAAGCGGGGCGAATACGTCGGGCTGGGTGTTTCGGCGAGTTCCTTTTTCTCGGGGCGGCGGCTTTTGAACACGCTCGATCTCGACGAATACATGAAGTGCATTCTTTCCGGGTTCTATCCCGTGATCGACAGCGAGGAAGTGAGCGAAAAGGACGCGCGCTTCGAGTTCGTCATGCTCGGACTGCGCACGGTGTACGGCGTTTCGGCGGCGGAGTATAAAAAGGCGTTCGGAACGGATTGGAAGGAGGATTTCTCTTCCGCCTATCAAAAGACGAAGAACTATCTTTCGGAGGAAGGCGACGTCACGCGCATCAAAGACGAATACCTCTATGTACAGAACGCGATTTTAAGCGAATACGCGGAGTAGTTCACACTTTTTTCCGCGTTCACGAAATTTTGCGAGCAAAGATGCGACAAATTTCCGTGATTTGAGATCAAATGCAACGAACAACGAACGGCGCGGCGCGCCTTTTTTTTGTATAAAATATCCGCTCCGCAATTTTTTTCTGCCGCAGGGGTTGACATTTCGGGGGGGGGTGGTATGATAGAAGGCAGAGCGACAGACGGCGCTCAACCAATACTTGATTGCTTTTTGCGGAAAAAAGTGATATGATACGATTATCCGACCGGCAGACGGTCGGAGAGATAAGGAGCAGGTATGTTGAAGTTCAGACAGGGTTACTATGCCGACGTGCGCGTCGAGGATCGCTTCGATACGCACATCGTGCTGCGGGACGGCAATCTGGAAGAGTGCAAAGCCTCCCGCGTGAAGCGCGCTTTTCTGCGCGTGTACGACGGGGAGATGTGGTACTACGCCTCCACGAGCGACACGGAGGACTTGCAGCGCGAATTGGACGGGTTGTACGCGGCGGCGCAGCCGTCCGCAGGCATTTCCGACGACCCCGTCGTGCGGGCGTTCGAGGTCAATAAGGACGTTTGTCTGCATTTTGCGGATTGCTCGGTTGCAGACGTTCCGCTCGAAGAAAAGACTGCGCTTGTCCGCGCCGCGGCGGAGAGCGTGCGTGGCGACGAAGTGAAGATGACGATGGTGCGCTATATCGACCGCCACAGCGATTACGAGTTCTATTCGAGCAAGGGCGCGGAGCTGAAATACGATTTTCAGACGTGCGGCGTGAGCGTCGCGTTTGCGCTTGCGGAAGGGGAGAACAACCTGACGAACGCCTATCAGCGCGCAGACGTGCGCTTTGACGCGCTCAGAAGCATTGTCCGCGCGGAGGAGATCGACTCGTTCGTAAAGGAAAATATCTTCTTTATGAAGAACGCAAAGCCCGTGGAAGCGGGCGAATATCCCGTCATTCTCGCGCCGATGGTTGCGGGCGTGTTTGCGCACGAATCGTTCGGACATAAATCGGAAGCCGATTTCATGATCGGCGACGAAACGATGAAAAAAGAGTGGGCGCTGGGCAGCAAAGTCGGTTCGGATATTCTCTCCATTTACGACAGCGGTCTGGATTTCGGCAGCGGCTATGTGCCGTACGACGACGAAGGCACGAAGGCGGGCAAGACGTACCTCATCCAAAACGGCGTGCTCGCGGGGCGGCTTCACAGCGTGGAGACGGCGGTCGAGCTGGGCGAACAGCCGACGGGCAACGCGCGCGCGGTCTCCTGCGATTTCGAGCCCATCGTCCGCATGACGACCACCGTCATCGACGCGGGCGACCTCACCAAAGAGGAACTGTTCGCGGGCGTGAAACACGGATATTTCATCAAGGATCTGAAACACGGCTCGGGCATGAGTACGTTCACCATTGCGCCCACGCTCTGCTATGAGATCGTGGACGGCAAGCTCGGCGACCCCGTCCGTATCGCCGTCATTACGGGCAACGTGTTCGAGACGCTCTCCCTCGTGGACGGGCTTTCGGATGAAAAGGAGATTTTCTCCTTCGTGACGGGCGGCTGCGGGAAGATGGAACAGGCTCCCCTGAACGTCGGATTCGGCGGACCGTATGTGCGCATTTCCAAAATGAGAGTGCAGTGAGGTGGAACGATGGAATACGAGATCATCAGAAGAAAGGAAACGGGGGACAGCGTATCCGTCGCGGCAAGCAAGGTGACTTCCTTCCGCAAGAACTTCAACGAAACGACGACCGTCCGCGCCTATGAGAACGGCTGCATCGGCATTGCGGGCGCGGTCGGCAAAGCAAATCTTTCCGCGCTCAAAAAGGAGGCGGCGGAGAGCCTGAAAAAGGGGATCGCCTATCCCTGCAATCTCTCGGGCGGCGTGCGGCACGATCCCGCGCCCAAGGAGATCTTGCCCGAAAGCGGGATCGTTCCCGCGTTCAGAGCGCTTTTGGAGGAGCTCTCCCAAAAGGCGGACGGGTATCTCTTCGGCAACAAGATCAATCTCTCTTACGAGACGGTTTCCTACGAGAACACGGCGGGCGCGTCCTATACCTCGCACGACGCTTCGCTTGAATACGCGCTGACCATCAAAGATAAAAAGAGCGCCAATATCATGGACATGGTCTACGGAAAACGCGCCTTTTCTTACAATAAAGACGCAGTTGTTTCCGAAGTGCTGGAAATGATCGCCGCCTACGAAAATCCTGTGCCGATGCCTGCGGAAAAACTTCCCGTCGTGACGGACGTCGGCGCGGTCGCGCCGCTCTTTTCCCATTTCGTGGCGGAGATGTACGGCTCGGGCGCGAGCCTGCTTTCGGGAAAAATGGGGCAGAAAGTGTTCGGCGATCGGGTGAGCGTGCTTGTCGACCGCAATCCGCCGTACACGGGACGCTTTTTCGATGCCGAGGGCGTCGTCAATCCCGAAGGGAAATTCTATCTGGTAAAAGACGGCGTGTTCTGCGGCGCGCTCACGACGAAGCGGTCGGCGCAGCTCTTCTCGCTTCCCGTTTCGGGGACTGCGGGAAGTACATACGACGGCGTCCCGGGCGCCACGTTCACGGGTCTGCGCTTTGAAAACACGGCGGAGGGGTACGCCGCCGCGGGCGACGCGATCTTCGTTGTTTACGCCTCGGGCGGAGACATGACGACGACGGGCGATCTGGGCATTCCCGTGCAGATGGCGTTTTTATTGAAGGACGGAAAATTCGTCGGTCGGCTCCCCGAACTCATGCTCTCGGGCAACGTGTTCGATATTCTGGGCAAGGATTTCGTGGACGTGATCGCGCTTGCGGACGGCGATCAGCGGCTCGTGGCGAACTTCGGCGTGCAGAAGGCGTAACGCGCCCTGCGAAAAAAGGAACAGATAAAGCCGCGGCGGGCGCAGAAATTCTGCGCCCGCCGCGGCGTTTCATGATGTTGCAGAGCGGAAATTTCCGCGCGGTCTTACCAGAGCTCGATAGGGTCGAACCCGAACACCTGCACGACTTCAAACAGATCGCAGTTCGCAATGTCGCGGGTGGTACATACCGCGCCGCCGTCCGAATCGATATCGTATCCGTAATACCTGAACGCCTGCCAGACGAGGTGCGAGCAGTGCGTCTCCTTGGGCGTTTCGCCCTGATCTTTGGGGGAGAGGATCCCGACGGTGATGGAGTAATCGACGCCATGCAGGCGTTCCTCCGCCGTTGCGGCGATCGCGGCGCGCTCTTCCGCAGTCGCGTCTTTCAGGCGGAGCACCATAAAGTTCGTACCGCTGCGGAACCAATTATATCCGCCGTAGCTGACGACGCTCGGCGTGCCGAGCGAGACGGATTCGAGCGTATTTCCGCCCTTGCCGTCCACGACGATCGCGGCGTGTCCGTTGCGCCAGCCGAAGGTGTGGCAGGTCGAGGTGACGAGCACGTCTCCGTCTTGCAGATCGACCATGGGCGCGCGGTAACTGTCCGCAAACACGTCGCGCCGGGTGGTGAAGGCGACCTGCTGGTGTTCGAGCTCGCCGTCGTAAAAGAGCGCGTCCTGAAAGGTGAGAATGCGCGCGGGGTCGCCTTTCATCTCGTCCAGCGCGCTCCTTCCCAGCCCCGTCTGCCGATAGAGGAAGTCGTAGTCCTCCTCCGTCCACTCCGCTTTGGCGAGCGTCTCCGAAATGCTCTCCCGCGCATAGGAGGGGAGGGTGCGCGCCGTCAGATCGACAACGCCGTCCGCAACGGAAAAGAACGCCGCCGCGAACGCAATGAGCAGACTAAGCCCCATTACGACCGCAAGCAGGACGAAACCCGTAACTTTGAGTATTTTGCAAAAGATCCGCACGGCGTTCCTCCGAAAGCGCATTTGTAGAATACCCATTCAGTATAACGCATTCGGAGCGGACTGTCAAATCCGCGCGCGTGAATTTTGCGTGTGCGCGGCGTTTTTCGGCGGAACTGCCGCAAATCCGCGCCGCAGTTTTGAAATGCCGCGGGTTGCGGAATGCCGCGGGTTGCGGAATGCCGCGGCTGCAAAATACTGTGGCTGCGGAATGCCGCAGCCACGGATACGGTTCAGGAGCGGAGCGAATCTTCCCGCCGCGCGAGGACCGCGCCCGTTTCGCCGTCCAACAGCAGGGAAACGCGCTCCTGCCCGTTCGTGACGGCAAAATAATAGTAGTTTTTGTCCCGGCGGAGCAGGCGGACGCACAGCTCTCCGCAGAACACGCCGTTTTCCTCCATGCGTTCAAGCGTCTCCCGCTCCGCCTCCACGCCCGCGGCGAGCGCTTCGGAGGGGGTGAGGGTATCTTCGTTCTTTACCGAAGTCGCGGCGAGCGAATGGGTCGTCTCTCCGTACACGACGCTCACCGTCACGGTGCCTGCGGGGAAGGCGTCCACGCCCTCCGAGAGGGTGTAGTCGCCGTACGTCGTGCGGAAGGACGCTTCTCCGCCCCAGCGCGCTTCGCCTTCGCCGATATAGATCTCCACGTCGCCCGCGGGCGCGGTCACGGGGGAGAGCGTCGCCTGCACCGTTTTGGTCATCGGGCAGGGAACGCCGTCGTCGGCGTAGGGGTACTCGCGTTCGACGCACGCGAGCGTGAGGGTGAACTCCTCCGTCTGCGCAATAAAGAGGTCGCTGCGCACTTCGGAAAGGCGGTCGGAGTAGTCGTAAGGCGCGCACGCCGTGAGGGCGGGCAGCAGGGCGGCGGTTGCAAGAATGAGAAGCGTACGTTTTTTCATGGTATTATGAATATGTTTTTCCGCGCGGCGGCATGACTTTTCACGACTTTTTTCCGCAATACGGTTGCATTTTTCCCGCGCGTATGATAAAATAACTTAAATCGCGCGGCGGGTCGCCTGCCGCCGTATGAACACGCTATGAAAAAACTCATCTTAAAAACGGCGTTCATCACGCTGGGAGTGACCATCGTTCTCGCGTTTGCCGTGTTCGGCATCGTCTCGCTGATCGCGCCCGCGCAGATGATGGAGCTGACGCTCTCGCTCGGGCTGGAACGAATCGGCGCCGATTACGCCTATCAGGAATACGAGCGTTCGGGGGATACGGTCTATCTCGCCCGCGCCTTTGAAATATGCGCGACGGAAGGGTACGACGATCAGACCGCCGACGACCGGTTCGGACTTTTATACGAAGATCAGGACGCGTTCGCGGCGCTCTGCGAGAAGCGCAACGGGCAGGTCGCGGAGGAGGTCGGGGTACGCTACGACTACCGCGGCTACGTCGTCGGGCTGGGCGCCTGCGTCAAGTACCGTCTTGCGGGCGACGACGCGGAACGCGCGGCGGCGATAGAACTCGCCGTATCGGAAACGGACGCTTCGTTCCCCGCGGGCAACCCCGTCATCGCGCTTGCCGTAGAGGCGGCGGGCAGGAACGACGCCGCGTTCTGCAATCAGCTTCTCACCGCTGTTCAGGCGGGAAATTTTGAGGAAACGACCGACTATATCAACATCGTTAAAATTTTGGAGGGAATCGCAAATGAGTAGAATCGTGAAAGAAGGGCTTACATTTGACGACGTCCTTCTCATTCCGCAGGCGTCCGACGTATTGCCGAACGAAGTGGACCTGAGAACGACGCTTACCAAGGGGATCGACCTGAACATCCCCATCATCTCCGCCGCGATGGATACGGTCACGGAGAGCCGCCTCGCCATTGCCATGGCGCGCGAGGGCGGCATGGGCATCATTCACAAGAATATGACCATTGAGGAGCAGGCGAAGGAGGTCGACAAGGTCAAGCGTTCGGAGCACGGCGTCATCACCGATCCGTTCTTCCTCGAACCGCAGAATCTCGTGCGCGACGCGGTCGCGCTCATGGAGCGCTATCGCATCAGCGGCGTGCCGATCACCAAGGGCGGCAAGCTCGTGGGGATCCTGACCAACCGCGATTTAAGATTCGAGACCAATTTCGATCAGCCCATCGAAAACGTAATGACGAAGGAGAACCTCGTCACCGCGCCCGTCGGCACGTCCCTTGCGGACGCGCAGAAGATTCTGGGCAGACACCGCATCGAGAAACTCCCCATCGTGGACGAAAAGGGGTATCTCAAAGGGCTGATCACGATCAAAGATATTGAAAAGAGCATTCAGTACCCCAATTCCGCGCGCGATAAGAACGGCAGACTGCTCGTCGGCGCGGCGGTAGGGACTTCCGCCAATACGATGGAGCGCGTCGCCGCGCTCGTCGAGGCGAAGGCGGATATCATCGCCATCGATACGGCGCACGGGCATTCCAAGATGGTGCTCAAAAAGATCGCGGAGATCAAGTCGAAGTACCCGAACGTTCCGCTGATCGCGGGCAACATTGCAACGGCTGCCGGCACGGAAGCGCTCATCGACGCGGGCGCGGACGTCGTCAAAGTGGGGATCGGCCCCGGCTCGATCTGCACGACGCGCGTCGTCGCGGGCATCGGCGTACCCCAGCTCACCGCGGTCATGGACTGCGCGGAGGCGGCGGACAAGCACGGCAAGCGCATCATTGCCGACGGCGGCATCAAGTATTCGGGCGATATCGTCAAGGCGCTCGCGGCGGGCGGCAGCGCGGTCATGATCGGCTCCATGCTCGCAGGCACGACGGAAAGCCCCGGCGAGATCGAACTCTATCAGGGCAGAAGTTTCAAGGTGTACCGCGGCATGGGCTCGCTCTCCGCAATGGCGGCAGGCTCGAAAGACCGTTACTTCCAGGAAAATTCCTCCAAGTTCGTTCCCGAAGGCGTGGAGGGGCGCGTCCCTTACCGCGGCTCGGTCTCGGACATCGTCTATCAGATGGTGGGCGGGATCCGTTCGGGCATGGGGTACTGCGGCAAGGCGACCATCGAGGACCTGCGCAAGAACTCCGAGTTCGTCCGCATCACCAACGCAGGGCTTTTGGAGAGCCACCCGCACGACATCTCCATCAGCAAAGAGGCGCCCAACTACTCCATGAACGCCATGAGAAACTGACAAAGCAAATTCCGGAAACGCCCGTTCGGGCGTTTTCGTTCATATGACTTGTTTTTAAGGAAATACGTTTATGCAGCATGAAAGAGTGCTCGTCCTCGATTTCGGCGGGCAGTATAACCAGCTCATCGCGCGCCGCGTGCGCGATCTGAACGTCTATTGCGATTTAAAACCCTGCGATATGACCGTTGAGGAGATCAAAGCGTACAATCCCATCGGCATCATTTTTACGGGCGGACCGAACAGCGTGTACGACCCCGCGTCTCCGCATATCGACGAGGCGGTCCTGTCGCTCGGCATTCCCGTGCTCGGCATCTGCTACGGCTGTCAGCTCATCGCCTATACGCTGGGCGGCAAGGTGGAGCACGCCGCGCAGAGCGAATACGGCAAGAGAGAATTTTCCTTCGTCAGGGAAAACCTGCTCTCCGTCGGAATCCCGAGAACGAGCGTCTGCTGGATGAGCCACACCGACCACGTCACCGAAGTTCCGCAGGGGTTTGAGATCCTTGCGTCCACGGAGAGCTGCCCCGTCACCGTCTACGGCAGCGCGGAAAAACGCGTCTACGGCGTGCAGTTCCACCCCGAGGTCGTCCATTCGGAGTACGGCAACGAGATCCTCAAAAACTTCCTCTACAACGTGTGCGGCGCGAAGGGCGATTGGACGATGTCCAACTTCGTCGCCGAGCAGGTCGCGTCCCTCAAAGCCAAGATCGGCGATAAAAAGGTGCTGTGCGCCATGTCGGGCGGCGTGGATTCCGCCGTCGCCGCAACGCTCGTCCACCGCGCCGTCGGCGACCGGCTCGTCTGCGTGTTCGTCGATCACGGACTGCTGCGGAAGGGCGAATCGGAAGAGGTCATGGACGTTTTCAAGGGAAAACTCGGCATGAACCTCATCCGCGCGGACGCGGGCGAACGTTTCCTCACCAAATTGGAGGGCGTCTCCGAACCCGAGCAGAAGCGCAAGATCATCGGCGCGGAGTTCATCAAGGTGTTTGAAGCCGAGGCAAAGAAGATCGGCGCGGTCGATTTCCTCGTACAGGGGACGATCTACCCCGACGTCATCGAGAGCGGAAAGGATAAGAGCGCCGTCATCAAATCGCACCACAACGTGGGCGGGCTTCCCTCCGTCGTCGATTTTAAGGAGATCGTCGAGCCGCTCCGCGACCTCTTCAAAGACGAGGTGCGCCGCGTCGGAACGGAGCTGGGGCTTCCCGATTCCGTCGTACAGCGTCAGCCCTTCCCGGGACCCGGGCTTGCCATCCGCATCATGGGCGAAGTCACGCGCGAAAAGCTGCAAACGCTGCGCGACGCCGACTATATTTTCCGCGAGGAGATCGCAAAAGCGGGATTAAACCGAGAGATCTGGCAGTATTTTGCCGTCATCACCAATTCCAAAACGGTGGGCGTGCAGGGCGATTTCCGCACCTACGAGAACGTGATCGCGCTCCGCGCCGTCACGAGCGTGGACGCCATGACCGCCGATTGGGCGCGCATTCCGTACGACGTGTTGGAGAAGATTTCCAACCGCATCACGAACGAAGTGCCGCACGCCAACCGCATCGTGTACGACATTACCTCCAAACCGCCGGCAACCATCGAATGGGAGTGAAAGGTTCACGAATTTCTTTTTGAACTGACAAAAAGAAATTCCGTGATTTTTTAGAGAAACCCAACGTTCGCCATTGGCTCTGCGTTCGGTTTCTCTCGACAGCGCGCAAGTGGCAACATTTTGGCGCGCGCTGCCTCACTCTTCCGCAAAAGCCGTGCAAGCGGCAAATTGAGGTGAGCGCGTACGTTATGCTGACAGCCCCTGTGGGGCTTCGGCGTATGCGCGAACTAAGAAATTGCCATTTCAGCGGCAATTTCGTGACCGAGACGGCACACTACCTTGGTGCCGTCGAGAGCAAAAGGCATAACGCAGTGACGCCTTTTGCAACAGGTTTTATAGCGGGTTCACGAATTTCTTTTTAAACAATATCACATAAGGAGAGAGCTATGAGCAACAAGAGACCGGAAACCATGGAACGTATCGCGACGCCCGCGCTTGCGGAGGCGTTCATCGACGAGCAGATCAAGGCGATCAGGGCGCAGGTGGGGGAGAAAAAAGTTCTTCTCGCGCTCTCGGGCGGGGTGGATTCCTCCGTCGTCGCCGCGCTGCTCATCAAGGCGATCGGCAAAAACCTCGTGTGCGTACACGTCAATCACGGACTTCTGAGAAAGGGCGAGCCCGAGCAGGTCGTGGAGGTGTTCCGCGGACAGATGGACGCCAACCTCGTCTACGTGGACGCGGTCGACCGCTTTCTCGATAAACTTGCGGGCGTTTCCGAGCCCGAACAGAAGCGCAAGATCATCGGCGCGGAGTTTATCCGCGTGTTTGAAGAGGAGGCGCGCAAGCAGGAAGGCATCGAGTTTCTGGCGCAGGGAACGATCTATCCCGACATTTTGGAGAGCGGTCCCGTCAAGGCGCATCACAACGTGGGCGGACTTCCCGACGATCTCCGATTCGAGCTTGTCGAACCCCTGAAATTCCTGTTCAAAGACGAAGTCCGCGTCGTCGGCAAGGCGTTGGGTCTGCCCGATAACATGGTGTACCGTCAGCCCTTCCCCGGTCCCGGGCTGGGCGTGCGCTGCCTCGGCGCGATCACGCGCGACAGATTGGAAGCCGTGCGCGAGTCGGACGCGATCCTGCGCGAAGAGTTTGCAAAGAACGGTCTGGAAGGGAAGGTGTGGCAGTACTTTACCGTCGTGCCCGATTTCAAATCGGTCGGCGTGAAGGACGGGAAGCGTTCCTTCGAGTATCCCGTTATTCTGCGCGCCGTCAACACCAAGGACGCCATGACCGCAACGGTCGAGGATGTGCCGTTCGCGCTGTTGCAGCAAATTACGGAGCGCATCACGCACGAGGTGAAGGGCGTCAACCGCGTTCTCTACGATCTCACCCCCAAGCCCACGGGTACGATCGAGTGGGAGTAAAATAATTCACACTTTTTTCCGCGAACTGACGTCGTCGCGGCGGAGCGCACCCTGCGGGCGGTTCGGCTGCGCCGAACGCCGCGCTTAAAACGCTCGCCGCTCCTCTTCGCAAAAAATCTTTCTGCGCGAAATCTTTTTTGCGAGTGCTGTGGTATGAGAATGTCGTGATTTTGAGAGACAACCCGCGGATATGCCTGCGGCTGACCGCGTGTTTTCTCTCTGCGGCGCAATCGCAACAGTATAGCTGCGCCGCATTCACTCTTTCGTCGTAAGCGCAGGTATGCGCAAATTGAGTACCGCAGCGCAAAAGCGTGGTTTTGCTCGCGGACATGATTTATAGCAGGTCCACACTTTTTCTTTCAAACAGACGTCGTCGCGGCGGAGCGCACCCTGCGGGCGGTTCGGCTGCGCCGAACGCCGCGCTTAAAACGCTCGCCGCTCCTCTTCGCAAAAAATCTTTCTGCGGCGAGTGCTGCGGTACGACAATGTCGTGATTTTAAGAGACAACCCGCGGGTACATTGTTGTTCCCTGCCTTCCCCCTTGGGGGAAGGTGTCTGCAAAGCAGACGGATGAGGGGCAATCGTTTGATGTTATCTGTTGGTTTTGTCTCAACTCTTTTTTCCGTGTACTGACGCAGGAGATATGAAACGATATTTCGGAACGATGCGCGCCGCGGGAGCCTCCCGCGGCGCGCAAAACAAAAGGAGAACATTATGCGCAGACATGACCGCGAGACGAGCTATGAAGAGGCGGTGACTATTTTGCGCGGCTGTCCGTTCGCGACGGTCGCCTTTCACGGCGGGAAATATCCTTACGCCGTGCCCATGCACTTCGGCGTTGCGGAAGAAAACGGCGCGCTCGTACTCTATTTCCACGGCGCGAAAGAGGGGAAAAAACTCGGTCTTCTCGCCGAAAACAGCCGCGTTGCCTTTTCGGCAGTCAGGTTCTGCGAGAACGTTCCGCCGAAAAACGGCATCGCCTGCACCGCCACGGCGCGGTTTGAGAGCGTGTTCGGCGAAGGGGAGCTGTCTCCCGTTTCAGGAGAAGATGCGGAGCGCGGACTTCGCGTCCTGCTCGCGCAGAACGGCATGGAAGGGGAGATCCCGCCCGCCGCGCTTGCGAAAACCTGCGTTCTCAGGCTTTCCGTCAGCTCGCTTACGGGAAAAAGACACGAATGACCAACCGCGCGCCGCGAATTTTCGCGGCGCGCGGTTGTGCCTCGGACCAGTCGCGGGCACAAGCAATATAATAAATGAATATATATTCATACTTTTTATAGTTATGGAACGAAAAATGAAAAAAATCCATGAAAATATCAAAAATGGGGGTTGACGAACGGCGAGGATGTGGTATAATAGACAGGAGATAAAGTGAACGGGTTGCGTTCACAAAAATATGTTAAGGAGTTTTTATTATGGCAAGGTTTACGTTACCCAGAGACCTCTATCACGGCAAGGGCGCGCTCGAAGCGCTCAAAACGCTGAAAGGTAAGAAGGCGATCATCTGCGTCGGCGGCGGCTCGATGAAGAAATTCGGCTTCCTCGATAAGGCGGTCTCCTACCTCAAAGAGGCAGGCATGGAAGTACAGCTCTTCGAGGGCATCGAACCCGATCCCTCCGTCGAAACGGTCATGAAGGGCGCGCAGGCGATGCTCGATTTCGGACCCGACTGGATCATCGCGATGGGCGGCGGTTCTCCCATCGACGCCGCAAAGGCAATGTGGATCAAGTACGAGTATCCCGACATCACCTTTGAAGATATGTGCAAGGTGTTCGGCATCCCCGAACTGAGAAAGAAGGCGAAGTTCTGCGCCATCTCCTCCACGAGCGGCACGGCGACGGAAGTCACGGCGTTCTCCATCATCACCGACTACCAGAAGGGTATCAAATACCCGATCGCAGACTTCGAGATCACGCCCGACGTCGCGATCGTCGACCCCGACCTCGCCGAGACGATGCCCAAGAAGCTCGTTGCGCACACGGGTATGGACGCAATGACGCACGCGATCGAGGCGTATGTCTCCACCGCGAACTGCGATTATACCGATCCTCTGGCGATCTTCGCGATCAAGATGATCCAGAACGACCTTGTCGATTCCTATAACGGCGACATGGCAAAGCGCGACAGCATGCACAACGCGCAGTGCCTTGCGGGTATGGCGTTCTCCAACGCGCTGCTCGGCATCGTGCACTCCATGGCGCACAAGACGGGCGCGGCGTTTGCGGACTACGGCGCGCACATTATTCACGGCGCGGCAAACGCAATGTATCTGCCCAAGGTCATCGCGTTCAACGCGAAGGATCCCACTGCGAAGAAGCGTTACGGCGTCATCGCGGACTACATGGGTCTCGGCGGCAAGAACGACGATGAGAAGGTCGCGCTCCTCATCAAGTACCTGCGCAAGATGAACGACGACCTGAACATCCCTCACTGCATCAAGAACTACGGTGCGGACAGCTATCCCTGCGAGCAGGGCTTCGTTCCCGAAGACGTGTTCCTTGCAAGACTGCACGACATCGCGGTCAACGCGATCGGCGACGCCTGCACGGGTTCCAATCCTCGTCAGCCTTCCGTCGAAGAGATGGAGAAGCTGTTGAAGTGCTGCTACTACGATACGGAAGTCGATTTCTGATAGAAGACTTGAAAAATCCCGCGCGTTCGCGCGGGATTTTTTGATGGCGTACAGAAAGCGCCGCCGTGCGGAAGATTCCGCACGGCGGCGCAGTTTTTATTGACGGATTCAAATCCACTGACGGGTCAGATCTTTTTTCCGCAGTGTCCGCAAAACGCCGCGTGCGCGCCGACGGGCTTGCCGCAGTGCGGGCAGGGCTTGGTCAGCTCGCTTCCGCATTGCTCGCAGAAATTGAGTTCCGCGTCGTATTCCGCGCCGCATTCGGGACAGCGGAGCGTGGCTTTTTTGGGCGTTTGCTCGGGCAGGGGCGCGGGTTCAATGGGCGAATTTTCGCCCTCCCGTACGGTCTGTGCGGCAACCGTGGGCGAATTTTCGCCCGCTCGCGCGATCTGTATGGCGGTTGCGGACAGTTCTTTGCGGAATCCGAAGGTGAGCAGGCTTGCGCCGATGGTGAGCATGGGAAGCCCCGCGATGAGCAGCCAGAAGAGAGTGGGCAGTTCGCCGCTGCCGAGCGCGGAGAAAAAGCTCGCCGACCCGATGACCGTGCAGGTAAGTCCGCCTGCCGTGAATATAAACCCGAGGACTTTCAGCCCCAGCTTTGTACGATTTGTTTTTTTATTGCGTTCCGCCATAGTTCTCCTCCGCGTTCCGTTGTTTTATTATGGCACGAACGGCGGAAAAAGTCCAGCGATTATGGCTATTTTTCGGGGAGCGTCGTTTCCGTGCGGAAAAACGCCGCGTTGTGCCGTACTGCGGGGTGTTCGGGCGCAAGCTCTGCGGCACGGCGGTGGCAGTCAAGCGCGCGCGCTTTCTCGCCCAGCGCCCAATGGCTGCATACAAGTCCCAGAAGGGGATAGAGGGTGCGCGCGTTCGCGTCGTCGAAGTCTCCTTCGGCGGAATAATCCGGACAGGCGAGCGCGGTCTCGTACCAGAAGACCGCTTCTCTGTGCCGTCCGCTTTCGCGGAAAATGCGCCCGATCTCGTGGCAGACGCCCCCGCGCGGCATCCCGTACGAAAAGCTCGAAAAGAGGGCGGCGAGCGCGCCGTCGCGGTTGCCGTTCTGTTCGCGGCAGGCGGCGAGCACTTTACACGCCTCGATTTTATTGACGTACCAACCGTCGCCCGCAAGCATTTCGGAGAGGACGGCCTCCGCCTCCGTGTAGAGGCGGTTGTAGAAGAGCTCTCTCCCGTAATAGAACAGATCGCGCGGACCGAGCGGCTCTTCGGCGCGCCACTTCTGATAGATATGCAGATTGCGCGCGCCGCGCTGCTTGTCGCTTCCCAGATGGGTCACGGCGAAATCGTCCTGTAAGACTTTTCCGCGCGGGGTAATACATTCGTGTACCCGTCCTTCCCAGCGGAATCCGCCCGCGCGTTTTACGATGCGTTCGCGGCAGTAAACGCATCCGCCGTTGACGTATTTGCACACCGCCATGTCCGCGTTCTCCGCTTCGATGCGCGCTTTCAGCGCGCGCAGGCGGGGGAGCATCTCGGGGGCGATCGCGTCGTCGGCGTCCAGCCACATGAGGTAGTCGCCCGTCGCCTTCTCGAAGGAAAAGTTGCGGGCGGCGGAAAAATCGTCCGTCCACGCGAGCGGAAAGACGGCGCGCGTGTATCGCTTCGCAAGCGCAGCGGTATTGTCCGAGCTGCCCGTGTCCACAATCACAATCTCGTCCACGGCGTCCTTTACGCTGTCCAGACAGCGCGCCAGCACGTTCTCTTCGTCCCGAACGATCATACAAAGAGATAATTTCATGAATATGCACCTCCGCCACTTTTTCAGGATATGATGAAGTAGGGGCAATGCGTGCATTGTCCGCAAAAGGCGCGCTCTGCGCCATTCGGAGGAAGAATAATGACGATATACAGGCGATGCAACGTGTGCGGGTGCTGCCCGTGCATATGTACAAGTGTGGAGATCTGGCGGGATACGGCGATCGGGGTGAGAGGCGGTTCTGACTGCCGTTGCCCCACGGGCGCGACGGGTCCCACCGGACGCACCGGTCCGACAGGTCCCACGGGTGCAACGGGCGTGACAGGTGTTACGGGTCCGACAGGTCCCACGGGTCCCACGGGCGCGACGGGCGTCACGGGTGTGACAGGTCCCACGGGTGCGACGGGTCCCACGGGTGTTACGGGTGCGACGGGAACGGCTGGTGCAACGGGCGTCACGGGTGCCACGGGTGTTACGGGTCCGACGGGTCCCACGGGTCCCACGGGCGCGACGGGTCCCACAGGACCCACGGGTCCCACGGGCGCGACGGGTCCCACAGGACCCACGGGTCCCACGGGCGCGACGGGTCCCACGGGCGCGACGGGAACGGCTGGCGCAACGGGCGCGACAGGTCCCACGGGCGCAACGGGCGTTACAGGTGTTACGGGCGTCACGGGTCCGACAGGTCCCACGGGCGCGACGGGAACGGCAGGAACGGCTGGTACAACGGGCGCAACGGGTGTGACGGGTGCGACGGGTCCGACGGGCGCGACAGGTGTAACGGGTGTGACGGGCCCCACGGGCGCGACTGGTCCCACGGGCGCGACGGGCGTCACGGGTGTGACAGGTCCCACGGGCGCGACTGGTCCCACGGGCGTTACAGGTGTTACGGGTCCGACGGGTCCGACAGGCGCAACGGGTCCCACGGGTGTAACGGGCGCGACGGGAACGGCTGGCGCAACGGGCGTCACGGGTGTTACGGGTCCGACGGGTGCCACGGGTCCGACAGGTCCCACGGGTGCAACGGGGACGGCAGGAACGGCGGAACTTCTTTCCGCTTATTCCGTACCCGCTGCCCCGGGGACGGCGGGCAATCCGCTGCTGTTCGATCAGAACGGCGCGTCGTCGGGAACGGGGATCACGCATACGCCCGGGAACAGCGATTTCAGCGTGCTTGATCCCGGAATTTATACGGTCGCATTCCATGGGAATCTTGCGCCTGCTTCGGGCGTGAATTTCCCGCTCAACGTGATTCTCCAATTGCAGCAGAACGGCGCGGTGGTTCCGGGGGCAGTGGTTCAGCACACCTTCCATACCTCGCCCGATACGGCTACCGTTTCGCTGAGTATGCCCGTAGAAGTGACGGATACGCCCGCGACGTTCCGCATCGTAGGAGAGGGCGGAAATTTCATTTACAGCGCTGTCACGATGTCCGTTTATAAAGTCGCGGAGCTTTCGGATTAGTCATGTACGGCAGGAATTTTGCGGACAGATGACTCTGTCTGCAAAATTCCTTGCTTTTTTATGGCAAATGGTATAAAATAGAGGCGTTCATCGGCGGTGTTCATTGCGCAATCGCTTTTCGGACGGCATTTATATAATTTATATAATGTTATCAGAAATACGTCATACGCTTCCGTAGTTAAATGGATATAACAGCCTCCTCCTAAGGAGTTGGTCTATCCACTAGATATTGCCCAAGACGCACGTTTTTCGGGCAAAACCGCTTGATTTATGCTTGTTTTCACGGGGCGGAAAAAAGTTGGTATAAATTTTGGTATAAAATTTTTTCCGACAATGATTTCTGCCTCGTGCAATAAAATTCAATACGCTTCCGTAGTTAAATGGATATAACAGCCCCCTCCTAAGGGGCCGTTGTGGGTTCGATTCCCGCCGGGAGTACCAAGCCCGCGCCCCTGCTAATGCAGGGGCGCGGGCTTGGTATTAAAAAAGACAACCACTCGCTGAGCGAGTGGAAAAAGAGTTTATAACTATGGACAAAAATAAACTCCTGTAATAGAATTGAAGCGACTGGCAATCGCAACAAGGGTAAAACAGGAGGTCTAATGAAAGACATAGATAGTTTAGCACATACGAAGTGGCGGTGTCAATACCATATTGTGTTTGCGCCGAAATATCGCAGGCAAATCATATACGGAAAGTATAAGGCAGCGATAGGGAAGATATTGCGGCGGATATGCGAACGGTGCGATGGAGTGGAAATCATAGAGGCAAATGCGTGTGAAGATCATATCCATATGCTGGTAACAATCCCGCCAAAGATGAGTGTAAGTAAATTCATGGGGATACTCAAAGGGAAGAGTAGCCTGATGATATTTGACCAATTCGCCAATTTGAAATACAAGTATGGAAACAGGCATTTTTGGTGCAGGGGATACTATGTAGACACGGTAGGACGTAACAAAGAGGCGATAAAGAAATATATAGCAAACCAATTGCAAGAGGATCAGCTGTATGAACAACTGAGCATGAAGGAGTATATAGACCCGTTTACGGGTGAGCAGGTAAAAGGAAGCAAATAAAAAACAGCCACCAAGAGGTGGCCGCTGAAAAGTTGTTGCGATTGTCAGGAACTTCAAGCACGAGTAGTGCCGCCGGTACCATGCGCTTGAAGCGCCTAATCAACTTCAATAGGGGAGAACCAGCCGCACGAAGTGCGGCGGTTCGCCCCGACGCAGTCGGCACAAGGGCGCAGCCCGAAGTATTCCCGCCGGGCTTGGTATTTCAATAGGCGCAAAGCTGATCCATGTGCTGTTTGACTTTTCTATTAGGGCATTTGTTAAAGGGAGATCGCAGACGGATGTTTTTGTTTTGGGCGTTTTCCGGGAAATGCGAGGAGGGAAAGGGGGAGAAACGAGGGAGTAATGCGTGACGAAGAAGGGGCTTTCGGGGAGACGGCGGGGAGCCGCGGGGGACAAAAGAGGCACAAACCATAAACAAACACTCCTTAAACTTTTTCTGCCATACGGCACCGCCAACGCCATCGGAAAAAGCCAAGCTGTCAAGGAGGCAAGGAGAAATTTTTGCGTAAAAAGAAAGAGCACTTGCTGTTTGCGGCGGAAATTTCTCCGCCTTGACAGCGCAGGCTCTTTTCTGATACAAAATATATTTTTGAATCGGGGTTTCATTCTGTTTTTTCATATCGAAATAATTTCCTTCGATAAAAAAGCTGATTATAAATAGAGCATGATACATCAAAAATGATACTTATTTTTCTCTTGATGCTTGTCATGACTGAACAAGTATGCTATACTGAACAAGTATGCTATATTGCATACAATCAGCGGTCCTTGCGAAAGGCTCGTTTGTGAGGAGAGATCATTATGAGAAGATTTTCTGAGAAGGTCATTTTGGCCGGACATCGCGGGGAACGTACCGTCGTCCCCGAAAATACGCTTGCAGCATTTCGTTATGCGCTGTCTTGCGGCGTTGATGCGATCGAAACGGATTTTCATTTATCGAAGGACGGTGTGCTGATGGTCATTCATGATCATACGCTGGAAAGAACGACTGACGGACACGGCAGAGTATGCGATCATACATTTGCTCAGTTGCGTTCTCTTTCGGCAGGGAGCCGTTTTTCTGATGCGTTTGCGGAAGAACGTATTCCGACGGCAGATCCTTTTTCTCAAAATTCTTTCAAAAAGAATTTTGAGAAGGAAATAAGGTAAACGCCAAAGGTGCGAAGCAATCAAAAGCGGCAAGATGAGCGGTCAGATGCGGTGAGGGACGCTTTATGCGCATCGGCACAGTGTGCCGTGCGCGCGTCCCGAACTAAGGTTTTTGCTTTTTCAGCGCAAAAACCGTGCCCGTCCGACGCATAGCGGCGCACGAGCGTAGCCGAAGTAGGCGGCGCTTTCCCTCGGCGCCGCCGAGAAAAGCCCGCAGCGCGTGCCGTGTGGCACGGGCAAGGGGTTCAACAAAGTATGAGCGCACAGTTTCCGCTTTTGATCGGGTTCGTATTGCTCCCTTACAGTATACTGTCACGGAAACCAAGGAGGTTGTTATGAAAAATATTCCCAAGATGAAAGTAGGCGTCGTGGCGGTGAGCCGCGATTGTTTCCCCGAGAGTCTGTCCGTCAACAGGCGTAAAGCGCTCATGGCGGCGTACGAGAAGAAGTACGGCAAGGGCGATTTGTACGAATGCCCCGTGTGCATCGTGGAGAGCGAGATCCATATGAAGCAGGCGCTTGCCGATCTGGAAAAGCAGGGTTGCAACGCGCTCGTGGTGTATCTGGGGAACTTCGGACCCGAGATCTCCGAGACGATGCTCGCCAAGGAGTTCTCCGAGCGCATGAACGCGCCCGTTATGTTCTGTGCGGCGGCGGAGGAAAATATCGCAACGCTTGCTTCCTCCCGCGGCGACGCGTACTGCGGCATGCTGAACGCGAGCTATAACTTGAAGCTGCGCGGCGTGAAGGCGTATATCCCCGAGTATCCCGTGGGGGACGCGGAGGAATGCGCGGACATGATCCGCGAGTTTCTTCCCATCGCCCGCGCGGTGTATGCGTTGAAGCGGCTGAAAATTATCTCCTTCGGACCGAGACCCACCAACTTCCTCGCGTGCAACGCGCCCATTCAGCAGCTGTATAATCTCGGCGTGGAGATCGAGGAAAACAGCGAGCTCGATCTCTTCGAGGCGTTCCACAAGCATGCGGGCGACAAGCGCATTCCCGAAGTGGTTGCGGATATGGAAAAGGAGCTGGGAGCGGGGAACAGGAAGCCCGCGATTCTGCCCAAGCTGGCGCAGTACGAGCTGACCCTTCTCGATTGGATCGAGGCGCACAAGGGCAGCCGCGAATACGTTGCGGTCGCGGGTAAGTGCTGGCCCGCGTTCCAGACGCAGTTCGGGTTCGTGCCCTGCTATGTGAACAGCCGCCTTACGGGGCGCGGCATTCCCGTGAGCTGCGAGGTGGATATCTACGGCGCGCTCTCCGAGTTCATCGGCACGGTGGTTTCGGAGGACGCGGTGACGCTCCTCGACATCAACAACACTGTTCCCAAGGAATTGTACAACGCCGACATTGCGGGAAAATTCGATTACAAATTTACGGATACTTTTATGGGCTTCCACTGCGGGAATACGTGCGCGGGGAAACTGTGCAATCCCACGATGAAGTATCAGCTCATCATGGCGCGGTCTCTGCCCGAAGAAGTGACGCAGGGAACGCTGGAAGGGGACATCGTTCCCGGGAAGATCACGTTCTTCCGCCTGCAATCGACGTCGGACAACCGCCTTCGCGCCTACGTTGCGCAGGGCGAGGTGCTGCCCGTCGCAACGCGTTCGTTCGGGTCGATCGGCATTTTCGCGATCCCCGAAATGAAGCGGTTCTACCGCCATGTGCTCGTTGAGGGCGGATACCCGCACCACGGCGCGGTCGCGTTCGGACACTTCGGCAAAGCGCTCTTCGAGGTATTCAAATATATTGGGGCAGAGGACATCGGCGTAAATCTTCCCGCCGGTATGAGATATAAAACGGAAAACCCGTTCGAGGGATAAATTTATGAAGTTGCACGACGGAGACGTAATTGTTTTTGCAGGCGATTCCACGACGGACGCGGACAAGCGGAATACGTCCGACGGATTGGGCAACGGGTACGTGCGGCTTATCCGCAACGCCCTCTTTGCCTTTCATCCCGAAAATAACTTCCGCGTCGTCAATGCAGGCGTGGGCGGAAACACGTCCGCGCACCTGCTTGCGCGGTGGGATCGGGACGTGATTTCCTGTAAGCCCGACGTGCTGTTCTGCATGATCGGCATCAACGACGTGTGGCGGCATTTCGACTATCTCGACCCGCAGGACGCCCGCATTTCCGTTGAAGAGTACGCCGAGAACCTTGCCGCGATCTGCGAAAAGAGCAAGGGCGTGCGCGAGTTCTATCTCATTCCGCCCTATTATCTGGAACGCAACCGTTCCGACGAAATGCGCGTCATGACGGAGCAATACGCCGATCGGACGAGAGCGGTCGCGGCGCGCTACGGCATTACGGTCGTCGAAGTGCAACCGGATTTCGACGCGTACATGAACTCCCGCCCGGGGCAGTCCATCTCGTGGGACAGAGTGCATCCCTTTGAAGTCGGGTCCATGATCATCGCGCGCAGGATTTTGCAATTTTTAAATTGCTGAACAGGAAGGGCAGAATATGAATACATATATCGGAATCGATCTCGGCACGAGCGGGGCAAAGTTCCTGCTCGTCGCCGCGGACGGAACAATTCTTGCGGAGAACACGCAGACCTATCCCGTCTCCTACCCGCAGAGCGGATGGAGCGAGCAGAACCCCGAAGATTGGTACGCGGCGGCGCTGTGCGGGCTGAAAGAACTGCTCGCGGAGCAGGATAAATCCGCCGTCAAAGGCATCTCCTTCGGGGGACAGATGCACGGGCTTGTCGCGCTCGACGCGCAGGACAACGTCATCCGCCCCGCCATTTTGTGGAACGACGGCAGGACGGAGGAGGAGACGAAGTACTTAAACGAGGTCGTCGGCAAGGACAAGCTCTCCGCATGGACGGGCAACATCGCCTTTGCGGGATTCACCGCGCCCAAGCTCCTTTGGATGAAGGCGCACGAGCCTGAGAACTTCAAAAAAATCGCGAAGATCATGCTTCCGAAGGACTACCTTGCCTACCGTCTTTCGGGTGCGTTCTGCACCGATCTTTCGGACGCGGGCGGAATGCTCCTTCTGGACGTGGCGCACCGCCGCTGGTCGCCCGAGATGTTAAAAGTGACCGCCATGTCCGAGGCGCAGCTTCCGAAACTGCATGAAAGCTACGAAGTTGTCGGCATGCTGAAACCTGAGATCGCGGACATGCTGGGGCTGAAAGACGTCAGAATCATTGCGGGCGCGGGGGACAACGCCGCAGCCGCGGTCGGAACGGGCGTCGTCGGCGAGGGCGGGTGCAATATCTCCTTGGGTACGAGCGGCACGCTGTTCGTGTCGTCCGCCGGATACAACGAGGACAAGGTCAACGCGCTGCATTCCTTCTGCCATGCGGACGGCGGCTGGCATCTGATGGGGTGTATTCTGTCGGCGGCAAGCTGCAACGCGTGGTGGTCGGACAGAATTTTACAGACGCAGGATTATGCGAACGAGCAGGCGGGGCTGGAAGAGAAACTCGGCAAAAACGACGTGTATTTTCTGCCCTACCTCATGGGCGAGCGCAGTCCGCACAACGACGTGACGGCGCGCGGCGCGTTCATCGGAATGCGCCCCGATACTGCGCGCGGAGAGATGACGCTCGCCGTGCTGGAAGGGGTGGCGTTCGCGCTGCGCGACTGCTTGGAGGCGGCGAAGCGGAACGGGGCTGCGATCGCGCGGACGAAGCTGTGCGGCGGCGGGGCGAAGAGCCCGCTGTGGCGCAAAATCGTGGCAAACGTGATGGATCTGCCCGTGGAGATCCCGCAGACGGAGCAGGGACCCGCGTTCGGCGCGGCGATGCTCGCAATGGTGGGCTGCGGAGAGTATAAATCGGTGCAGGAGGCGGCTTCCGCCATCGTCCGCGTGAAGGAGACCGTGTATCCCGACGCGGAGACCGCCGCGCGGTACGAAGCGCGTTACCGCCATTTCACAAACCTCTATCCCGCGCTCAAAGGGCTGTTTTGAGAGAGGGGCGTGAGCGGCGGAGAATCCCTGCAAAATCGTCATATGCAAATAAAAAGTGACAGGATATGTTAAGAGAAATTTCCTGCCGCGTTGCAAAAATGTGCTATAATACGGAGACGGACGGGGCGTCGGTCGGAGTCTCCGCGGCGTCTGCGTCCGAAGAGCGGGCGCGTTCCGCAGGCGGCGGCGCATCCGCGAATCCGATCGCGTGCAACGAGGGACGGGGCGAAATGTATTGGCAATCCCGCTCCTTCCGCATGGAAGCCTCAGTTCCTCGGCGCACTTTCGCGGACAAGGCGGTCTCTTTTTAAGACCGCGCATGACGATACCGGAATTTTTAAAATAAGGAGAGGATACAGATGAGCAAAATTGCAAAGAAAGTTGTGTTCGGACTGTTGGCGGCTGTGCTGTTTGTCGCTCTGCTGATTCCCGGGCTGACCTGCCGCGCGGGTGCGGCGGAGAACGCCGAGGCGGAAGAGAGCGTTTCCGTGCAGGAAGAGAGCGCGTCTCCGAGAATCTTCGCGCACCTTACGCTGAGCATTTCGGGCGGCGACGGACGCGGCAACATTTATGCGACGGTCAAAAACGAGTTCACGCTCTTCCCCTCGACGGTGAACGTGGTGGTTTCGCTCTACTCTTCGCCGATCGCGAGCACGGACTATGAGAATATGCAGTTGCAGGCGACTGCAAATTCAAACGACCTGAATATGGGCACGACGCTGACGGCGATCGCAAACAACGGCGGACGGCAGCTCTATTGGTATGCGGTCGCCGAGTATCAGGAGGGCGGCGGCGCATGGAAGACCATCGAAGCCGGGCCCGCGCTGTACGACGCGAGAGGGTACTATATCTCCGGCTGATCTTGGGAATAAGCACGTTCAAAGGGGCGCCTCGGCGCCTCTTTTGTTTTGCCCGTCGCGCCGCCTGCGCGCCGATCTATTTGTTTTGCTTATACCTCATATAAGAAATTCAAAGCATTTTCGGGCATGGAAAAGCCCGTCAAGCCTTTGCCAACCCATTTTAAATTTGTTATAATAAGCAATGCAAATACATGAGAGCCGCAGACTGCGGCGAAGGAGAGAGCGAATGGATTACGTCGACAGAGTTCTTGAAGAACTCAAAGCAAAGAACCCCAATGAACCCGAGTTTCATCAGGCGGCAACGGAGATCCTTGGCGGGCTTCGTCCTGTCGTTGCAAAGCACCCCGAGTACGAGAAGGCGGCTCTGTTGGAGCGTTTCGTCGAGCCTGAGCGCGTGATCATGTTCCGCGTGCCGTGGGTGGACGACGCGGGCAAGGTACACGTCAACAAGGGCTACCGCGTGCAGTTCAACAGCGCGATCGGTCCCTACAAAGGCGGACTTCGCTTCCACCCCTCCGTCAACCTTTCCATCATCAAATTCCTCGGGCTGGAACAGATCCTCAAAAACAGCCTTACGGGTCTGCCCATCGGCGGCGGCAAGGGCGGCAGCGATTTCGACCCCAAGGGCAAGAGCGATAACGAGATCATGAAATTCTGCCAGAGTTTCATGACCGAATTGCAGCGCCATATCGGGCAGGATACCGACGTTCCCGCAGGCGACATCGGCGTCGGCGGCAGAGAGATCGGCTTCCTCTTCGGGCAGTACAAGCGCATCCGCGACGAGCACGTCGGCGTGCTCACGGGCAGAGGGCTTTCCTACGGCGGCAGCCTTGTGCGCACCGAGGCGACGGGCTACGGGCTTGTCTATATCACGGCGGAGGCGCTCAAAGCGCGCGGCGACAGCTTCGAGGGCAAGACGGTCGTCGTCTCCGGCTCGGGCAACGTTGCGATCTACGCCACCGAGAAGGCGCAGCAGCTCGGCGCGAAAGTCGTCGCACTGTACGATTCCAACGGCTATATCTACGACAAAGAGGGCATCAAGCTCGACGTCGTCAAGCAGATCAAGGAAGTGGAGCGCGCGCGCATCAAGGTGTATGCGGAACGCGTGAAGGGCGCGGAGTACCACGAGGGCTGCAAGGGCATCTGGACGATCCCCTGCGACATCGCGCTTCCCTGCGCAACGCAGAACGAGATCGACGGCGAATCCGCGCGTATCCTCGTCAAGAACGGCGTGAAGTACGTTGCAGAGGGCGCGAATATGCCCACCAACCTCGAAGGCATCGAGGTGTTCCAGAAGGCGGGCGTGGTATTCCTTCCCGCAAAGGCGGCGAACGCCGGCGGCGTTGCAACGAGCGCGCTTGAAATGGCGCAGTCGAGCGGGCGTCTCTTCTGGACGTTTGAAGAGGTCGATAAGAAGCTCAAAGACATCATGGTCAATATCTACCACAACATGGACGCCGCGGCGAAGGAATACGGCTGCGAGGGCAACTATGTTGCGGGCGCGAACATTGCGGGCTTCATCAAAGTTGCCAACGCGATGATGGCGCACGGCATTGTCTGAGCCGAACTGAAAATGAAGGGGATTCCCGCGCAGTCTGCGCGGGAATCTTTTTATGTCCGTTCCGCCGTGTCCGGAATACCGCTCCGTCCTCGGTAAGTCTCCGCGCCGTTCGCGGCACGCCGCCGCTCCGTTCGCGGACGGCGCGGGAGAAATTTTCGGAAAATTTACGGAAAAATTATTTACAATTCTGTGCTTATCGGTTACAATAGGGAATGGCACTATAATAATAGGGAATACAACGCACATGAAAAGTAACGGAAAACAGCACAAACACAGCGTATTTTACCGCGTCACGCTCATTATCGCGCTGGCGTTCCTCGTCATCGGTCTGGCGTTCCTCGGATCATTCCGCACGACGGGCAGCGCGTTCGAGCTGAAAGCAAAGAGCGAGTCGGACGCGGATACGCCCTCCGTGATATTCCGTCTTTCCGACCTGACGGAGGAGTCGGACGGACAGACGCAGACGACCAAACTGCGCGTGGTCGCCGTCTACGCGAACGTGGGCGCGGCGTACCAGAGCGTCGGGCAGAACGCGACGCTCCGCATCGATTGGGCGACGAGCGCGTCCAGCTCCTTCAATGCCTCCTCCCGCCGCTCCGACATGGTGGTGGAGAACTTCGCCGCGGAAGAGGGTGCGGAGGACGTCGAGACGGAACAGCTCTTTTCGTGGGGCGAGTTCGCATCTGTCGGCGAAAAATGGACCGTAAGCGACTATTCATACGTCAGGCTCACCGCGCGCACCTGCAACCTGCTCGTCAACGAAGTCGCGTTTGTGGGCGAAAAGCTCGACGCGGACGGCGAGGGAACGGGGGAGCTATGTCTCGTGCCTGCGGAAGTGTATTCCGCAACGCCGCTCGTGGGGCAGACCGCCGAGGAAGCCGCGTCCGCCGCGGGCGCGCTGCTGGACAGGCAGAACTATATCCCTTCCGCCTCCGATTACCGCTTTAATTCCTATTCTGCGGGCGAACGCGCGGCGCTTGCCACCATTGCGGAAATGCGCCTCGGTAACGCCTACGGAGAGGGCAATATCTATGAGGGCGAACGCGTCTACGGGTCGCTCGGCGTGGATATTCTCGCGCTCGGTACGGCGATTTTCGGCATGAGCCCCTTCGGGCTTCGGTTCTTCCCCATGCTTGCCGCGTTCGGTGCGCTGCTCGTCGGCGCGTCCTTCGTGCGGCAGTACGCGGGCAGTGACAAAGCGGGCATGATCTTTGCGATCCTGTTCGCGCTTGCAAGCATGACGCTCTCCTTCGGCGGGCTGGGTACGCCGCTCATGATCGGCGTGTTCTTCCTGCTCGCGTCCGTAAACCTTTGCCACCGCTTCTATGCGCGCGGCATGAAAAAAGCAGGCTTTACTTCCGCGCTTCCGCTCATCCTTTCGGGACTTTCGGCGGCGTGCGCGGTGTGCGTACACGGCGCGTTCGTCATTCCCGCGATCGGCGTTGCGCTGCTCTTCGCCGCGGGCATGGTGCGCCAATACCGCGCGCGGAGATACTATCTCGATAAGGCGATCGCCGCGGCGGAGACGGAGGAATCCGCGCCCGCGCAGGCGACCGAAGAGGAGGAGCTTTCCCCCGCAAAGCGCAAAGTGGCGGAAGTCGTCTCCGAATACCGCTACAAGAACGCGGCGGCGATCGCGTCGTTCGCGGCGAGCTTCGTCATCGGCGCGCTCGTCATCGCGCTGCTCGCGATCCTGCCCTCGTACTTTGCATACGTCAAATTATACGATAACCCCGCCGCGCCTGCGCGCAACATTTTCTCGCTGATGTGGAAGGTGTTCGCGGGTGGATTTGTCGGCGCGAACGCGGGCGTTCCGCAGGGATCGGCATGGAACATCTTCGCCGTCATCTCCCGCACGGGCGGCGAGGCGTACGCCTCCGTATGGGGCGCGTTCGTCAACCCCGTCTGCCTGCTCGCGCTCGTCTTTGCCGTCGGCTACTGTATCTGGCGCATCGTCTGCCTCATGCGGTCGAAGGAATGGGGCAAGACGGAGCGTAAAATCACGCGCGAGCTCGCCATTCCGCTCGTCGGCGCGCTCCTTTCGGCGATCGCCGCCATTGCGGCGCAGGAGGCGTACGCGTTCGTGGCTTTGGTCTACCTCTTCGCCTTTGCGCTCGTCTCGGACGGCGCGGCTGCGCTTTCGGAGAGAGAGGGGCGGTTCGGCAAAGTCGTGCGCGTCTGCCTGTGGGCGGCGTTCGGACTGCTCGCCGCCATGTTCGTGCTTTACTTCGCGTTTGCAACCGGTCTGCCGCTGCCCGCGTCGCTCATCGCGCGGCTGTTCGGCTGATCGTCGGGGAGAAAGGCATGGTCGCGAAAATCGTCTGTTACGCCCTCAACGGGCTGGAAGGCGTTCCCGTCGAAGTGGAGACGGACGTCAACCGCGGCATTCCCGCCTACGAAATGGTCGGGCTGCCCGATACGGCGGTCAAGGAATCCAAGGAACGCGTGCGTTCCGCGCTCAAAAACAGCGGGCTTTCCTTCCCGATGAATAAAATTACCATCAACTTTGCGCCCGCGGACCTTCGGAAAGAGGGCGCGTCTTTCGACCTCGCCGTCGCGATCAGCCTGTTGAAGGCGAGCGAACAGCTCGTCGGCGCGGAGACGGACGGCGTCGTCTTTTTAGGCGAACTCGCGCTCAACGGCGACCTGCGCCCCATTGCGGGACTGCTGCCCATTCTTATCTCGGCGAAGGGTCACGGCTTTTCCCGCTTCGTCGTTCCCGCAGCGAACGCGCGGGAGGCGAGCTTTCTGGGCGGGGCGGAGATCTATCCCGCCGCAACGCTTGCGGAAGTCGTGCGCCATCTCACGAACGCCGCGCGCATATCGCCCTTAAAAACGCAGACCTTCGTGCCGCACGGCGCGGAACGAGAGGGCGGCGCGGATTTGAAATACGTCAAAGGACAGCCCGTTGCGCGGCGCGCGCTCGAAATCGCCGTTGCGGGCGGGCATAATCTGCTCCTCGTGGGACCGCCCGGGACGGGCAAGACGATGCTTGCGCGCTGTCTGCCCACCGTCATGCCCGATCTCTCCTTTGAGGAGGCGCTCGAAATCACCAAGATCCACTCCGTGGCGGGAACGCTGGGGGAGGAGGGGATCGTCACCGAACGCCCCTTCCGTACGCCGCACCACACCGCGACGGTCGTCGCCATGTGCGGCGGCGGCAACCGCGTGCTGCGCCCGGGGGAGATCTCGCTGGCGCACGGCGGCGTGCTCTTTCTGGACGAGCTTCCGGAGTATCAGCGTTCCGCGCTCGAAGCGCTGCGCCAGCCCTTGGAGGACGGCAAAATCACCGTCTCCCGCGCGAACGGAAGCGTGACGTTCCCCGCGCGGTTCATGCTCTGCGCGAGCATGAATCCCTGCCCCTGCGGCAATTACGGCTCTGCCGACCGCGTCTGTACCTGTACGCCCGCGGAGATCAGACGGTACCGCCGCAAGATCTCCGGTCCGCTGCTCGACCGCATCGATTTGCAGGTGGAAGTGGACAGCGTCGCCTACGACGAGCTGGCTTCCTCCGAACGGCGGGAAAGCTCGGCGGAAGTCAAAGAGCGCGTGAACGTGGCGCGCCGCATTCAGCGCACCCGATTCGAGGGACAGGGCGTGAAGGTCAACGCCGAAATGGGGGAACGCGAACTCGACGCGTTCTGCACGCTCACCCGCGAGAGCGAGGAAATTCTGCGCGCGGCGTTCGAGAGAATGAAGCTCTCCGCCCGTGCAAGGAGCCGTATCATCAAAGTCGCGCGGACGATCGCCGACCTTGCGGCGAGCGAAGAAATTCTGCCCGCGCACGTCTTTGAGGCGGTTTCCTACCGCATTTACGATCGGTTGGGATAACCTGCGAGGATACAAAAGAGGGAGGAAAGCGGCTTGGACATGGAATATTCCCGCGCGGAACGGGCAATTCTCTGGCTGTGCGCCAAATCGGGATACGACGAACGCACGCGCGCCGCGCTGCTCCGTGCGGCGGGCGATCCCGCGCGGCTTCTCTCCGATTTTGAAAAAATTTCCGCGTCGGTGATACAAGACGGGCAAAAGCGTGTATATAAAGGTGACCGTGCGACCCGCGAACGGGAGGCGGACGCGCTCTGCGCGGAGCTTTCCGAAAAGGGGTACTTCGCCGTCACGGCGGCAAGCGAGGACTATCCCGCCGCGCTCCGCTATGCGTACGACCCGCCGCTCGTCCTGTACGGCGCGGGAAACAGATCGCTTTTAAGCGAACGCAAATTTTGTATCGTCGGATCGCGCATTCTTCCGCCGTGGGCGGAAAAGACGGGCAGGAAAATATCCGAGGAGCTTTCGCGGAAGTTTACCGTCGTAACGGGATTCGCCGAGGGCGGAGACAGCGCCGCCATTGCGGGCGCGCTGCCGTCGGGAAAGCTCGTCTGCGTCCTGCCCAACGGGCTTGACATATGCTATCCCGCGTCGCACGCGCAGCTCAAACGCGAAGTCGCGCAAAAGGGACTGCTTCTGACGGAATATCCGCCTGCGGCGGGCGTGCAGAAATATTCCTTTCATGCGCGCAACCGTCTGCTTGCGGGGCTTTCCGAGGGCGTGCTGGTGCTTGCCGCAGGCAGGAAGAGCGGCGCGCTCATCACGGCGAACTGCGCGCTCGACTGCGGAAGGGAAGTCTTTGCGCTTCCGCACAACGTGGGCGCGGCGCAGGGCGTCGGGTGCAACGAACTCATCAAAAAGGGCGCGTATCTGTGTACGGGCGCGGAAGATATTTTCGCCGCGTTCGGCATGGAGATCGAGGAGAAACAGGCAGTCAGCCTGACCGCGGGCGAGGCGCGCGTGCTCGCCGCCTTAAAAGCGGAGGGCGAACTGCACGCGGCAGTCGTCGCCGAGCGGACGGGAATGCCCGTATTCGAGGCGCAGGCGCATCTTTCCTCGCTCGAACTCAAAGGACTTGCCGTCAGATCGGGCGGCAACCGTTTCGCCCCGCTGGATTGATTTTTAGAGACATTCGGACGGATCCGTCCGCAAAAGGAGTGCTATGGATCTCATCATCGTAGAGTCGCCGAGCAAGGCAAAAACCATCTCGCGCTATCTGAAAGGGAAATATCAGGTAGACGCTTCGGGCGGGCATATCCGCGATCTTCCGCCCAAACAGCTCGGCGTCGCCGTAGACAACAACTACGAGCCGCGCTACGTCAATTCCCCCGGGAAGGAGGCGATCATCAAACGCCTCTCGGAGGAATCCAAAAAGGCGGATAAAGTATATCTCGCAACCGACCCCGACCGCGAGGGCGAAGCCATTTCGTGGCATTTGCAGACGGTGCTCGGGCTGGATACGCAGGGCAAAAACCGCATCGAGTTCAACGAGATCTCGCCCAAGGCGGTGGAGGCTGCCCTCGAACACCCGCGCACGATCGACTATAATCTCGTGGACGCGCAGCAGGCGCGCCGCGTGCTCGACCGCCTCGTGGGTTACAAGCTCTCGCCCCTTTTGAACGATAAGATCGGCAACGGTCTTTCGGCGGGGCGCGTGCAGTCCGTCGCGCTCAGGCTCGTCGTCGAGCGCGAACGGGAGATTCAGGCGTTCAGACCGGAAGAATATTGGACGATAAACGTCGAATTGCAGGACGAGGCGAAAAAGTTCTCGCCCTTCAAGGCGGCGCTGGAAAAATACAAGGGCAAAAAGTGCAAGATCGGCAACAAGGAGCAGGCGGACGCCGCGCTCTCCGCGCTGGCGGCGGGCAGATACGCCGTCGCAGCCGTCAAAAAGTCGGTCGCAAAATCCCACGCGCCCGCGCCGTTCACCACGAGCACGCTGCAACAGGACGCTTCCAACAAACTCGGCATGACCGCGCCCGAGACCATGCTCATGGCGCAGCACCTCTATGAGGGTATCGACGTGGAGGGGCTTGGTCACGTCGCGTTCGTCACCTATATCCGTACCGACTCCACGCGCGTCTCTTCGGACGCACAGGCGGCGGCAAGACAGTATATCGAGGCGAATTACGGCAAGGAATATCTCCCCGCAAAGCCCAATTTCTACGCCTCCAAAAAGGGCGCGCAGGACGCGCACGAGGCGATCCGTCCCATCGACCTGACGCGCACGCCCGAATCGGTCAAAAAACTGCTCGACAGAAAGCATTACAGCGTCTATAAACTCATTTACGAGCGCTTTATCGCCTCCCAGATGACGGAAGCGCTGTACGACGCAATGCAGATCGAGATCGCGAACGGCGACTATACGCTCAAAGCGAGCGGCAGGGTGCTCCGCTTCGCGGGCTATACCGCCGTATGGCAGGAATCCAAACCCGCGGGCGCGGGCGAGGAAGAGGAGACGAAGGGTCTGCTCCCGCCCCTTGCGGAGGGCGATCCGCTTGCCTGCCTCTCCGTCAAGCCCGAGCAGAAGTTCACAAAGCCCCCCGTGCGCTATACCGACGCTTCCCTCGTCAAGACAATGGAGGACAAGGGTATCGGGCGTCCCTCGACGTACGCGACGATCATCTCCGTGCTCAACAAGCGCAAGTACGTCGAAAAAGAGGGCAAGTACATGAAGCCTACGGAGGTCGCCTACCGCATCACCGATCTCCTCGTCAAATATTTCCCCGACGTCATGGACGTCGGCTTTACGGCGGACATGGAGTCCAAGCTGGACGAGATCGAGGACGGCGGCAAGGATTGGCACTCCGTCATCGCGGCGTTCTATCCGCCCTTTGCGGAAAAGCTCCGCTTTGCCAAGACGGACGGCGACGAACTGACGGACGTCAAGTGCCCCAAGTGCGGGCATCCCATGGTGCGCAAGAACGGCAAATACGGTACCTATCTCGCCTGTTCCAACTATCCCGCCTGCTCCAACATCGTGAGCGAGGGGGGGATCGAGACCACAGACACGCCCTGCCCCAAGTGCGGCGCGATGATGGTCGTCAAGAGCGGGCGGTTCGGCAAATTCCTCGCCTGCCCCAATTATCCCGCATGCAAATCCACGCTCCCGTTCGGGGAGACCGCCCAGCCCGCCGTGTTTGAGGGGAAATGCCCCGTCTGCGGCAAGCCGACCAAGAAGCTCCGCACCAAGACGGGCAAGTTCTATTACGGTTGCAGCGGCTATCCCGCCTGCGATTTCCGCAGTTGGGACGAGCCGACGGGCGAAAAATGCCCCGAGTGCGGCGGCGCGCTCGTGAAAACCGCGCGCGGCGGGATCCGCTGTTCCAACAAGGAATGCCGTTACCGCGTTCCCGCTCCCAAGCAGGAACAGAAGGAGAAGCGGGAAAAGAAAGATGATTAAAATCATCGGCGCGGGACTTGCGGGGTGCGAAGCGGCGTGGTATCTCGCCGGACGCGGGGAGCAAGTGGAGCTTGTCGAGCAGAAACCGCTGCGCCGTTCGCCCGCGCACACAAGCGACGCGTTCTGCGAGCTCGTCTGTTCCAATTCCCTCAAAAGCGACGACGTGTTCGGGAACGCCTGCGGGCTTTTAAAAGAGGAACTGCGCCGTCTGGGATCGGTCACGATGGCGGCGGCGGAGGAGACGCGCGTTCCCGCGGGCGGTGCGCTCGCGGTGGACAGAGACCGTTTTTCCGCATACGTCACGCAAAAAATCAGCGCGCACCCGAACATTCGCGTCGTCTGCCGCGAGGAGACCCAACTCCCCGCGGAGGGCATCGTCGCCACGGGTCCGCTGACGGACGGCGCGCTGTACGAGGCGATCGCCGCGCGGTTCGGCGGCGCGCTGCACTTCTACGACGCGACCGCGCCCGTCGTCACCGCCGAGAGCGTGGACCGCGCGCATACCTTTACGGGCGACCGCTACGGCAGGGGGACGGGCGACTATATCAACTGCCCTATGAATAAGGCGGAGTACGAGCTGTTCGTTCGGGAACTTCTCGCCGCCGAAAAGGTGACGCTCCGCGACTTTGAAAAGCGGGAGATCTTCGAGGGCTGTATGCCCGTCGAGGTCATGGCGTCCCGCGGGAAAGACGCGCTGCGCTTCGGCACGTTCAAGCCTGTGGGACTGGCGGATGAGGAGGGCAAACGTCCTTACGCCGTATTGCAGCTCCGCCGCGAGAACGAAGAGGGAACGCTTTTGGGGCTGGTCGGCTGCCAGACCAATCTCAAATTCGGCGAGCAGAAGCGGGTGTTTTCCATCATTCCCGCGCTGAAAAACGCCGAATACGAGCGGTACGGCGTCATGCACCGCAACACGTTTTTAGACGCGCCCAACGTTCTCAACGCCGATTTTTCCGCCAAGGATTCGCCCATGCTCTTCTTTGCGGGGCAGATCACGGGCGTGGAGGGGTATGTGGAGAGCGCGATGAGCGGACTGCTCGCGGCGATCCATTATCTTACGAAACTGCGCGGAAAAACGCCCGTCGTGCCGTCTGCGGCGTGCGTGTGCGGCGCGCTCTCGCGCTATATCGCAGCCCCGAACAAACATTTCCAGCCCATGAACGCCAATTACGGCATTTTAAGCGGGTTGGAGATCAGGGATAAAAAAGAGAAAAAACGTCTGATGGCGGAGCGCGCGCTTGAAGAGATCGAGCTCTTCCGCGCTTCGCTCGATGAATAAAGGAGGAACAATATGGAATTTCGCGGTACGACCATCTGCGCCGTCAAGAAGGACGGCGTTACGGCGATCGCAGGCGACGGGCAGGTCACGATGGGCGAGTCGGTCGTCTTTAAGAACACGGCGATCAAGGTGCGCCGCATCTACGGCGGCAAGGTCATTCTGGGCTTTGCAGGCTCGGTGACGGACGCGTTCGCGCTCTCCGAACGCTTCGAGGGAATGCTCAACAAGTTTGCGGGCAACCTCATGCGCTCCGCGGTGGAGCTTGCCGATATGTGGCGGAGCGATAAGATCGGCAGGAAGCTTGACGCAATGATGATCACGGCGGACAAGGATACGCTTCTCATTCTCTCGGGAACGGGCGAGGTCATCGAACCGGACGAGGGCATCTGCGCCATCGGGAGCGGCGGCAACTACGCGCTCGCCGCGGCGCGCGCGCTTGCGCAGAATACCGATTTTTCCGCAGAGGAGATCGCGCGCAAGTCGCTGAAAATCGCAAGCGAGATCTGCGTCTACACGAACGATCATATCATCTGCGAGACGGTGTAACAGGGTTCACACTTTTTCTTTCATCAGTTTGAAAGAAAAAGTGTGAATAAAGATAAGGAGAAATAACTATGGATTTATCCCCCAGACAGATCGTAAACGAGCTCAATAAACATATTATCGGGCAGGACGAGGCGAAAAAAGCCGTCGCCATCGCGCTGCGCAACCGTTACCGCCGTTCGCAGCTCTCCAAGGAACTGCGCGACGAGATCACGCCCAAAAATATCATCATGAAAGGTCCTACGGGCGTGGGTAAAACGGAGATCGCACGTCGGCTCGCCAAGCTCGTCAAAGCCCCGTTCATCAAGGTCGAGGCAACCAAATACACCGAAGTCGGTTACGTCGGCAAGGACGTCGAAGGCATGGTGCGCGACCTCGTGGAGTGCGCCGTCCGCCTTGTAAAGGACGAAAAGACGGCGGAAGTCTCCGTAAAAGCGACGGAAACGGCGGAACAGAAAATGGTCAAGATCCTTGCCGAGGTCAAGAAGAACGACCGCGGCGAGACGGCGCGCGAAGTGTTCGAGGCAAACCTCCTCGATTCCCTCCGCAAAGGCACGTTCGATAAACTCGTCATCGAGACGGAAGTGCAGGACGAGCCGAAGAACATGGAGCTTGTCCCCGGGGGCGCAGCCATCAATCTCGGCTCGATCTTCGGCGATATGCTCCCCAAAAAGAAGAAAAAGCGCAAGATCACCGTGGGCGAGGCGATGAAGATTTTTATCGCCGAGGAAGCGGAAAAACTCATCGACGACGACGCGGTCAAGGACGAAGCGCTCCGCCGCGCCGAGAACGACGGCATCATCTTCATCGACGAGATCGATAAGATTGCCGCAAAGGGCAACACGGGCGGGGCGGACGTCTCGCGCGAGGGCGTCCAGCGCGATATTCTGCCCATCGTCGAGGGCAGCACCGTCATGACGAAGTACGGTCCCGTCAAAACGGACTATATGCTCTTCATTGCGGCGGGCGCGTTCCACGTGGCGCGCGTCGAGGACCTCATTCCCGAGCTGCAAGGGCGTTTCCCCGTCTCCGTCGAGCTTTCCTCGCTGACCAAAGAGGACTTCGTGAATATCCTCACCAATACCGAGCACTCCATCACGCAGCAGTACGCGCTGCTCCTTGCGGTCGATCATATCGACCTGAAATTCACGCCCGACGCGATCGAGGCGATCGCCGAGATCTCCGAAGAGATCAACCTCACGAGCGAGGATATCGGCGCGCGCCGTCTGCACACCGTTATGGAATTTCTGCTGGAAGATATTTCGTTCAACGCGGGCGGCGGCGACTATCCCGTCGTCACGGTGGAGATCGACAGAAAGTACGTGGAAGAGCACCTCGCCAAAATCACGAAAGACCGCGATTTGAAGAAATATGTTTTGTAAGGGGTTCACACTTTTTTCCGCGAGCTGACACGGAAAAAAGTCGTGATTTTGAGAGACAACCCGCGGGTGCGCCTGCGGCTGACCGCGTGTTTTCTCTCGGCGGCGATAAATGGCAACAGTATAGCATCGCCGCCTTCACTCTTTCCGCAAAAGCCGCGTGAGCGGCAAATTGAGGCGCAAAAGGCATAACGCAGTGACGCCTTTTGCAACGAATTATTAAGCAGGGCAACCCTGCTTGCGCAAGTGATTGGAAAGCCGCGTGAGCGGCAAATTGGGGTGAGCGGCGCGTTATGTGCACCACCGCAGTGCGGTGTGCGCGCGTCGCGAACTAAGAAATTGCCATTTCAGCGGCAATTTCGTGACCGTCCGACGCGAAGCGGCGCACGAGCGCAGCCGAAGTATGCGGCACACTACCTTGGTGCCGCCGAGATAAAAAGGCATAACGCAGTGACGCCTTTTGCAACGAATTTTTTAAGAAAATAGACGTAAGGAATTTACCATGATTCAGATTCCCAAAGGCTGTAAAGACGTACTGCCGTCGCAGGTATATGCGTGGCACAAGCTGGAAGACACGGCGCGTTCCGTCGCGCAGGCGTACGCGTTCAAAGAGATCCGTACGCCCGTCTTTGAGCATACCGAGCTGTTCGCCCGCGGCGTGGGCGATACGACGGACATCGTCAACAAAGAGATGTACACCTTCCTCGATAAGGGCGGTCGCTCCGTTACGCTCCGTCCAGAGGGGACGGCGGGCGTTGCGCGCGCCTTCCTCGAACATGGGCTTGCGGGCGGCGTTCTGCCCTTCAAGGCGTACTACCTCATTTCGGCGTTCCGCTACGAGCGTCCGCAGGCGGGGCGACTGCGCGAGTTCCATCAGTTCGGCTGCGAACTGTACGGCGCGGCGGGCGCGGCGGCGGACGCAGAGATCATCTCCCTTGCCGATACGTTCTTAAAAAAGCTGGGGCTGAAAGAAGTCGCTTTGCAGATCAATTCCATCGGCTGCAAGCACTGCCGCGCGCGCTACCACGAGGCGCTGAAAGCGTATTTTGCGCCCCATATCGGCGAAATGTGCGGTGATTGCCGTTCGCGCTTTGAAAAGAACCCCATGCGCATTCTCGACTGCAAGGAAGAGGGGTGCAAGGCGATTGCGGCGGGCGCGCCGCGTATGCTCGAATATCTCTGCGACGACTGCCGCGCGCACTTTGAATCGGTGAAAAATCTGCTCTCAAAAGCGGGCGTCGGATTCACGGTCAACCCGTCCATCGTGCGCGGGCTGGACTATTACAGCCGTACCGTGTTCGAGTTCGTCTCCGCGGCGGCGGGCGCGCAGGGAACGGTGCTCGGGGGCGGGCGGTACGATACGCTCCTCGAACAGATGGACGGCAAGAGCGTGCCTGCGGTGGGATTCGCGGCGGGCATGGAGCGGCTTCTGATGGTCATGGAGGCGGAAAACTGTATGCCGCCCGCGGACATGGGCGCCGCGTGTTATCTTGCGGGCATGGACGCGCCGTCGCGCGAAAAGGCGTTCCTGCTTGCCGAGGAACTGCGCAGAGAGGGGATCTCCTGCGAGGTCGATCTGATGGAGCGTTCCGTCAAATCGCAGTTCAAGTATGCGGATAAGACGGGCGCGCGCTTTGTGGCGGTGCTGGGCGAACGCGAACTTGCCGAGGGCGCGGCGCAGGTCAAGGATATGCGTGCTTCCTCCTCGGAATGCGTAAAATTTGAAGAATTGGCAAACTATATACAAAGGAGATTATAATCATGGCAAAGAACGTAAAAGAAGTTTCGGGCGCAGAGCTTGAAGAACTCATCAAAACGAATACCGTCGTGTGCGACTTCTGGGCGAGCTGGTGCGGTCCCTGCCGCATGCTTGCTCCCGTCCTCGACGAGGTTGCGGGCGAATTCGCCGAAAAGGCGGTTTTCGTGAAAGTGGACGTGGACGCCAACGGCGACGTCGCGCAGAAGTACGGCATCATGTCCATTCCCAACGTCATCGTGTTCAAGAACGGAGAACCTGCGGCGAACAGCCTTGGCTATGTTCCCGCCGCTGCGCTGAAATCCTTCCTCGAACAAAATCTGTAAGACGTTTCGTGCGCGCCGCCCGAATCTTCGGGCGGCACGCATATTTTTGCCGTTTGTTGAGGAAAAAACCGAACATTTTCTTGCAATCTCGTGCCGATTCTGTTATAATACTGAAAAACACATTCAAAAACGGGAGAAGCGCATGATCGATCTTACCACTGTCAGAAATACCGACCCCGAAGTCTGCAAGGCGATGGAGCAGGAACTCGCGCGCCAGAGAGGAAATCTCGAACTCATCGCGAGCGAAAATATCGTCTCGCCCGCCGTTATGGCGGCGATGGGGAGCCACCTCACCAACAAGTATGCGGAGGGCTATCCCGGCAAGCGCTATTACGGCGGCTGCGAATTTGTCGACGTCGTGGAGAACCTCGCGCGCGACAGACTCAAAGAAATTTTCGGGTGCGATCATGCCAACGTGCAGCCGCATTCGGGCGCGCAGGCGAACTTTGCGGTCTATTTCGCGATGCTCAAACCGGGCGATACGATCATGGGCATGAATCTTTCGCACGGCGGTCACCTCACGCACGGTTCGCCCGTCAATATATCGGGGAGCTACTTCAATATCGTTCCCTACGGCGTGTCCGCCGAGACGGAGACCATCGACTACGACGAAATGGAGAAGATCGCGCTGGAATGCAAGCCGAAGATGATCGTCTCGGGCGCGAGCGCATACCCGCGCATTCTCGACTTCAAGCGCATCCGCGAGATCTGCGATAAGGTCGGCGCGCTCATGATGGTCGATATTGCCCATATCGCGGGACTTGTGGCGGCGGGGCTTCATCCCAATCCCGTACCCGTTGCCGATTTCGTCACGACGACCACGCACAAGACCCTGCGCGGACCGCGCGGCGGCGTCATCATGTGCAAGGAACAGTACGCCAAAGCGATCGACAAGGCGGTTTTCCCCGGGACGCAGGGCGGGCCTTTGATGCACGTGATCGCGGCAAAGGCGGTCGCCTTCAAAGAGGCGCTTTCGCCCGAGTTCAAGGTCTATCAGCAGCAGATTGTGAAAAACGCCGCGGCAATGGCGGACCGCTTCACCAACAACGGCGTGCGCCTTGTCTCGGGCGGCACGGATAACCATCTGATGCTCGTCGATCTCAGAAAAGAGGGGCTTACGGGCAAGGAGCTGGAAGCGCTTCTCGACCGTGCGCACATTACGGCGAACAAGAACACCATTCCGTTCGAGACGACGTCGCCGTTCATCACGAGCGGCGTGCGCATCGGAACGCCGTCCATTACGGCGCGCGGCATGAAGGAGACGGAAGCCGTTCAGATCGCCGACCTCGTCACGGAAATCATCGAGAGCCGCGAGGCAGCCGTTGCCGACGTCTCCGGAAAGGTGAAAGCGCTCTGCGAAGCGTTCCCCATCTACGAGAGAGAAATTCTGTAATCCATGGGTGAATTATACTATTAAGTGCAACAGTTGAGAGAAAAAAAAGGAGTTCATACAAATCTGTGGTAAAATAGAGTTACGAAACCAAATTTACACCAGAGGAGACTTGTATGAACTATCACCATTTTACCATAGAAGAGCGCTGTTGTCTACGAGAATACTACGTCAAAGGAAAAAGTTACCGTGAAATTGCAAGACTTTTGGGCAGGAATGTCAGCAGTATTTCCCGGGAGATCATGCGGAACAAGACATTCATGAACGCGAAGCCGGCTTATTACCCGTATACGGCGCAAAAGAAAAGCAACCTTCGGAACAGTTACCGCCACCGCGGGATGTTCTGGAAGCAAGAGGTATTGGATTACATAGACGAGAAATTGTCGCAAACGTGGTCTCCCGAACAGATCTCCAAAACGCCGTGCGGGATAAAGATGCCGTCGTTCAAGACCATTTATCGTTGGATAGACGAAAGGTATCTTCGTTCCACCCTTAAAAACCTGCGCAGGAAAGGGAAAACACGGAAGCGGTTGGGAAACGGTGGAAGGTTCACGACAGGGAAAAGCATACGCAAACGGGATAAGAGCGTATACAATCGCAAAGAGTTCGGGCATTGGGAAGCGGACACGGTGGTGTCCGGACAAGGGAAAAGCAAGGCGTGTTTTGCCACGCTCGCGGAGAGAAAGACGAGATACTATATCGCGGTGAAGATCCCGGACAGGAAAGGAGAAACGATGGCGAAAGCGGTCATAGACGCGCTTTCCAAGTTCCCGAAAGAAGCGGTAAAGACGATCACCTGCGACCGAGGGAGCGAGTTCGCCTGTTGGAGAGAGATAGAGAAAGCGCTGCAATGCGATATGTATTTCGCCGATCCGTACTGCGCATGGCAAAAAGGGACGAACGAAAACCTGAACGGACTGCTGCGGGAGTTTTACCCGAAAGGCAGGAATCTGTCAAGGGTCAGTCCCGCGACCCTGAAAAAGAACCTGGCGCTCTTAAACGCCAGGCCCAAGAAAGTTTTGCATTTCCGAACACCGCAAGATTTGTTCCAAGAAAATCTCACAAGGTGTTGCACTTAGTTTGACAATTCATCGGGTTTTGATTTCTCATTGTAAGCGAGCGCTACTTTATGAGATTGAATGACGCATCCCGTATGCGGATTTTTAAAAAATGCTTGACAGCGGCGCGGGAAGGGGCGTATAATATACGCAATCGGATATTCTTTGGGGCGGAGTGAAAGTCTCCACCGGCAGTATAGTCTGCGAAGGGCGCAAGTCCCCGAACGGGTGTGATTCCCGTACCGACGGTTATAGTCCGGATGAGAAAGGAAACAACGGCATTTCTGCGCGCCCCTGAAAAAGGGGCGCGTTTTTGCTTGCGGAAACGGCAAAGAATACTCGAAATATTTTTTAAGAGGTTCTTTGTATGGCAACAGCGGCAAAACGGTACTTTTCTTCCACGCGCATTGCGGTGCTCGCGCTCTTTTCCGCGCTGGCGGCAGTGCTGTATATCTTCAATTTCGCGATCCCGTTCGCATTCCCCGGCTTTCTCGAATTTAAATTTTCCGACGTTCCCGTGCTCATCGGCACGTTCGCGCTCGGACCGCTGTCGGGGTGCATTATCGTCGTGATGATGGTGCTTATCAAACTCGTGTGCGTCTCCACAAGAACCATGTTCGTCGGCGATTTTGCCGACATCATCATCGGGATCGCGTTCTGTCTGCCCGCGGGTCTGATCTATAAAAAACACCGCACCTTCAAGGGCGCGGCGGCGGGGCTGGCGGTCGGATCGGCGGTCTCCATTGCAGTCGCCGTTCTCTTTAACTGGCTGGTGCTTGTGCCGTTCTATGTGGAATGGATGTTCGGCGGGAGCTGGGATCCGCTTCTGGGCATGATGACGCCGCTCTTTCCCTCCTGCACGCGCGAGAATTTCTATCAGTTCTATCTCTGGGTTTCGGTGCTGCCCTTCAACGCGCTGCGCTGTCTGGCGGCGTCGCTCATCACGATCCTGGTATATAAACACGTTTCGCGGGCGATCAACCGTCTGAACGCGCGCATCACGCCGAAAGGGGAGATCTCTCCGCGCATGAGCAGGCTGAAAACGGGTATGATCGTCGTGGGAATCCTGCTTGCGATTCTCGTGCTCGTCTTTTTTGCGGTGCTGCGGTATCTTCTCGCGGCATAACTTTGTAAAAATCCTTGCGAAAATCCGCCATATGCTGTATAATATCAGGTATATGGCGGTTTTTATTTCTCATTCGCCCGAAGAAACGCACGCTTGGGCGGAAGCATTTGCAAAGACGCTCTCCGCGGGCGACGTGGTGCTCCTCGAAGGGGAGATGGGCGCGGGCAAGACGGTGCTCGCGCAGGGCATTGCGCGCGGGCTGGGCGTCACGGAGGACGTTTTAAGCCCCACATACGCCTATGTGAACAGCTACGGTCCGCTCTTCCACTTCGATTGTTACCGCATCGGGAGCGAGCGGCAGGCGGAGGAGCTGGGCTTTGCCGACTACTTCGAGGCGGGAAAAGTCTGCCTCGTGGAGTGGAGCGAAAATATCAGAGGGCTTCTGCCCGAACATTGCAAAACGATTTTTATCAGAAAGATCGGAGAACGGGAACGGGAGATCGTAACGTGAAGTTTCTTGCCGTCGATACGAGCGGAAAACAACTGAATACCGCCGTTTTTGACGGCTCTTCCGAGACGGTGTTCCGCCGCGAGGACTGCGCGATGAAGCATTCCGTTCTCCTGATGGGGGAGATCGGGGCGGCGTTTTCCCAAGCCAAAATCGCGCCGAAGGACTGCGATTATTTTGCCTGCGTGGTCGGACCCGGTTCGTTTACGGGGATCCGCATCGGGATCGCAACGGTCAAGGGACTGTGCCTTGCGCTGGAAAAACCCGCGCTTGCGCTCACCTCTTTCGACTGTCTCGCATACGCTGATAAGAGCGCGAAAAAACTCTGTCTTGTGGATGCGGGTCACGGAAATTATTACGCCTGCGCGTATTGCGGGACGGAAATCTCCGTGCCGCCCGCCTTTGTGAGCCGTGCGGACGCGGACGCGCTGATCGCGGAGGGCTATACGCCCGTCGCCGGCGAACCGCTCTTCGAGGGCGTGCGCACTGCCGACGTTGCCGCAGGACTTTCCGCCGCCGCGCTGGCGAAGGCGGGGGAAGCGCGCGGCGCGCATATGCTGGAAGCGCTGTACCTGCGCAAATCTTCCGCGGAGGAACGGTCATGAACGGAAGGGCGTGGGAATATGCCGACCTGAGCGCGATCGCCGAGCTGGAACGGGAGTGCTTTTCCGACCCGTGGAATCTGCGGATGCTTGCCGAGTCCTTTCTTTCGGGGCATTTTTACGGTTCGCTGCTCGAAGAGGGGGGCGCGATCACCGCATACGGCGGCATCGGCATCGTCGAGGACGAGGCGGAAATTCAGTTGATCGCGACGGCGGAGATGTACCGCCGCTGCGGACGGGGCAGGAAGATCATGGAAGATCTTCTGGAAGAGGCGAAAAAACGGGGCGTGAAGCGCGTGTTTTTAGAAGTGCGCGTTTCCAATTCCTCCGCGATCATGCTCTATTTAACGTCGGGCTTCCGCGGGCTGTACGCCCGTTCGCGCTACTACCCCGACGGCGAGGACGCCGTCGTCATGGTGAAGGAGCTTGGTTGAACATCTCTTATATTCGCATGGGCGAGGGGAAAGACCTCGTGTTCTTACACGGCTACCTTGCCTCCAAGGAGAGTTTCTACCCGCAGATAAGTTATTTTTCCCGATTTTTTCGGGTCACGGCGCTCGATTTCCCCGGGTTCGGGGAGGCGGAGCCTATTTCCGCAGCGTGGTCGGTTTCCGATTATGCCGATTGGACGCAGGAGGCGCTCGGCGCGCTCGGGATCGGTTTCCCGCACGTCGTTGCGCATTCGTTCGGCGGGCGGGTGGCGGTCAAGTGCCTCTCCCGTGCGGATATATTCGACCGCGCCGTTCTGACGGGCTGCGCGGGGATCGTCCCCAAACGGACGCTCGGCTACCGTCTGCGCGTGAAGGCGTACCGCGCCGTGCGCACGGTCGCGCCCCGCTATGCGGAACGGCACTTCGGCAGCGCGGAATACAGACAGCTTCCGCCCCTCATGCGGGAGAGCTATAAAAAGATCGTCAACGAGGACCTGCGCGGCGACGCGGCGAACATCGCCCGCCCCGTGCTCTTCGTGTGCGGGTCGGCGGATACCGAAACGCCGCTTGCGTCCGCGCGGATATACCATGCCTGCGTGAAGGGGAGCCGTCTCTTCGTCATGGAGGGGTGCGGGCATTTCGCGCATCTGGAAAATCCGCTCGCGTTCAACGCGGCGGCGGAGGAGTTTTTACGATGAGTTTATCGACGGTACTTGCAGTCATATTCGGCGGGATCCTTGCGGGATACGCCTTTGCGATGTGCTCGATGCGCCTCGTCGCGATTTTACAGCAGGAGGGGTATGCGGGCGGCGCGTTCCTCCGCTGGTATTACAGAAACCGCAATATCGAACGCAAAAAGGCGTCGCTTCTCGCGCTTGCGCTCGCGCTTCTGACGGCGCTCTTTTCCGTCTGCTTTTCCTTCCTCGGATACGAGGCGGCGAACCTCATCTCCGTCGTACCCTTTGCGGGGATCTGCATTCTCTACTGCGTTGCGGAGCACAAGCGCGCGCTCAGAGTGCCGTTGAAACCGACGATGCGCGCCATGCGCCTTGCGATCGCCTATCTGATCGTCATGTTCGCGCTGTGCGTCGGGCTTGGGTTTGCGCTCGTCGCCGTCTCCATGGCGGCGGATACCGATTGGGTGTACCTTCTGCGCTTTGTGCCCTTCGCGCTCGTGCCGCTCCTGTGCCCGCCCGTTCTGGCGTTCGTGAACGTCTGCATGAAGGCGTACGAAGCGCCGCACGCGAACAAATTCGTGAAGCGCGCGCAGGCGGCTCTGGCGGAGAGCGGCGCGGTCAAGGTGGGCATTACGGGAAGTTTCGGAAAGACTTCCGTCAAAAATTTTGCCGCCGTCATTCTGTCGGAAAAGTATAAAGTCATCGCGACGCCCGCGTCCTACAACACGCCTGCGGGCATCGCCCGCACCGTCAACGAAGGCGGGCTGGACTGCGAAATTTTCCTTGCGGAGATGGGCGCGCGGCGCACGGGCGACATCTCCGAACTGTGCGATATCGTCCGTCCCACGGTGGGCGTGGTGACGGGGGTATGCGCGCAGCACGCCGAGACGTTCGGTTCGCTGGACGCGATCAGGGCGGAGAAGGGCGTGCTCGCGCGGCGCACGGAGCAATGCGTTCTCGGACGCTCCGCCTCGGACATGGATGGGGGAAATGCGCTCGTCATGGGTCGCGATTTCGACGCGGAGGACATCGTCCTCTCGACGGAAAACACGCGATTCACGCTCCGTCTGCCGCAGGGGAGCATTCCCGTGACCGTTCCCGTTTTAGGCAGGCACGCGGCGGAGGACGTCGCGCTCGCCGCCGCGCTCTGTTCGCTTCTGGGCATGACGGTGGAGGAGATCGCGGCGGGGATCGCCGAGATCGCGCCCGTGCCGCACCGTTTGGAGCGCAGAGAGGGGAACGGCGTCGTGATTCTGGACGACGCGTATAACTGTAACGCCGAGGGCGCGAAGAACGCCGTAGAGGTGTTGCGGCTCGCGGCGGGCAGGAAATTTGTCGTCACGCCCGGGATCGTGGAACTCGGGCAGCTCGAAGAGGAGGTCAACGGCGCGCTCGGCGCGGCGCTCGTCGGGCTGGACCGCGTCATTCTCGTGGGCGAAACGCTGGTGCTGGACGTGCGCAGCGGTTACCTTGCCGCGGGGGGCGACGAGAGCAGGCTCACCATCGTTCCCACCCTGCAAAAGGCGCAGGAACTTCTCGCCAAAGAGCTTGCGGCGGGCGACTGCGTGCTCTTTCTGAACGATTTGCCGGATAAATACTAGAAGGTTCACACTTTTTTCCGCGAGCTGACGCGGAAAAAAGTCGTGATTTGAGGAAAAACCAACGGGCACGCTGTACGCTAACCGTTCGTTTTTCCTCTTCGCGCGAATTTTAGGGGCACAACCACAATACTTCGCGCGAATTCACCTTTTCGGGAAAGCCGCGTGAGCGGCAAATTGAGGCATACTGCGCAAAATGCGATTTTGCTTGTATCTGTAATTTATAACAAATTTACTGAGTTTGGTAAAGAAAAGGTTATGAATTACGTCCGCAAGGAAAGTTGCCTTCCGCTGCGGTACTCAATTTCAGTTTGAAAGAAAAAAGTGTGAACAAAAAAACAGTGTGAATAAAAATTACGCATGAAACACCTTCGGAAGAAAAATCTTCTTCGGGGGTGTTTTTTATGCCGTCTGTCGCCGTCTTTTTCGGGGGAGCGTCGAACGAGAGCGAAGTCTCCGTGATCACGGGCATGCTCGCCGTAAACTTGCTGCGCGGTTCAAAATATACCGTCGTTCCCGTCTATCTTCCGCCCTCGGGCGGCATGGCGACGGGGGATTTCAAGGGCGTGGAGGACTTCGCAAAAACAGAGCTGCGCGCAACGCCCGTCCGTCTGGAAGGGAAACGCCTCGTGCGTGCGGGCAGGCACGCAAAGACCGTCGCGGAGATCGACGTCGCGCTCAACTGCTGCCACGGCGGCATGGGGGAGGACGGCACGCTCGCCGCGCTGCTCGCGTGGAACGGGGTTCCGTCCGCGTCGCCCGACGCGCCCTCCTGCGGCGTGTTTATGGATAAATCGCTCTCCAAACTTGCTGCCGCGGGGCTGGGGATTCCCGTCGCGCCATCCTTCACGGTGCGCGAACAGGCGTGGCGCGCGGGGGAGACGGACGCCGAAAGCCTTGCCCAATCGCTCGGCTATCCCGTCGTCGTCAAGCCAGCCAAACTCGGGTCGAGCATCGGCGTGCGGGTGGCGCGCGGGAGCGCGGCGCTCAGATCCGCGCTCTCCTTCGCCTTCGGGCTGGACGACAGCGCGGTCGTCGAACGCTACTTCGAGCGCAAACGCGACATCAACTGCGCCGCATACCGCCGCCGCGGAAAGGTGCTGCTCTCTCCCTGCGAGGAGGTCTTTTCGGGCGGAGACGTGCTCTCGTTCTCGGAAAAATACGAACAGGGGAAGGGGAGCAAACTCCCCGCGGACCTGCCCGAATCGCTCGCGGAGCGTATCCGCGGCTATACCAAAACCCTTTACGAGGCGTTCGGTATGCAGGGCGTCGTGCGGGCGGATTTCCTCGTTTCGGGCGACGACGCGTACTTCAACGAACTCAACATGGTGCCCGGGTCGCTTGCGGGATATCTCTTCGGGTCGTCGCTTGCCGAAGTCAAAGCGTTTTACCTCTCGCTGATCGACGAAGCGCTCTCCCGCCCCGTCGTCAGAAAGCGCATCATTCATACCGGAATTCTCGAAGGACCGCTTTTTTCAGGCTCAAAAAGTTGCAAACGGCGCGGAAATTTTGTATAATAAAAACAAAAACCGCGAGGCAGATTATGGCAAAGATTCAGATGAAGACGCCCATTGTCGAAATGGACGGCGACGAAATGACCCGCATTCTCTGGAAGGACATTAAGGATATTCTCATCCTTCCCTATGTCGATTTGAAATCGGAATATTACGACCTCGGGCTGAAACACCGCGACGAAACGGGGGACACCGTCACCGTCGAGAGCGCGCTCGCAACCAAAAAATACGGCGTTGCCGTCAAGTGCGCCACCATCACGCCCAACGTGCAGCGCATGAGCGAATATCAGCTTCACGAAATGTGGAAGAGCCCCAACGGGACCATCCGCCGCATTCTCGACGGCACCGTGTTCCGCGCGCCCATCGTCGTGGAGGGGATCCGCTCCTATGTGCCTACGTGGACGAAGCCCATCGTGCTTGCCCGTCACGCCTACGGCGACGTGTATTCCGCGGTGGACGAGAAGGTCGAGGCTGGGAGCAAGGCGTTCCTCGTCGTCGAGGATAAGGACGGGAAGGAGATCTCCCGCCGTCTCGTGCACGACTTCAACGGCACGACGGGCGTGGTGCAGGGCATGCACAACTGCGATGCGTCCATCCGTTCCTTTGCGCATACCTGTTTCAGATACGCGCTCGAACAGAAGATCCCCATGATCTTCGCCACCAAAGATACCATTTCCAAGGTGTACGACGGGCGGTTCAAGCAGATCTTCGCGGAAGTTTACGCCGAGTATGAGGCGCAGTTCGAGCAGGCGGGCATCTGGTATCTCTATACGCTCATCGACGACGCGGTCGCGCGCGTCGTGCGCTCGGAGGGCGGACTGCTGTGGGCGTGCAAGAACTACGACGGCGACGTCATGAGCGACATGGTCGCCACGGCGTACGGCTCGCTCGGCATGATGACGTCCGTACTCGTCTCGCCCGACGGGAAGTACGAATACGAGGCGGCGCACGGCACGGTCACGCGCCACTACTATAAGTATCTCAAAGGCGAGGAGACGTCCACCAACTCCGTGGCGACCATCTTCGCGTGGACGGGCGCGCTCAGAAAGCGCGGCGAGCTGGACGAAATCCCCGCGCTCGTTTCCTTTGCGGACAGGCTGGAAAAAGCGACGGTCACGACCATTGAGGAGGGGGAGATGACGGGCGACCTTGTTCCGCTCTTCCACCGCGAAGGCGTTACGCCCAAAAAGCTCAATTCCAGAGATTTCCTGCTCGCCATTGCAAGCAGACTGTAATCTGATTGAAAACAGGGCGGCGCGCCCTCCGATTTTCGGAG
>CAJFFP010000021.1:53385-59566 GCA_904373325.1 Candidatus Gallimonas merdigallinarum
AAACAGGGCGGCGCGCCCTCCGATTTTCGGAGGGCGCGCCGCCCTTATAAAATACGCGCAGCCGCAGCTTTTTCGCTGCGGCTGCGCCCGTCCGCGTCGCCCGTACGGGCGTCAGTCTTTTCGCAGCAAAGATAAAAATATGAACGCAAACCGCAGGAAATAGACGAGCGAGATCAGCAGGGAGGCAACGTAGGTGAGCGCCGCCGCCGAGAGCACCTTGCTTGCTGCGGGAACCTCGTCGGGAGAGAGAATGCCGTCCTCCACCAGCATTTTTTTCGCGCGGTGGGAGGCGTTGAACTCCACGGGGAGCGTAACGAGCATGAAGAGGGTGGAAAGCCCGAACAGCGCAATGCCCGCGTACACGATCCAGCGTCCGTACGGCAGGGGCGAAGTCGTCCACAGAACATCGAGAAGTACGCCCGCGATGACCAAAGGAAGCGCCAGCTTGGAGCCGATGTTCGTCACGGGAACGAGCACGTTTCGGATCTTGTAGGGAACGTACCCCGACCGCTTCTGCATAACGTGCCCCACTTCATGCGCCGCCACGGCGACCGCCGCCACAGAGGTGCTCCCGTACGAACTCATCGAGAGGTTGACCTGCTTTTTTGTGGGGTGGTAGTGATCGGTCAGCCGTCCGTCCACGCGGTTGACGGTGATGTCCGTCGCGCCGCGGTTGCGCATCAGGCGGGTCGCGGCGTCGTAACCCGTCATGCAGGAGCGCGTCGGAACGCGGTCGTATCTTGCGTACGTCGAATTGACGCGCGCGCTCGCCCATGCCGAAAATGCAAGGCAGGGAAGCAATATGAGAAGAAAGAGGAGATAGGAATACATTGTGACCTCGTTTCATACCGCGCGTGTCCGCGGCGACGTTCTTATCATTATTATACCGCAAACAAGGGCGTTTGTAACATCATTGCGGTAATTTTCACAAAAGGGGGCGAAATTTGCGGAAAAACTGTGCGGCGGCGCAAAAGCGTTGCCTTTTTTCTGAAAAATTGCTATACTTTGGCTATGGATAACAAGGCGTTTACCGATAAAGTCAAAATTACCGTAAAGGCGGGCGACGGCGGCGACGGAATGAATTCCTTCAAAGCGTATAAGGGAAAACCCGCCTGCGGACCGGACGGCGGCGACGGCGGCGACGGCGGCTCCGTCTATATCGCGGCGGACGAGAACGTGCACGATCTTCTTGCGTTCCGCTATACGAGCAAATATTTCGCGGGGAACGGCGAGCGCGGCGGCACGAACAAGTGCTTCGGCAAGCGCGGAGAGGACGTTCTCATCAAAGTGCCGTGCGGCACGCTCGTGCGCGATGCCGAGAGCGGGAAGATCATCTGCGACGTGTACGACCACGGCGAAAAAATCTGCCTTTTGGAGGGCGGAAGAGGGGGCAAGGGCAACGTGCGCTTCACGACTGCCCGCCGCCACGCGCCCAACTTTGCGCAGAAGGGCGCAAAGACGCTGCCGCACACGCTGATTTTAGAGATGAAAGTCATCGCGGACGTGGGGCTGGTCGGGTTCCCCAACGTGGGAAAGAGCACGCTCCTTTCCAAAATCTCCGCGGCAAAGCCCAAGATCGCGGACTATCACTTCACGACGCTCTCTCCCAATCTGGGCGTGGTGCAGTATTACGAAAACTCCTTCGTCGTTGCGGATATTCCCGGGCTGATCGAGGGCGCGGCGCAGGGCGCGGGGCTGGGGCATGACTTTTTGCGTCATATCGAGCGCACGCGCATGATCTGCCACGTGCTCGACATTGCCGGTACAGAGGGGCGCGATCCGCTCGAAGATTACGAGAAGATCAACGCGGAACTGAAAGCCTATTCGGAAAAGCTCGCCGCGCTGCCGCAGATCGTCGTTGCAAACAAGTGCGACTGCGCGGGCGCGGAAGAACATCTTGCGCGTTTCCGGAAGACGTATCCCGACGCGCGCGTGCTTGCCGTGACCGCGCTCAGCGGAGAGGGAACGAAGGCGCTGCTCGACGCCGTCTGGTCGCTTCTGGAAACGCTTCCGCCCGCGGAAAAGATTCCTTCCGACGAGTTCGCGTTCGAGGAGGCGGACAACAATCAGTTCGAGATCTTCAAAGACGAAAACGGCGCGTTCGTCGTGGTGGGCGGGCTTGTGGATATGCTCTGCCGCAACGTCGTGCTCTCCAATCCCGATTCGATGGCGTATTTCCAGCGCACGCTCAAAAACAGGGGCGTGTTCAAGGCGCTTGAAAAGGCGGGCTGCGCGGCGGGCGATACCGTCGTCGTGGGAGAAGTGGAATTTGACTATATCGTATAATTTACGGGAGATATTATGACAAGCAAACAGAGAAGCAAATTAAAATCCATCGCGGCGAATCTTTCGCCCGTCACGCAGATCGGCAAGGGCGGCATTACGGAAAACCTTCTGAATACGCTCTCCGAGGCGCTTGAAGCTCGCGAGATCATCAAGGTCAACGTTCTGCAAAACGCCGAAGCGGATGCGGATACGATCGCGCAGAACGTGGCGGAACTTCTGGGCGCGGAAGTCGTGTACGTCATCGGCAGAAAGGCGGTGTTCTACCGCCGCTCTTCGCGCAAAGACTTCGAGCATATCGAACTGTAACGGCAAGGCGCCGCGCGTTCTCGGCGGGCGGCAAATGCGGCGCGTTGTGCTGCGCACACTGCGGTATGCCTGAACTTATGGAACGGATAAACAGGTTACGCGAAAACTATGAACCGATCGCGCGGCGGCGGGCAAATGCCCGCCGCCGCGTTTTTGATAAAATCATCTTGCAAATTTTATATTTTATGATATAATTATAATGCAATTTACAATGAAGGAAAAGGGATAATGTGTATCGATCCGAATGAAGAAGTCGCCGTGCCTGATGAACAAGCTGAAAGAAGGGCAATCGACGAGGCGAAGAATAGTTTAGCTGCTTTGGTGGAGAAACTTAAAGAAATAGAGAAAGCAAGTCGCAATAAATTAAATATATTTCATGCGGTTGGAATGCGTACGCAGGAGATCAGACATTCCGCATTTTTTGCGTGGCTGCTCGATCCGCAACGCCCGCACGGGCTCGGGAATGAATTTCTCTGTCGTTTTCTGAATCAGGTTTTGCTCCGCGAGAATCCTCCGACGTATCAGAATGTGCCGCCGAATCGTGTAATTCTCGCGCGTATCGGCGTACACGCGTTAGAAGACTTGGCGGATTTTTATTCAGATGCCGAATTGGAAGTCCGAACGGAAAGGACGCTGACGGGGAATCATCGCCGCACGGATATTTATATAGAATCTCAGGCGGCGAAGATTGTTCTCGTTATTGAAAACAAGGTTTTTACCACAACGCACGATGAGCAGTTAAAGGAATATGGAACGGAACTCAGAAACATTGACGAGGGGTGGCGGGGGATTTTTGTTTATCTTACGCCGGAGGGAGACGTGCCGACCGACAACGGAGAGCCCAATCCGGATTGGTGTATTTTAAGCTATTCGGAGATTTTGCAGATCGCAAAAGATATCCTCGCGGCGCACAGCAAAGAATTCAGAAAAAAGCAATTTGTAAGAGTAAAGTTATTGTTGGAGGACTATATCGAAATGGTGAATTTTGAGATCCTTGATAAAAATCGTGAGATTTATGCTTTGTGCAAACAGATTCGGAGAGACCATGCCGACGCGATTGAAATTTTAACGCGGTACAGCGATAACGTAAACGACGTATATCGTTTTTGCAGCGATTGGGTGCAGACGGAGTTGAAAGATCGGCTGGAAAATATCCGAACGGGCGAGCGGCAGTGCGCGTTTATTACGAAGCCCGTTGCTGATTTTTTCCGAAGGAAAGAATGTCCGTTGGTTTTGGCGGGAGAAAGATACGCTTTCACGTGCGCGATTTCTGCCAAAGACGGTCCGATCGTCGCGCTCGCGGGGCTGGAAACGGAGAGCGGGAATTGGAGCGACGCGCAAAAGCAGATTGCCTGTGCGGTCGAGCATCGGAGCGAGATCAGAGACCGCAAGTATCACCGCCTCTTTACCGTTGTGCTTTTGGAAGAGGAGGATCGCCGAAAGACGATCGAAGAAGTATCTGAAACGCTGAAAGACCGCCTTCAAGATTTTTTGGGAAAATTGAGCAGGCTGGAAATACAGCTGATCGGTATGCCGTGACGGTTTGTCTGTTTTCTGCACGATTCTCCGTGCGGCAAATTGCGAAAAAATTTATACAACCTCTTGTCTTTTTCAGAAAAATATGGTAGAATGATTTGGAACGGTTCCCGTACGGGAAAAGTGTTTTTAAAGTTTTTTATGGAGGATACAAGATGCAATATTCACGCGAAGTGGAAGAGATGATCTGTGTCGCAAAGGGACCCAAACACGATCCCGCTCCCATTCCCGAAGAGGGCAAGTGGGTATGCGCAAAGCAGATCACGGACATCAGCGGTTTTACGCACGGCGTGGGTTGGTGCGCACCGCAGCAGGGCGCCTGCAAGCTGACGCTCAACGTTAAGGAAGGCGTCATTCAGGAGGCGCTCGTCGAGACGATCGGCTGCTCGGGTATGACGCACTCGGCTGCTATGGCGGCGGAGATCCTGCCCCACAAGACGATTTTGGAGGCGCTCAACACCGACCTCGTTTGCGACGCGATCAATACCGCAATGCGCGAGCTGTTCTTGCAGATCGTATACGGCAGAACGCAGTCGGCGTTCTCGGACGACGGTCTCACCATCGGCGCAGGACTGGAAGACCTCGGCAAGGGGCTTCGTTCGCAGGTCGGTACCATGTACGGTACGGCTTTGAAGGGCGTGAGATACCTCGAAATGGCGGAAGGCTACGTCACCCGCCTCGCGTTGGATAAGGATAATCAGGTCATCGGTTACGAGTTCGTATCCCTTGGCAAAATGACCGACTTCATCAAGAAGGGGCTTGAACCCAACGAAGCATGGACGAAGGCAATGGGTCATTACGGAAGATTTTCCGAAGAGCAGGGTGCGGTGAAGTACATCGACCCCCGCAAAGAGTAAGGAGGTGAGCGGTATGGCTTTGTTTGAAGGTTATGAAAGAAGAATAGACAAGATCAACGGCGTACTCAAACAGTACGGCATCTCCTCCATCGAAGAATGCAAAGATATCTGCCTTTCCAAGGGCGTCGATTGCGATAAGCTCGTGCGCGGCACGCAGCCCATCTGCTTCGAGAACGCGGTCTGGGCGTACACCGTCGGCGCGGCGATCGCCATCAAGTCCGGCTGCAAGAAGGCGGCGGACGCGGCGGCTGCGATCGGGATCGGCTTGCAGTCCTTCTGCATTCCCGGGTCGGTTGCGGAAAACCGCAAAGTCGGTCTCGGCCATGGCAATCTTGGCAAAATGCTCCTTTCCGAGGAGACGGATTGCTTCTGCTTCCTCGCAGGTCACGAGTCTTTCGCGGCGGCTGAGGGCGCGATCTCCATTGCAATGAACGCGAACAAGGTCCGCAAAAAGCCCCTGCGCGTTATCCTGAACGGTCTCGGCAAGGACGCGGCGTTCATCATCTCCCGTATCAACGGGTTCACCTACTGCGAAACGGTGTTCGATCCCTATACGGAGACGGTCACGGTCACGAAGGAAGTCGCGTATTCGGACGGTCCCCGCGCCAAGGTCAAGTGCTACGGCGTGGATAACGTTCCCGAAGGCGTTGCGGTCATGAAGCTCGAAAAGGTCGGCGTGTCCATCACGGGCAACTCTACCAACCCCACGCGCTTCCAGCACCCCGTTGCGGGCACGTACAAGAAGTGGTGCGTCGAGAACGGCGTGCAGTACTTCTCGGTCGCGTCCGGCGGCGGCACGGGCAGAACGCTCCACCCCGATAACATGGCGGCTGGTCCTTCCTCGTACGGCATGACGGATACGATGGGCAGAATGCACTCCGACGCGCAGTTCGCAGGTTCGTCCTCCGTTCCCGCGCACGTCGAGATGATGGGGCTCATCGGTATGGGCAACAACCCCATGGTCGGCGCTACGGTCGCGGTTGCGGTCGCGGTGCAGGAAGGCATGAGCAAATAAATCCTGATAAGAAAAATCGGCGGAACTTTTCCGCCGATTTTTGTATTTAGAAAACCCCCGGATAGTCCGGGGGTTCAGGAATAGGCTTATGCCGATGAGTAAAAATAAAGGCTTCCCCTTGGGGGGAAGCTCCGCCGAAGGCGGTGATGAGGGGTTTGTGTTAGAGTATTCATAATGGCGG
>CAJFFP010000022.1 GCA_904373325.1 Candidatus Gallimonas merdigallinarum
GCGCGGTGCGCTGTGCGCGCATGGCGAACTAAGGAATTGCCTTTATCAGCGGCAATTCCGTGCCCGCAGGCGGCACACCACCTTGGTGCCGCCAAGAGGAGCCCCGCAGGGGCGGTGGGAGTAACTCCCTCAGTCTGTGCAGCTTTGCTGCCCAGCCAGCTCCCTCATAGAGGGCGCCAAGGTTAGACAAGGAGCTTTACCTGTAAACGTTCCCTGAATGAGCTATAAATTACAGATACAAGGAAGGTTTCCTTCCGCCGTATGCCCCTGATTGTTGCGCAAGCAACTTTTAGGAAGGAGTGAATTTGCGCGAACTATAATTGTAAGCCCCTAGGGTTCGCGCAAAGAGAGGAAGGCGCGGTCAGGCGTATGCCGTGCCCGCAGCCGTCCTCTCAGATCACGGAATTTTGTCGCACCTTTGTGCGAGAAAATTCGTGAATATAGAGGAGTTTATATGGCAAAATACGAACAATACTGTTCCTTCTGCGGGAAGGAAAAATCCAAGGCAAAGAAGCTGATTGCAGGTCCCGACGGCGTGTTCATCTGCGATGAATGCGTCGAGCTGTGCCGCGACATGATGTCGAAAATGCCTTCCAACTCTCCCGCCGAGACGGTGGAGCTGAAAAAGCCCGCCGAGATCAAGGAGGAACTCGATAAGTACATCATCGGGCAGGATAAGGCGAAACGCGTCCTTTCCGTGGCGGTGTACAATCACTACAAGCGCATCAATTCCATGCTCTCGGGCAAGAAAGATGACGACGACGTGGAGATCGAAAAGAGCAACATTCTATTGCTCGGACCCACGGGGAGCGGCAAAACGCTGCTTGCCCGCACCCTCGCGCGCATCCTCAACGTTCCGTTTGCGACCAGCGACGCGACCACGCTCACCGAGGCGGGGTACGTCGGCGAGGACGTGGAGAATATCCTTTTAAAACTCATTCAGAACGCCGATTACGACATCGAGCGCGCCCAGCGCGGCATCATCTATATCGACGAGATCGATAAGATCGCGCGGAAGGGGGAGAACGTCTCCATCACGCGCGACGTCTCGGGCGAGGGCGTGCAGCAGGCGCTTTTGAAAATCATCGAGAGCACGGTCGCAAACGTTCCTCCGCAGGGCGGCAGAAAGCACCCCCAGCAGGACTGTATGCGCATCGATACGACGAACATTCTCTTTATCTGCGGCGGCGCGTTCGTCGGATTGGATAAGATCGTCGGCGCGCGGAAGGACGATTCGGGGCTGGGCTTCGGCGGCAAAGTGCGCATGGGCGAGAACGAGGTGGACTACTCCCTGCTCGACGACGTCAAACCGCAGGATCTCACCAAATTCGGGCTGATCCCCGAGTTCGTGGGGCGTATTCCCATCGTCGTCTCCTTGCAGCCGCTCGACGAAAACGCGCTCGTCAGCATTCTCACCGAGCCGAAGAACGCGATCATCAAGCAGTATCAGAAGCTCGTCGGGCTGGACGGCGTAAAACTCACGGTGGAGGACGGCGCGGTGCGCGAGATCGCCAACACCGCCATTCGCTTAAAGACGGGCGCGCGCGGACTGCGCACCATCATCGAAGGACTGATGACGGACGTCATGTACGATATTCCTTCGCAGAAGAACGTGGAAGAGGTCATCATCACGCGCGACTGCGTGACGAAAGGGGATAAACCCCGCCTCGTGTTCAAACAGTCCGCATAAATTTTCAGGCAGAAAAAGGACGGCGCGCCGCCCTTTTTTCGTATCGTAAACCGGTTTTTCTTCTGTATGAGAAACAAAGGCGGAAATTTCTGAATCGTGTTTTTGCCGCGGCAGATTATCCGCGGCAGGGGATCAATGTTCAGATTTAAAACTTTGGGCAGTTTTTACAATATCGCGCGGCGATTTTGTGGGGTTTGCCTATTGCGGATTTTCCGGAAATATAGTAAAATAACCGTATAAAATCTGTTTTCTTTTAAGGGAGGAAAATATGTCCGGTCTTTTGCTCAAAGGCATCAACAAGATCTATCCGGGTGGCAACCAGGCGGTGTTCAACTTCTGCCTCGACATCCGCGATAAGGAATTCATCGTCTTCGTCGGACCTTCCGGCTGCGGTAAGTCCACGACGCTGCGTATGATCGCAGGTCTCGAAGAAATTTCTTCGGGCGAACTGTACATCGACGGCAAGCTCGTCAACGACGTCGTTCCCAAGGACAGAGATATCGCGATGGTCTTCCAGAACTACGCGCTTTATCCTCATATGTCCGTGTATGATAACATGGCGTTCGGTCTCAAACTGCGCAAAGTGCCCAAAGACGTCATCGACGAAAAGGTCAAGGCGGCGGCGGAGATCCTCGGCATCACCGATTACCTTTCCCGTAAGCCCAAGGCGCTTTCCGGCGGTCAGCGTCAGCGTGTCGCGCTCGGCAGAACCATCGTCCGCGAACCCAAGGTCTTCCTTCTGGACGAGCCTCTTTCCAACCTCGACGCAAAGCTCCGCGCTCAGATGAGAACGGAGATCTCCAAACTTCACGTCCGTCTCGCGACCACGTTCATCTACGTCACCCACGACCAGATCGAGGCTATGACGATGGGTACGCGTATCGTCGTTATGAAAGACGGCTTCATGCAGCAGGTGGATACGCCTCAGAACCTGTACGATTATCCCATCAACCTCTTCGTCGCAGGTTTCATCGGCACCCCTCAGATGAACTTCTTCAAGAATTCCACCATCACCGAAGAGGGCGGCAAGGTGTACGTCAACTTCATCGGCGGCAACAAGATTCTGCTTCCGAAGTCGATGGTCTCCAAGATCAAGAACCTCGACGCGTATAAGAACACGGGCAAGGCGGTCACGCTCGGCGTCCGTCCCGAAGATATTCACGAGGACGACCTGTTCATCTCCAACTCGCCCGACACCATCGTCAAGGCTCGTATCGACGTCATCGAAAAGCTCGGCGCCGAGACGCAGATCTACTGCGACCTTGACTACGAGAGCGACAAGAACACCATCGTCGACAACGCGGCGCAGATGATCGCGAAGATTTCCTCCCGTGCGTCGGTCGAGCTGGGCGAGATCGTCGAGCTTGCGTTCGACGCGAAGCACATCCACCTGTTCGACGGTTACACCGAAGCGACGATGCTCGAACGCGACGAGCACTACGACGTCATTCCCGAGAACGCGGAGGGCGCGGCGTTCGTGCCTCCTACACCTCAGGAGATGCAGGAGATGATCGACAAGGCGCGTGTCGTCACCAAGGAAATGAAGAAGCAGGCGAAGCACGACGCCAAGATGGAGGCGCGCCGCAAGGCGGCTGCTGCCGCTGCGGAAGCTGCGGGCAAGGCGGAGGAGACCCCTGCCGAGGAAGCAGCCGAAGAAGAGAAGAAGGACGAAGAATAATCCGTTCGATACAAAAGATCCCGAGCCGCGGCTCGGGATCTTTTTTCGCTCCGGAATGCGCAAAATCTCTGTTCTGCGGCACGATTTTTCGGTCGGACTTCCGAAATCGTTGACAAACCGCAAAAAAAAGGGTATGATGATACAACTTTGAAGATAAGCTGAAAAGGAGGAGACTGCGTATGCAGTGGTGGGAAATCATATCGGACGCGCTGTTGGATACGCTCAAACTCTTTCCCTTTTTGTTTTTGCTCTATATCCTCATCGAGCTGATGGAGCACAACACCCGCGTGGGGCGTGCGAACCGCGCGCTTACGGGGAAGTGGGCGCCGCTCGTCGGCGGCGCGACGGGGCTGATCCCCATGTGCGGATTTTCCGTGATGGCGGCAAAGCTGTACGAACACCGTCACGTCACGCTGGGAACGCTGCTCGCCGTGTTCATCACCACGAGCGACGAGGCGTTTCTCGTCATGCTCGTCTCCGATATGTCGTGGCTGAATAAGCTCGTCTCCATCGTCGCCATGTGCGGCATCAAACTCGTGATCGGCGTCGGGATCGGGTATCTGGCGGACGCGCTCTCCAAACGGCGTGCCGCCGTTCAGCCGCTCCCCGAATACGACGTACACGGGCATCATCACGACCACGCGGAGCATCATCACGGAGAGGCTGCGCCTGCGGACGGCGCATATACCGCCTGCGAGCACGCGCACGCGGAAAAGTGGTATATGCTCTATCTCGTTTCGCCGCTCCTTCATGCGCTCAAAGTTGCGGCGTTCGTGCTCGCCGTCAACCTGCTGTTCGGGGTTTTGTTCGGACTCATCGGCGAAGAAAACGTCATCGGATTCTTGCAGGGGAGCGGATATTGGTATCAGCCGCTCATCTGTTCCGTGCTCGGGCTGGTGCCGAACTGCGCGTCCTCCGTCATTCTTGCCGAAGTGTACGCCATGGGCGGGATCTCGTTCGGGAGCTGCCTTGCAGGACTGATCGTCAACACGGGGCTTGGGATCCTCGTCCTTTTGCGCAACGTGAAGGATTGGAAGCGGAACGCGCTCATCATTTTCGGGCTGTTCCTGCTCGGCATGGCGGTCGGATACGCCGTCAACGGCGTGGAACTTGCGCTTCCTCCGCTGAATATTTGACAAACGGCGCGCCGCGGGGTATAATAGGGATAATAATTATATTCCTATGTTCCTATGCGGAGGGACGCCATGGACTTTCTCAGCAAAAAGGCGCGCGGTATCACGCCCTATACGGCGGGCGAACAGCTGCGCGGCAAAACGTACGTCAAACTCAATACAAACGAAAATCCCTATCCGCCTTCTCCGCGCGTCATGGAAACGCTCGCGCGGATGAATCCCGATGATCTCCGCCGCTATCCGCGCCCCGACGCGGGGCGGCTGCGCGAAGCCCTCGCCGCGCGCGAAGGCGTTTCGCCCGAGAATATCTTCTGCGGAAACGGGTCGGACGAAGTGCTCGCGCTGAGCTTTCCCGCCTTTTTCGACGGGGACGGCGCGGGCGCTTGTTTTGCAGATATTACCTATTCCTTTTACGAGGTTTTCGCGGCGTTTTTCGGCGTTCCCGTCAAAATCGTGCCGCTTATGCCCGATTTTACGCTCGCGCTCGACGCGATGCTCGCGGCGGACTGCCAAGGGTATTATATCGCCAACCCCAACGCGCCGACGGGGATCGGCATCGCGCGCGCAGAAATGGAGCGGTTCGTTGCGTCCGTACCCGATAGAATCGTGATCGCGGACGAGGCGTACATGGACTTTTTCGGCGAGAGCCTTGCGCCGCTCACGAAAAAATACGCGAATCTGCTCGTTATTAAGACCTTTTCCAAGAGCTACTCGCTCGCGGGAATGCGCTGCGGCTACGCGGTGGGCGACAGCGCGCTGATCGCGGGACTTATGCGCATGAAGGACTGTTTCAATTCCTATCCCGTGGACGCCGTTGCGGAGGCGGCGTGCGTCGCGGCGGTGCAGGACGAGGACTATCACGCCCGCACGGTGAAGAGTATCGTGTCCGAACGCAGCCGCGTCCGCGCGGAACTGCTAAACATGGGCTTTACCGTGCCCGAAAGCAAGGCGAATTTCCTCTTCGCGGGGCGCGCGAGCAGGAGCGGAGAGGAGATCTATCAGAGGCTCAAAGACGCGGGCGTGCTCGTCCGCTTCTGGGATAAACCCGTGTTGCGCGATTTCGTGCGCATCACGGTGGGTACGCCCGCAGAGAACGACGCTCTGCTCGCACAACTTCATCAAATACTTTCATAGGGAGGAGACCCATGCGGCTCGACTCATCCGTACCGAAGATAAATCCCGCAGATGGCGGACGGTGCGGAGGGGGCGGGCTTTCCTTCTGTTCCGTACAGGAGGGCGCGGCGCGGTTTTTGCAGGGGCGCGCAGGAAAGGCGCTCATTGTCGCCGAGAGCGGCGCGTTTTCGGCGATGCTGCCCGCAGTGCGCGCGCCGCACACGCTCTCCGCCATGTGGGAGGGCGACGCGCTCCCGCTGTTCGCGCTGCCCGAGGCGGGCTGCGTTCTGGCGGCGGGCGGGGCGGAAGTCTTGAAGGCGGCGCGCTTTTTCGCCGCGGTGCGCGGCATTCCCTGCGCGCTCTTCCCCGCGGAAGCCGCGTTTGACGGCGTGCTGTCGGCGCGCGGCGAGGTGACGGTGGGCGGAAACCGCATCCGCGTTCCGCTCGCGGCGGGCGAAGTGTTCTGCGATCCTGCTTTTCTCCGTCCGTCTCTCTCCGAGGGCTATGCGCGGCTCATGCTTGCCCGCCTTGCGCGCTTCGAGGAGAAAGCCGTCGGGCTGATCTGCCGCCGCGCGTGGGGCGGAGAGGGGTACGAGGAAGCGTTCTCCCTTTCGGAAATGCGCGGCGAACTGTCGCCCGAAGAGATCGTGCGGCGGAACGCGCGCCTGCGGATGCTCGAAGAAGAGGGCGTGCCGCAGGGCGAGGGAATGCGGCTGGAAGGCTCGGCATATACGCGGTGGCAGGCGCTCTGCGCGCTCTACCTCGCATTTTTTGCCAAGGGGAGACCGCGGCGGTACGCCGTTCCCGACTACGCCGCGCGCGCCGAACGCGCGCACGTGCCGTACGCCTCTCTGCAAATTCCCTCGCGGGAGGAGTACGCCGCGCGGGCGCTGCGGCTGGAACGGGCGCGCGGAGAGCTGCTGGCGGAGCTTCGCGCCGTGACCGCGCGCAAGAGCGCGTACGAACGGGCGTTGCGCGCCTATGCTCCCGTGCCGACGGGAAAACCCGACCTTACGATACTGAAAATACTGCCCGAGCGGGCGGGGGACGGACTTTGCGCCGTTATCCGCGATTTCGGGCTGATGGATTGGGAAATATGACCAAAGAAGAATTGCTGCAAACGACCGATTTATTTTTGCTCGACCTCGACGGGACCGTCTATCTGGACGAAACGCCCATCGGGGAAATGCGCGAAACGCTCGCTCGGCTCCGCGCCTGCGGAAAAAAGCTGGTGTACCTCACAAACAACTCGTCCAAAACGCCCGACGAATACGAGAAAAAGCTCGGGCGCATCGGACTTTGGGGGGAGGGAGACGCCGTTTACACCTCCGCCATGGCGGCGATCGAATATCTTTCGGAGCATCATGCGGGGGCGCGGGTGCACGTTCTGGCGACGGACGCGGTGCGCGCGCAGTTCGCCCGCGCGGGCATCGCGCTCGACGATGAAACGCCCGAAGTCTGCGTACTGGCGTACGACGTGACGCTCGATTTCGCCAAGATGAAGCGGTTCAACGAGTTTCTGGCGGGCGGCGCGGTATATATTGCCACCCATCCCGACGACGTATGCCCCACGGCGGGCGTGCCGATGCCTGACGTCGGGTCTTTTCTGGCGCTCTTCGAGCGTTCGTCGGGCAGAACGCCTTCCGTCATCTGCGGCAAGCCGTACACCGTCATGGGCGCGTGCGTCGCGCGGGCGTTCGGCGTGCCGTCCGGGCGCACCTGCATGGTCGGCGACAGAATGCACACCGATATCCGCTTCGGGAACGCCAACGGCATGAAGAGCCTTCTGGTGCTTTCGGGCGAAACGACGCGGGAAAATATGAAAAATTTCCCCGATCAGCCCGATCTCGTGCTGGAAAGTCTGAATGAAATTTTCAAATAGCGTTTGAAGCCGCCGCAAAAGGTGGTAAAATTATAGTAAGGGCCGCGTTACCTGCACGCGGCGGAGGAAATCATGAAAGAAGTTACGTTACTCACCAATTCTCCCTTCACGCTCGCGCTCAGCGGCGTGATCGATTCGGGAAACGCCGAAGAGTTTTACGCGGCGGTCAGGGCGTTTTACGGGCAGTCCGATTCCGACATCGTATTTTCGTGCGAGAAACTTGAATTTCTCGATTCCACGGCGCTCGGCACGTTCGTAAAAATTCTCAAATTCGTCAAGATGAACGGTCACGGCTTGAAGCTCACGGGGCTGAATCCCCGCCTGAAAAAGCTGTTCGTCATCTGCGCGCTCGATAAGATCATGGAGATAGAATGATGGACGAATTACTCAGTTTACGCGTTGCGCTCAGTCCCGACGTGATGACGACGGTGCGGCTTGCAACGGGCGGCTTATGTTCGCTCGTCTCTTTGAGCTATGACGACGGCGAGGACTGCAAGGTCTGCGTGACCGAGAGCCTTCTGCTCCTTCTGCGCGGCGGGTATGCGTCCGCCCGCGTCGCCTTTGCCGACGGCGACGAACTTTCCGTCTCCGTGGAGGGCGACGGAGAACGCGGACAGGGTGCAGGCTGCGAGGAGGACGAGATCGCCCTCGCGCTCATCAACGCGCTCGCGCGCGGCGTCGTGATGGAGAGACGGGACGGCGCGATCGCAAAGATTACGTTTACCTTCGGAAAGCAGGCATGAACGACGAAGAACTTTTCCAAAAATACCGCGAAACGGGCGACATTGCCATCCGCAATCAGATCGTGGAAAAATATCTCTACATAGCCTCCGTGCTCGCCAAAAAATTCGTCGGGCGCGGCGTGGAGTATGACGATCTGTATCAGGTCGCCTCGCTCGCGCTCATCAAGGGCGTGGAGCGCTTCGACGAACGGAAGGGGCTGAAATTCTCTACGTTCATCACGCCCACCATCACGGGCGAGATCAAGAACTATTTCCGCGACCGCTCCCGCCTCGTACACCTGCCGCGCAAAGTGAGCGAGCTGAGGGTGAGCATCAAGCGCGAAGCGGAAAAATACCTTGCGGAGACGGGGAAAAACGCCACCGCGAAGGAGCTTGCCGCGCGCCTCGGGGTGAGCGAAGAAGAGGTGCTGCGCTGTTCGGAGGCTGGCGGGGTCGTCTCGCTCGACAGCACCGTGGATCACGAAGGCGACAGCATGAGCCTGCACGACGTGCTCCCTGCCGAGGAGAACATTTTCGAGGACGTGGAGAACAGAGACGCGGTCCGCGCCGCGCTTTCGACGCTCTCCGATCAGGAGCGCGCGCTCGTCAAATACCGTTTCGGGCATGAGCTTTCGCAGATGGAGACGGCAAAGAGAATGGGCGTTTCGCAGATGAACGTCTCGCGCATGGAGCGCAAGATCCTGCAAAAACTAAGGGAAAACCTCAAAAAGTCGATGGTGGAATGATGGATTTCAAAGTGGACGATTACGATGCGCTGCGGCGCGCGCTTGCCGCAATGTGCGACGCGCTCGAACAGGACGCCGTTTCCGACGACGCCGTATTTAATTGCAGGCTCGTCGCCAACGAGCTGCTCGTGAACGCGCTGCAATACGGCGGCGGTTGCGCGGCGTTCAGCGTTCGCCGCGACGGGAATACGCTGCGCATCAGCGTGCGGAGCGAGATCGCGTTCTGCCCGCCCGTAACGTCCACCTGCTCGGGCGCAGACGACGAACGCGGCAGGGGATTATACCTCGTTGACGCGCTCAGCGAAGCCCGCGGGTACAGCGACGAAGAGGGCATTTGCGTTGTGATCCGTCTCATCTGATTGTAATTTGTTTTTTATAGCAACCGCGCGCCCCGCATTTTTGCGGGGCGCGCGCAGTCTTTTCTCAAAGAGGGGGAGGTGACACAAACTTATGCACCTGACGGGCGATGACGTTCGCTTTGATACAAAAAAAGCTCCGCGCAGTCAGCGCGGAGCTTTCGGTTATTTTTTAGTTGCGGCTGACGTAGACGTACAGCTTATCGAGCAGCGCGGAGGAGATGTGGCTGCGGAATCTGCCGAAGTAAATGAATACCTTCGAGAAGAATTCGCGGTTGTCTCCGCCGATCACGTACGCGGGCAGATATGCGAGATCGCCGTACTTGTTCGCGATGAACAGATCGCCGAACTCGTTCTTTTCCTGCGGCGTAAGGCTGTTGATGAAGGAATCGTAAGTGTACTGCGTTGCGTCGTATGCAGGCGCGGGAACGGGCTGGGGCACGGGCGCAGGCTGTGCAAAGACGGGCGCGGGGGTCGGCTGATATGCCGCCGCGGCAGTGTTTGCCGTCTCCGGTTCGATGCCCTTGGCGAGCGCAGCCATACTGCGTTCAAATTCGCTCATCGCCTCTTCCTTGACGGGCTCGGGCGCGGGCTCGGGCTGGGGCGCGGGCGCGGGAACGGGCTGTTCCGCCGCCGGCTGTACCGCAGGCTGGGGCGCAGCGTAGTAAGGCATGGGGTAGAAGGGCATGACGGGCTGCTGACCGTACATTGCGGGCGTCACGTTCACCGTCACGTTCTGCGGCGGCTGCTGTTCCGCCGTCTGCGGCGCGACGTTGACCGTCACGTTCTTGGCGACTTCCTGCGAGCCTTCCGTCACGGAGAGGGCTGCGGGCGTCTGCTCCTTCTGCGCATAAGCCGAAGCGGATGCGGGCTGCGCGGCGGGCGCGACCTGGGCGGCGGGCGCAACGGCTGCCGCCGCGGGGGAAGCCGTAGGTTGATCGAGCGATTTGCTCGTCTCTTCCGCTTCGTTTCTGCGCGCTTTCGTCGCCTGCACGATGGCGATCACGAGCGAGAGCAGGAGCGCCGCCAGAGGCGCGGCAAGCATGAGAATGACGGAGAGCATCTGCGTATCGAACAGCGCCCATTCGTTGCCCAGCCCGTTCGCGACGAAGGCGAGAACCGCCGCCGCGAGCAGAAGCCCGAAACGGACCGCGTCAAATACGTACGCCTTTTTCGCGCTCAGGCGGACGGAGGACGCGACGAAGTTGAACGCAATCAGCGCAGCGAGCGCAAGCGCGGAGATCCCGAAGAAGAGATTTTCGCGGAGCGCCGCCGTGCCGCCGAGAAGGGTGAGCTGCGCGAACAGCGACTGCGTATTGCAGAGCGCGTAGATCGTGAGCGCCGTCAGCAGGAAGAGCACAAAGTTGAGAAGCCCGAGTCCCTTGCGGCGGGCAAGCGCGGCGATCACAAGGCAGATCAGCATCACGCCGCCGATGATCGCGGTGGGAATATCGAACATAACGCGCGCGAAGCCGTCCGCCATGAGGCGCGCCGCGTAGAAGTTGGTCGCGAACAGACCGGCGTAGCCGAGGAACACGAACACCGCGCTCGTCATGGCGCAGCCCTTCGCGGCTTTGCGCGAAACAAACGAGATAACGCCCAGCACGAGCGAGAGGACGATTGCAAGCGCCGTCATTGCGGAAGAGAGCAAGAGCGACGCGTCCACGATATTGAGCGGGTGATAGATGTAGTCTTTCAGATAGCTCAGAATGCCGACGTCGTTGAAGACCGTTCTCGCATAAAAGATGAAGAACCCGATGAGCGATCCGTCAAGCACGCCGCCCTGCGCGCTGAAAACATCGCTGTGGGCGAGGAATCCCACCCATTTGGAGAGCAGCCCGATAAAGAGCCCTCCGACGGCGGCAATGAATGCGATGACTGCAAGCGTACGGTATCCGCCTGCGGAATACGTCTGTTCGGGAGTTTCTGTGGCGACCATGCCCGCAGTTACCTGTTCAGTCTGGTTTTGGCTCATGCTGTTCACACTCCGAAATTAGTTTGCTCGATTGCGGGAATTTAAAAGATTCCCCATGTTTCAATTCATTATAGCACGGGTGTGCGGGGTATGTCAATAAACTTCTCCGAAAAAAGATATTTTTGTGCACTTTTTCATGCACCATGTCCGCGGCGGGAATGTGAAATCGCAGACATGGGTGGGGTATTTTGGAGAAAATTCTTGCTATTTGCGCGCGGAGATGGTATAATAGGACCGACGTATGGGTAAAAATACCCAAATACGGGGCGAAAGTCAGGAAACGCGCCTGCGCGCGGAGCGCGAAAAGCGGCGTTCGGGGCGGCGCGAAGGGGGATTTTACGGATGAAGGCTGCGCTTGCGGAACTTGAAAAGATTCTTGCGGATATCTGCGAAAAGACGGGGGCTGAGGCGACCCTTTCCCCCCGCGGCGGCGGGGAGACGCGCTTTGCGCTCGCCTACCGCGGCGAGGAAGTGCCCGCGTACCTGCGCGGAACGGGGGAATATGCCGAGCGCGAGGCGCGGCTGATCGCTTATCTCGTGGAAAACGTCGATTCCCACACGCTCATTCCCGCCAAAGAGGAGGCGCTCAGGACCATTCTCCTCGGCGAGGGCGGCGGGTGGTACGCCTTCCGCTTCATGACGAAGTTCAACCTTGCGGACGGGACGTGCGTGGCGGTGGACGCGGTGCCCGATAAACGCCTTGCGGAATCGTACGCGCAGCTCGAACGCACGCTCTCCGAATCGCAGGATATGGTCGTCCGCATGGACGACAACCGCGTCGCCGTCGTCCACTTTGCCGACGGGGAGCAGAGCGCCTACGAATTCGGCGAATTTCTGCGCAATTCCCTGTACGAGGAGCTGGGCGTGAAGGCGAGCGTCGGCATCGGGTGCGAGGTGCGCTCCTTCTCCGAGATCGCGCGCTCCTATTTGCAGGCGGTCACTGCCGTCCGCGTGAGCGCCATTTTCCACAACGTGGGCGAGGTGCATTCCTACCGCGAATATCTGCTCGTCAAACTGCTGGAAGATCTTCCCAAGAGCCGTATGCAGGAATATCTCGAACAGTTCCGCGCCGAGAGCGCGGAGGAGATCTTCGAGGACGAGGAGATGACGGAGACGGCGGAGGCGTTTTTGGAGAGCAGTCTCAACGTCTCGGAGACGAGCCGCAACCTCTTTATGCACCGCAATACGCTCATGTACCGCCTCGATAAGATCGAACGCGTCACGGGGCTGAATATCCGAAAGTTCTCGGACGCGGTCACCTTCCGCATTCTCTCCGTGCTCTATAAATTATTGCAATCGTAGGAGTTTTTTGCATGGAACAGGATCGTCAGCAAAGCAAGGCGCCCGCCTCGCCCAAGAGAAGGGGCAGGCGGGCGCTTGTTATTCTTCTCGCCGTTCTCATCGTCGCCGCCGCCTTTCTCGCGGGGTGGCTGGGAAGCGCCTATTCGCGGGACGCGCGCCTGAGAAAACTCGAATGGATGATCGGTACGCTCGATGAGGAGTATTACAAGGACGTCGATCTCGACGCGCTCTACGACGCGCTGTACGGGGTCGTCGTGCCCGACCGCTTCTCCTATTTTTATACCGCGGACGAATACGCGCAGCTCATTGCCGAGAGCGAGGGGCGCAACGAGGGCGTCGGCGTCACGCTCCTGACGGAGTCGGACGGCGTGCGCTTCTATGCCGTCGTGGAAAATTCCTCCGCCTGCCTTGCGGGCATCGAAAAGGGAATGTATCTGCTCGGCTGGTCGGAGGTCGGCGGCGCGGTCCAGACGGGCAGCGCGAGCGAACTCATCTCCTTTATCGATACGCAGGCGGGCGAATTTATCCTGTATGCGGGCTTTACGGCGGGGGAAACGCCCTCCGAATCCAACGCCTACACGGTGGACGCAACGGAATACCGCGCGGCGTACTGTCTGTATCGGGACAGCGAAAGCGCCTACGCGTTCCGCGGCGACGAGCAGACCGTACTCACCGACGTGACGGAGGAGAGGGGCGCGCTTGCAGGGCTTGACGCGGATACGGCGTATATCCGCCTCGATTCCTTCGACGGGAACTGCGCGGAGGAGTTCGCCGCCTGCCTTTCCCTGATGAAATCGCGCGGGCGGAGCAACCTCGTGCTCGATCTGCGCGGCAACGGCGGCGGATATATGAGCGATCTGCAAGCCATTTCCGCCCATCTGCTGAAAAATGCGGAGGGAAACAGCCCCGTCGTGGCGCGCGCCGTCTTCCGCGACGGCTCCGAAACGCTGTACCGCGCGGACGGCAACGATTATTCCGCGTATTTTACGGACGAAAGCCGCATCACCGTTCTGGCGGACGAAAATACCGCCTCCGCCTCCGAGTGCCTGATCGGCGCGCTCATCGACTACGGAACGATCGGATACGAGGATATTTATCTCCGCCATGACGCGGAGACGGGCGTCTGCCGCACCTACGGAAAGGGCGTCATGCAGTCCACGTTTACGACGATCAGCGGAGACGCGTTCCGCCTCACCGTCGCCGAAATCTTCTGGCCGAACGGGAACAGCATTCACGAAAAGGGCGTTACGCCCTCCTATCCGCAGGCGGGCGCGCAAGCAATCACCGCGCCCATGCTCCCCGACGGGACGGACGCGTTCTTGACGCAGGTCCTTGCCGCGCTCGCCTAATGCACGGCCGCGTTTTTTAGGTACGTTTGGAGAATATCCGCATGAGTGCCGCCCTCTTCGGGGCGGCTTTTTTCCTGCGCGGTCGGCTGCGGCGGCGGGGCTGCGCCGATTTCACCCGCAAGCGCGGCGAGCAGTTCGCGGTTCTCGCGGTAGAACGCGAGGAATTTCTGCAAAGACGCGCCGAAGTCGGGCTGCTGCGCAAACATGAGCAATACGAGAAGGATGACCGGTTGCATACTTTTATTGTATGCAGTGCGCAAAACGGGCGTGCGCGTCATAGGATGAAGAAGGAGGAGACGTTCATGAAAGATTTTGCGAACTTCACGGGAGACGGCGGCGCGCAGGACGCGTTTTTGGAGGAGGCGAAAAAGGTCGCCGCCTCGTACGACGGCAAAAGCGAGAACGATCTGTTGAAGTCCATCTACGCGCGCGCCGTCGAGGGAAAGCGCAGCGGCACGCTCACGAACGAACAGATCGACGCCTTTTACGCGCAGTTTTCGCCCATGCTGGACGGCGCGAAGCGCAAAAAACTGCAAAAAATCGTCGCCGAACTCAAAAAGATGTAGCGTTTTCCGCAATGCGGCGGAGCGCGTCAAGAAGGGCGTGCGCTTCCCGCATTCCCTGAAAGGGGGAGAACGACGCGCGCACAAGTCCCGCGGGGAAGGTCCCGAGCGCCCTGTGCGCAAGGGGCGCGCAGTGCAGTCCGCCGCGCACGGCGATGCCGAACCGTTCGGAGAGAATGCCCGCAAGCTCCTCCGAAGGGATCTTCTCGTGCGCGAAGGCGGAGATCCCGCAGGCGTTTGCCGCGGAATAGGAAGTAAAGCCGTCCATCGAGGAGACCGCCTCCGCAACCGCGCCCGTGACCGAAATGAGCTTGCGCGCGCCCTCGCTGCGGCGCGCCTGCACGATGAGCGCGCCCTCGAAGAGGGAACTGATCGCGGGATAGGAGAGCGTTCCGCTCTCCAAACGGTCGGGGTAGAATGCGGGCATATCGAGGTTGAAACTCTCGCTGCCCGTGCCGCCGAACAGAACGGGGTCGGGGGAGACGCGCTCGGAAAAGAGCAGCGCGCCCGCCCCTTGGATCGCGTGCAGTCCCTTATGCCCCGCAAGGGCGAGAAAATCGATGCCCGCCGCGCGCATTTTCAGCGGGAGATGCCCCGCGCCCTGCGCGCCGTCCACCAGAAAGAGGACGCGCTCGGGCAGCCGCATACGGACGGCGAACAGGTCGGGCGTTTCCCCCGTCACGTTGGAGGCGGAGGTCACGCAGCAGAGCTTGGTTTCGGGGCGGACGAGCGAGGCGATCGTCTCGGGCAGGAGTTTTCCGTCCACGAGCGGCGCGACGGAGTACGTCACGCCCCGCGTCTTTTTCAGGTATTCGAGGGGGCGGAGCACGGAGTTGTGTTCGAGGCAGGTCGTTACGGCGTGGTCGCCTTTGCGCAGCGTGCCGAGAATGGCGAGGTTGAGCGCCTCGGTGCAGTTCTTGGTAAAGACGACGCGCTCGAATCCGAAGCCGTCGAAGAGGTCGGAGAGCAGTCTGCGGCAGGCGAGCACGCGTTCGGCGACGGCAATGGAGCGGCTGTGTCCGCTCCGCCCGGGATTTGCGCACGCCTGCAAGGCGGCGAGCACGGCGTTTTGTACGGCGGCGGGTTTTTCGCCTCCCGTCGCGGCGTTGTCGAGATAGATCATATCATTATATATACGAGGTCGAGGAAGAGAACATGACGATGTTGGCGGTATTCAGATCGCGGGCGCAGGCGCTCGACGCGCTTTCGCTGCTCAAAGGCGCGGGCGTGCCGTCGCAGGCGGTCTCCACGCCCAAAGAGGCGGGGATCGGGTGCGGCGTTTCGGTGAAATTCGATTGCAATTTTTTCCCGCGCGTCCGTCCGCTGCTCGCCGGACGCCGCTATTCGGCGTTCTGGGGGTATCTGCGGATATGCGGCGGCGCGTTTGTGCGCGTCTGAGCTTGCTTTTTTGCGCGCGCCGTTGTATAATAGGTGCATATGTGCACATCTGACGAAATCTTAACGCAACTCGAAGCGCTGTATCCGGACGCCGTTCCCGCGCTGAAATTCCGCTCGCCCTACGAGCTGCTCGTCGCGGTCATTCTCTCCGCGCAGTGTACGGACGAGCGCGTCAATCAGGTGACGGAAAAGCTCTTCCAAGAGCACAACACGCCGCAGAAAATGCTGCTCCTTTCGCAGGAGGAGCTGGAAAAATACATTTACTCGTGCGGGTTCTACCATAATAAGGCGGCGCATATCCTCTCCGCCTCGCGCGATATTCTGGAAAAATTCGGCGGGGAAGTGCCTTCCACGCTGGAAGAGCTGCGCACGCTCGCGGGCGTGGGCAGAAAAACGGCGAACGTCGTCTATGCCGTCGCGTTCGGCGGCGACGCGATCGCTGTGGATACGCACGTGTTCCGCGTCTCCAACCGTCTGGGGCTTGCCGAGGGCAGCACGCCCGAAAAGGTGGAAGAGGGGCTGTGCAGGGTCATTCCCAAAGAAAAGTGGTCGCGCGCGCATCATTGGCTCATCTACCACGGGCGGCGGGTGTGCCATTCCCAGCGCCCCGACTGCGAACACTGCACGCTCGCGCATCTGTGCAAATATTTTCATCAGGCATAATTTTTTTTCATGCGAATAGATCTCCTTTCTCCGCACAAAATGCAGAAAGGAGGTTTTTTGTTATGACCAATCTGACGGCAAAGGACGTGGAGGTGCTCACGCACCTGCTCACGGGGGAAGAGATGGCGTGCAAGAAGGCGCGGATCTACGCCAACACGCTCATGGATACGGCGCTCGCCGAGGAGATGGAAAACATCTCCCGTATGCACGCGGAACGCTTTTCGGCGCTCTACGCAATGTTGGGAGGGAAGGCATGAAACAGACGAAACGCGACACGACGCTCAACGAAAAAGACGCCTTGCAGGACCTGCTCGACGCGGAAAAACTGCTCATGAACTACTACGCCGCCGCGCTTGCGGAGGGGAGTTCCGCGGGATTCCGCAAAAAGATCTTAAAGCTCTACGGCGAACACGCCGATACGCAGTTCTGCGTGTTCGAGCAGATGCTTTCGCGCGGGTATTACGAAGTTCAGCCCGCCGAAAAGATGATGATCGACCAAAAGACGGAGATGTTCTCCAAAGTAAAAAAACAGATCGCCGAATAAAAAGCGGTCTTGACAGCCCCGTTCCGCCGTGTTATAATGATGGCAAAAGGGGGAACTGCACATGAAAAAGGAACAGGGGAACGCAGACCGCGTCGATCAGGACGCGTACGAACGCGAACAGGAACGTATCCGCCGCGAACGCGAGGCGATCGCCGAAATGTCGGGCGAATGCGGGAAAGAAGAGGACAAAGACAAGAAGGAAACCTGACGCGGTCCGCGCGCCGATTGCCGCGCGGACCGCAAACGGACGGACGCGCCGCGGCAGTGCATGGCACTGCCGCGGCGTTCGCGTATCGGACGGGCGCGCGGTGCGCATACTCCTTGCGGAGGTGTGCATGAAAGAGAAGAAAAAAACGGAGCAGTACGCGCACAACCCGCATTACTGCATGATCCGCCCCGGGAACGGGGAAGATGAGGACGAGGAGATCGTCTCCACAGGGCAGAGCTGAAATTTCTTTCAGCTCTTTTCTCATCTGAAAAAAGGGGACGGGCGGCGGGTCGGGAAGGCGTCTGTTAATCTTGTTTGCAAGTCGCGGACAGAATTTTCGCAAAATGTTTGACACAGGCGGAAAAATCAAGTATAATAAATTTGTCATACCAACGAATTGAGGGGAAACGCACGTTTCCGGCAAGGAGGAAACTATGGAAGAAGAAAGCGGAATCACCTTTGGCGAGATCTGCCATCTTGTCAAAAAACGCATCTGGTGGATCCTCGGCATTTCCGTGATCGTCGCGCTCGTCGCGTCGCTTTTGTTCGGGTTCGTCATCAACCGCGGAAAGAACGATTATTCCGTCACCTTTATGGTGGAATTTCCCGGTGTGAGCGACCGTCAGTATCCCGACGGGACGACGTTCAACCATGCGTCCATGGTCTATGCCGCGCAATTGGAAGCGGCGAAGGCGTCCAACGAATCGTTTGCGAATATCGATATCGACGGGATGTCGTCCAACGGCGGCATTTCCATCTCCGCCGAGACGACGGCGGGCGCGAACAACACGACGGTGTACACGGGCGTTTATACCATCACCGTTTCGAGCGCGTATTTCGAGAGCGCCGATCAGGCGTCCGACTTCCTGCGCGCCGTGCTCGATCAGACGATCGCCACGGTGAACGCGAAGATCTCCGGCATGGACTTCACCGCGAGACTTTCGGGATACGATTCTCTGAACGGCTATACAGCGTATGGCGACAGGCTTGCCATTCTTCGCAGACAACAGGATTATATTCTGGAACGCTATGCAGCAGTGACGGGGGATGCGCAGAGCGATTCCGATACAACGACGCAGACGCAGACTACGGCGACGTACGGTTCTTTCGTTTATGAGGGCAAGTCGATCAGCGCGCTCTATGCCGAAGCGCAGACGATCGGCAATCTTCTTTCCGATCTTGAAAAGAATTATGCAATGAACCGCTTCGTCTATCTTCCCGAGGGTTCCAAGGCGGAAGATTATAAAGAGGCGGCGGAGAGCTGGGCAAAGCAGATCAAAAATAACGAAGAGGAAATGCTCTTTTACAAGGAGCAGTTTGCAAATTCCGTCATTACGGCAGGCTATTACGAGCAGAGAGTTTTGGAGCTTGAACAGGAGAACCGAGGCTTGGAAGCGCAGATCGAAGCGATCGGCTACACGTACGAGCAGACGGGCGGAACGGTGAGCGAGTCTCCCAATGCGGATACGATCCGCGCGGCGAATACGGCGTTCGGAGAGCAGGTCGATAATATGTTCGAGACCATCAAGACGAACAGCGAGACGGCAAAGAGCGCGCTCGTGGCGCTGTTTGCGGCTGAGTCGCAGATCGTCTATCAGCAGAGCGGCGTTACGACCATCGTCAACACAACGAATATTATTCTCGTAGCGGTTGCAGCCCTCGTGGTAGCGTTCCTGATCGCCTGCATCGTCTTCTGCGCGGCGGATTATCCCGCCTACAAGCGCGAGCGCGACGCAAAGAGAACGGCGGCGGTCGCTGCGCCCGAAGAGGCGGCGGAACCCGAAAACAAAGAAGAGTAAAAACAGAATACGGAGCGCGCCCGCGGCAACAGCCGCGGGCGCGCTTTTATAAAGTGCCGCCGCCGCGCATTTGCGCGGCGGCGGTTGGCTTGAATATCCGCATTTTTTCGGCGTTATACGTTGAAGCGGAAGAGCACCACGTCGCCGTCTTTCATCACGTAGTCCTTGCCTTCGGAGCGAACTTTTCCCTTTTCGCGCGCGCCTGCAAGTCCGCCGCATTCTAAAAGCGTCTGCCATTCCACGACTTCGGCGCGGATAAATCCCTTTTCAAAATCGGTGTGGATCTTTCCCGCCGCCTGCGGCGCTTTCGTGCCGTTCACGATCGTCCACGCGCGCGTCTCTTTTTCGCCCGCCGTCAGGTAGGAAATCAGCCCCAGCAGTTTATACGACGCCTTGATGAGCTTGGAAAGCCCGCTCTCGGTCAGCCCGAAATCCTCCAAAAACATTGCCTGTTCTTCGGGACTGAGCTGGGAAAGCTCCTCCTCCGTCTTGGCGCATACGACAATGACCTCCGCGCCGTGTTTTGCGGCGTATTCTTTGACCTTCATCACGAGGGGGATTTCCTCTTCGCCCGCCCCCATGTCCTTTTCGGAGATATTCGCGCAGTAGATGACGGGTTTGGAGGAGAGGAGGAAGAGATTATCGAGCATCGCCTTTTCGTCGTCGGTGACGGGAAGGGAATTGGCGGGCTGTTCCGATTCGAGGTGCGCGAGCAGTTTTTGCAGGAAGGCGTATTCCTGCGCGGCGTTCTTGTCCGACCCGCCGCGCGCCGCGTTTTTGATGCGGTCCGTGCGCTTCTGCACCGCCTCGATGTCCGAAAGGATGAGTTCGAGGTTGATGGTTTCAATGTCGCGCACGGGGTCGACCGTACTCTCGACGTGCGTCACGTTTTCGTCCTCGAAACAGCGCACCACGTGAACGATCGCGTCCACTTCGCGGATATGCGAAAGAAACTTGTTGCCGAGCCCCTCGCCGCGGCTCGCGCCCTTCACGAGACCTGCAATGTCCACAAATTCGATGACGGCGGGGGTGACTTTTTTGCTCTGATAGAGCGCGGCGAGCTTGTCCAGCCGCTCGTCGGGAACTGCCACGACGCCGACGTTCGGCTCGATGGTACAGAACGGATAGTTCGCGGCGTCCGCGCCCGCGTGCGTGATTGCGTTGAAAAGGGTGGATTTTCCGACGTTCGGAAGTCCTACGACGCCTAATTTCATGCGTTTTTTCTCCAATGTTTGTTTTCTGCTCCATTATACTTGATTTCTTTCAAACACGCAAACCTTTCGATTGCCATTTACATATTTTTATGGTAAAATAATCGGCGAAAATATCTCAAAGAGATGGGAACCGCTATGGATTATAAACAGTATATCGCACAGAAAATCAATGTGGAGGGCGTGGCGCAGGAGGAAATTGCTTCCCTGCTCGCCGTTCCGCCCGATTCCGCGATGGGGGATTTCGCGCTGCCCTGCTTTCGCTTTGCAAAAGCTCTTCGGAAAAGCCCCGTGATCATCGCGCAGGAGCTTGCGAAAACGATCGCGCCCGACGAGGTCGTCGCCGAAGTCTCCGCAGTCAACGGCTATCTCAATTTTAAAGTGAACAAGGCGGGGCTTGCCGCCGACGTGCTCGCCCGTATCGCGCGCGAGGGCGCAAAATACGGCTCATCCGACGAGGGCAGCGGAAAAACGGTCTGTATCGACTACTCCTCCGTCAATATCGCAAAGCCCTTCCATATCGGGCATCTGTCTACCACGGTGCTGGGCGGCGCGCTCTACCGCATTTTCAACTTCCTCGGCTACCGCGCGGTGGGGATCAATCACCTCGGCGACTACGGAACGCAGTTCGGCAAGCTCATTTCCGCGTACAAACGCTGGGGCAACAGGGAAGAGGTCGAGCGGGGCGGCATTCACGCCGTCAACGCGCTCTATGTGCGCTTCAACGAGGAAGCGGACGAGGCGATGGAGGCGGAGGCGCGCGAATACTTCCGTCTCATCGAAAGCGGCGACAAGGAGGCGAACGACCTCTTCGAGTGGTTCAAGTCGCTCACGCTCGCCTATGTGGAGAAGATTTACGACCGCCTGCATATTCGTTTCGACAGCTACGCGGGCGAGCGTTTCTACACCGATAAAATGGCGCCTGTCGTCGCCGAACTGAAAGAAAAGGGACTTCTGAAAGAGAGCAACGGCGCGCAGATCGTCGATCTGGAAGCGTACGGCATGCCGCCCTGCCTCATTCTCCGTTCGGACGGCGCGTCGCTGTACGCCACGCGCGATCTCGCTGCGGCGATCTACCGCAAAAAGACGTACGATTTTTACAAGTGCCTGTACGTCGTCGCCTATCAGCAGAACCTGCATTTCAAACAGGTGTTCAAGGTCTTGGAGCTGATGGGTTACGATTGGGCGAAGGACCTCGTGCACGTCGCGTACGGCATGGTCTCGTTGGAGGACGGCGCAATGTCCACCCGAAAGGGGAAGGTCGTCTGGCTGGAAGACGTCATCTCCCGCTGTGTGGAGAAGGCGCGCGTCATTCTCGAAGAGAAGAATCCCGCGCTGGAAAATAAGGACGCCGTTGCCGAGACGGTCGGCGTGGGCGCGGTCGTGTTCGGCGCGCTCTATAACAGCAAGATCAAAGATATTACCTTCTCGTACGATAAAGCGCTCAATTTCGACGGCGAAACGAGCGTCTACGTGCAATACACCTGTGCGCGCGCCGCTTCCGTGCTTTCCAAAGCGGCGGCGGACGGGATCGCGTTCGACGAGGCGGCGTCCGGTACGCCCAACGCGCAGGAAGCCGAGCTTTTGAAAGCGCTCGGCGACTTCCCCGCGACCGTCCGCGAGGCGGCGGAGAAGTACGAGCCTTCCTTCGTTGCGCGCTGGTGCGTGGATACGGCGAAGCTCTTCAACAAGTTCTATTTCGACTGCAAGATTTTGCAGGCGGAAGAGGACGTCCGCGCGTTCCGTCTCGCGCTGACCAAGGCGACGCTCACCGCGCTGACGAACGGGCTGGGGTTGTTGGGGATCGGCGTTCCGGAGAAGATGTAAAAAAGTTCACGAAATTCTTTTCGAACTGACGAAAAGAATTTCCGTGATTTTGAGAGACAACCCATTGCGCGGCGCACGCGCCTGACAATGTGTTTTCTCTCGCCGCCGCTGTTTTCGCAACAGTATAGCACGCGGCGGCTCACACTTTCCCCATAAGCGCAGGTATGCGCAAATGTGGGGCGCGGGCGGAAGGTTGAGCGGCGCGTTATGCGCATCACCGCAGTGCGGTGTGCGCGCGTCGCGAAATGAGTTTTTTGCCATTGTCGGCAAAAAACTTGCCCGAACGCAAGGTCTACTTGCGTGAGACCCCTGCTTTGCCGCGTGAGCGACAAATTGAGGTGAGCGGCGCATTATGCGCATCACCGCAGTGCGGTGTGCGCGCGTCGCGAACTAAGAAATTGCCATTTCAGCGGCAATTTCGTGACCGAGGCGGCACACTACCTTGGTGCCGCCGAGAGCAAAAGGTATAACAAGTGACGCCTTTTGCATCGAATTTTCAATATTTCATTTCCGCATATGATAAAAGCAGTTTTATTTGATTTGGACGGGACGCTGCTGGATACCGTTCCCGATATTCAGGCAAGCGTCAACGATATGCTCCGACGCCACGGGTATCCCGAAATCGACTATGCGCAGACGTGCGCCTATGTGGGCGACGGGGCGAAAATGCTCATCGAGCGCGCGCTTCCCGAAGGCGCGCCCGACCTCGATGCGTGCTACGAAGATTTCCGCGTGCATTTTGCGGCGAGCAAAAACGAGCTGACGCGGCTCTATCCCGATGAAATGGAGACGCTCTCTGTGCTCCGTGCGCGCGGGCTGAAAATCGGCGTCGTGACCAACAAGCCGCAGGACGCCGCCGAGAACGTTTTGGGGCAGTTTTTCCCCGAGGGATTTTTCGACTTCATCGGGGGCGACAGCGGACTGTTCCCCTGCAAGCCCGATCCCTCGCTGGCGCGCTATGCGGCGCTCTCGCTCCGCCTCGCTCCGATGGAGTGCGCCTTTGTGGGCGACGGCGAGCCTGACGCAAAGGTCGCGCTGAACGCGGGAATGTACGGCGTCTCCGCGCTGTGGGGGTATCGCACGCGCGAACAGCTCGAAAAGGCGGGCGCAACCCGCTTTGCCACCGATTACAAAGATCTCCAAAAAATTCTTGAAAAAATTTGATCAAAAACTATTGATATTCAGTCTCATTTATGCTATAATACAATCACAAAGGTCCTGCAAGGGACAATCAGAAAAAATAAGGAGATAAGATTTATGAAGAGATGTGCTGTTTGCGGCGAGATCGTCGCGGATGATGTGATGGAATGCCCCGTTTGCCATGCGAAGAAGTTCGTTCCCGTTGAGGAGGCGAAGTTCGCGTGCGAGCACCACGTCGGCGACGGGATCGTCGAAGACAAGGAAGTGATGGAAGGGCTTCGCGCCAACTTCGCGGGCGAGTGCACCGAGGTCGGCATGTACCTTGCAATGGCGCGCGTCGCGGAGCGCGAGGGCTATCCCGAGATCGCCGAGGCTTACAAGCGTTACGCGTATGAGGAGGCGGAGCACGCTTCCAAGTTTGCGGAACTTCTGGGCGAAGTCGTGACCGATTCCACCAAGAAGAACCTCGAAATGCGCGCGGCGGCGGAAGCGGGCGCGTGCGAGGGCAAGCTCATGCTTGCAAAGCGCGCGAAGGAGCTCGGCTACGACGCGATCCACGACACCGTGCACGAAATGGCAAAGGACGAGGCGCGCCATGGCGCAGGCTTCAAGGGTCTCTTGAAGAGATATTTCGGTAAATAATTGAAAGTCCAAAATGAAAAGAGAGAGCAGGAGATGCTCTCTCTTTTTTAAATAGCGATGAAATGATAGATTATTTTAAATAATCTATTGACGTTCATTTAAAATGTGATAAAATATTTATAGCTGTAGAAAATAGGAGAATTATATATGAAAATTGCTGAACTGAAAGATCGTTATCCACACATTAAGTTTTATGAGTTAGATAAGGTATTAGGAAGCGAAAGAATTTGGGTCAAGAAACTTGATGATTTTTTAGAGCTTACAAAAATGGTCGGTTATGTAGAAACAGTGGTTAGTAGTGAGGAAGCGAGTGAACGTGTTTTAGATTGTGCAATGGACGCATATATTAATATGAACGATGAAATATATAAATTTGATAACATAATAAATTATATTAAGGCAAATATGAGGAGTTACATTACAAAAGAAATAAAAGAGTTAACAAAATGTGACGCTTATACAATAACAACATTATATGGGATAGGTTTGCCTATAGTATATGAAGAAGAAGTACCTTTTATTAGCGAAGAAAATTTTAATAAAGCTGTAAAAAAGATTGACGCAGTATATAGAGACTATAAAAATGGATTAGAACAGAAAAAAGAGATGCACGATCAAGATATTCATAACTGCATCATGGATTATAAAGAGAAATATGAAAAAGCCAACACGAAGGCTGAAAAAACGCTGATTATCCAAAAGGTGCAACGTAAGTTATATAATAAGTATGGAATAAATTATAGAGGTGATTTCCGCGCTCGTCGAGAGTATATTATGCAACTATTTGAAACAACGGAAAAAGAATAATATTTTTTGAAAGATTGTGCACGAAATGGCAAAGGACGAGGCGCGCCACGGCGCAGGCTTCAAGGGTCTCTTGAAGAGATATTTCAACTGAACCGTATAAAAAACGCCCGAATCATCGGGCGTTTTTTGCGCCCGTCCGCCTGCGCGGACGGGCGCATTCTTTTGCGGTATTTCTTCATGAAATTAGAATCGCGGTATTGACAGTCTCCCCATGAAATGATATACTATGAAAAGCCGAAAACGGCGGCAATCATTTCAGGCAGAAAAGGAGAAGCATTCATGAAGAAAATTTACGTCGGCGCGGCGTATTATCCCGAAATGTGGGAAGAGAGCGAAGTCGACCGCGACATCGTCCGCATGAAGGAGGCGGGCGTGAACGTCGTCCGCGTGGCGGAGTTCGCATGGGGAAAAATGGAACCGGAAGAGGGGAAGTTTGACCTCGGCTGGCTGGAACGCGCGGTGGACAAACTCCATAAGGCGGGCATTGACGTCATCATGTGTACGCCGACCTGCACGCCGCCGCGGTGGCTGCTCGATAAATATCCCGAAACGCGCACCGTCTATGCGGACGGCACGCGCACGGAAGTGTTTTCCCGCTGTCACCCGTGCAAGTCCTCGCCCGTCATGCGCGAGAAAAACCGCATTATCGTCACGGAGCTTGCCAAGGCGTTCGGCAAACACCCCGGGGTCATCGGCTGGCAGATCGATAACGAGATCTTCCCCTATAACGAGGGCTGTTATTGTCCGCTGTGCAGGAGCGGGTTCCGCGCCTACCTCAAAGAGAAGTACGGCACGCCCGAAAACCTCAACGCAAAGTGGGGAATGCAGCGCTGGTCGCTCGAATACAAGTCCTTCGACGACGTGCTTCCGCCCGTCCGCGGCAGATGGGAGCATCCTTCCCTGCAAACGGAGTGGACGCGTTTTCATTGCAAAAATATCGTCTCCTACGTCAACGAACAGGCGGAGATCCTGCACAAATACACGTCCGTTCCCGTCGGAACGGATATGATGGCGACCAATCTTCTCAGCTACGCCGATATCAACGAGCAGCTCGACGTGGCGCAGTTCAACCACTACGAGCCTGCCGCGGAACTTGCGCGCATTACCTTCTGTTACGATTTCCTGCGCACGATCAAAGATAAGCCCTTCTGGGTGACGGAGACGCAGGTCGGCTGGAACGGCAGCACGTTTGCGGAATTCGGTTACCGCCCCGAGGGCGCGTGCTATATCAACACGTGGCTTCCCGTTGCGCGCGGCGGCGAGATGGTCGAATATTGGCTCTTCCGCGCGCACCCCAACGGGCACGAGCTGGCGCACGGGTCGCTCTTCAATACGGCGGGCAGGGCGTATCGCGTCACGGAAGAGGTCGCGCGCGCGGCGGCGGAGTTTGAAAAGTGCCGCAGCCTGCTCACGGGCAGCGAGGTGCGCTCCAAGATCGCCATTCGTTATTCCTCGACGGCGGTCATCAACTCCGTCAACGCGCCCCTGCTGAAAAATTACGACTATCGCAGCACGCTCATCGACCGCGTGCACGCGGCGTTCCGCCACTATAACGTGGACGTGATCGAGACCAATCACGCGCTGGACGGATACGACGTCCTGTTCTCGCCCTTCCTCTCCACCGTGGACGAAAAGGGGCTGAAAGAGCGGGTCATCGAATGGGTCAAGGCGGGCGGCACGTGGGTCGTCGGACCGATGTCCGATATTATGACGGAGTATTCGAGCAAGTACGCGAACGCGCCCTATTCCTTCCTCGAAGAGCTTGCGGGCGTATATACGAAGTACGTGCTTCCCGTTGCGAACGACGTTTACCGCGCCAAGTGGGCGGGCGGCGAAGGTACGTTCGCGCTCTCGACCTGTTACAGCGCGTACGAGTTGAAGGGCGCGGAGGCGCTTGCCGTGTACGAAAACGGTGAGTTCGCGGGGCTGCCCGTCATCACGCAGCACCGCGTCGGAAAGGGGAAGGTCATTCTGCTCGGAACCCTGCCCGAGGCGGACGTTCTGAGGAGCTTTTCGGGGAGCGCGCCCATTCTGCCCGCGAGCGACAATCTCGTGCTCACCGCGCGCAGCGGGAGCGGGAACGCGATCATTGCCGTCGAGACGGAGAACAAATCGGGCGTCCTCGTGCTGGACGGCGCGTACAAGGAGATGCTGAGCGGAAGAACGCTCGAAGGGAGCGTCTCCGTTGCGCCCTACGAAGTGCTCGTCCTCGTAAAAGAATAAAAAGACACGGTAAAAGCCCGCGGCATTCCGCCGCGGGCCTTTACAAAAATATTGGAGAGTAAAAAGCGCGGCGGCTGGGACCGCTCCCGCTTTTCGGCGAAGTTTGTGACGGCTTTGGCGCGTATCGCGCGCTCGCTTCCGTCGCCTTTATTGTACGCCATGATGCCCGAAAAATGCAACCTACTCTTTCAAAAACGCGCTCTACCCGTGCCCTTCGCGCGAGTAGAGTGAAAAATTCACACTCTACTCACAGTAGAGTGCCTTTTTTTTGGGGCGAATCATTGACAAGGCGTTCAAAAACGGGTATAATGAGGGCATGGAAGATCAGGATTTTCTCGCAATCACCATCGGAGAAAACATAGCGCGCTTGCGCCGTCTCTCCAACATGACGCAGAGCGAACTCGCGGAAAAGATCAATTATTCGGATAAATCCGTCTCCAAGTGGGAACAGGGGAACGGCATTCCCGACGTGCGCATTTTATTGCAGCTCGCCGAACTGTTCAACGTTTCGGTGGACGATCTTGTGCGCGAGCACAAGGAAGCGCCCGTCATGCCCAAGAAAACGCGGCTGAGAAGGCGGATCATCATCTCCCTGCTCTCGGTGGGGCTGTGCTGGCTGGTCGCCGTCGTCGCATTCGTCTTTATCGGCATCATCTGGCCCGACGTGCCGAACACGTGGCTCGCGTTCGTGTACGCCGTACCCGCGTCCGCCATCGTCGTTCTGGTGTTTTCCTGCATCTGGCGCTACCGCTGGGTGCGCATTGCGGCGATCACCGTGCTGATCTGGCTGACGCTGACCTGCATTTACCTCACCGCGCACGTCTGCGGCGCGGAGATCGGACTGATCTATTTTATCGGCGTGCCGCTGCAAATCCTCGCGCTCATTTTCTTCGTGCCGTGGAAGAGCCTGCACCCCAACGTTCCAAGAGAATAACCGCGCGCGTGCTCCTTGTCGGGAGCACGTCTGCGCATATCCAAGTTTACGGAGCAATCGTATGAGAGAAATTCCCGTTCCTGCGGACGCGCACGCGCGCGCCCGCAAAAAAAACGCGCTCGTCCGCGCGCGGAAAACGTATAACGCGCTCACGCTCGTGCTTTCCGTCGTCGCCGTGCTGTGCCTGATCGGTCTGCTCGTCGCCGTCATTGTGCTGGAAATGCGCGACAATTCCGCTTCGGCGCAGCGGATTTTGTATATTCTGACGGGGTCGTTCGCCGCGGGCGCGACCGTGCTCGCGTTCGCCGCGTTCTTCTTCGGGAAGTGCGCGCAGGAGGCGAACCGCACCGAGCTGGACTACCGCGAACGGTGCGACGGCGAGGAGAGTTTCTTCGTGGGAGACGGAACGCTCGCCACGTTTGAACAGGACGGCGTCCGTCTGCACGCCGAAGAGGGGGGCAAAAAGCCCATTTTCATTCCCTACCGCGATCTGACGTTCTACTCCGTCTGCACGCGCAGAAAACCGCGCGAAAAGGGGGAGTGGAGCATCGTGCTCGCCATGCCCTCCCGCTACGTCGTGAAGGAGGGGAAGGGGAAAGACGCCCCGCCGCGCGCGCTCATTCAGACGGACGGCAAGGAACGGCTGTACCGCACGCTCGAAGCGCGCGGGCTGACCGTGCGGGGCGAGAGCGCGCCGCGCGGAGAAAAACGCGAAAACAAAAAGTTTACCGCCCGCACGAAATTTCTGCTGCCCGATCAGGCGCGCCGCAGAAAGTCGGCGATCTTCGTGGGGGTTGCCGCCGCCGTCACGATTGCGGGCGTGCTGATCGCCGTATTCTGGCAGGATATGCTCACCGTGGGCGCGATCCTCTCCGTGTTCGGACTGTTCTTTGCGGGCAGATCGGCGTTCTCCTTCGTGCAGGCGAAGGGCATGATCGCTTTCTACGACGAGGGACTGTTCTGGAAGGAGGGCGGACGCGCTTCCGACGAGCGCATCTTCCTCAAATGGGAAGAGATCGAACGCGTCTCCTTTGAAGAGGCGCAGGGCAAGCGGTATATGCGGCTTTCCTGCGCGTACGGAAATTATCACCTGCCCGACGTTGCGGGCGCATATGAATATATCGCGCAGGCGCAGCCTGAAAAATGCGCGGACTGATATGAGAGAACTGACTTTGCACGGCGTGTACCGCCATTTCAAGGGAAATTACTATTACGTGGAGGACGTCGCGACGGACAGCGAGACGGGCGAAGAACTCGTGCTGTACCGCGCGCTGTACGGCGGGCGGAAACTGTACGTCCGCCCGAAGGCGATGTTCCTCTCCGAAGTGGACCGCGAAAAGTACCCCTCCGCGGGGCAGAAATATCGATTCGAGGAGGTATAGCGCGCGCGTATGCTCTGCGAAAACTGCGGGAAGAACCCCGCGCAGAAATTCATACGCAAGGTCGGCGGGAGAGAGATCGAGGTGGAGCTCTGCCCCGCGTGTTACCGCGCGCTCTATCCCGAAAAGGAGAACGACTTTTTCACGGCGTTTCTCGGGAGCGGCACGCCCGCGGGCAAGGCGTGCCCCGCGTGCGGCACCACCATGGCGGAATTCCGCCGCACGGGACTTTTGGGCTGCGCGTACTGTTATTCCGCCTTCCGCGAGGAACTCATTCAGACGGTGCGCAATATGCATAATATGCAGGGCGAGGTGCGCCACACGGGCAAGCGGCCCGAGGCGTCCGCCGAGGAGAACTACGACCGCGCGCGCGATTTCGCCGCGCGCAAAGAGGCGCTCATCGAACGGCTCGAACAGGCGATGCGCAGGGGCGATTACGCCGAGGCGCGGCGGCTGCAAGGCGAGCTCAAAGCGCTGAACGCGGAACTTGCGCGGGAGGGGAAGCAATGACGCAGCTCAATACCTTCGAGAGCGTCGCCGTATCCACCCGCATACGGCTTGCGCGCAACTTCAAGGACTATCCCTTTCCCGCCCGCCTGCTCAAAGATAAGCACGCGGAGGAGCAGGCGCACGAGATCGTGCGGCTCATCGCCGCCGAGCTTGCGGAGATCGAGGATTTCTCGCTGTACGAAATGCGTTCCGTCTCCGACGAGCGCGCGGCGTTTCTGACGGAGCGGTATCTCATATCGCGCGATCTGATCCGCAACCGCGCCATATCGGCGGCGCTCGTCTCGCGCGACGAGACCATCTCCGTCATGCTCAACGAGGAGGACCATGTCCGCGAACAGTACTTCACGCAGGGGTTCGATCTGAAAAAAGCGTACGAGCGCATCGCGGGCATCGACGACGTCATCTCCGAGTCCATTCCCTTCGCGTTTGACGATACGTTCGGCTATCTCACCGCCTGCCCGACCAACCTCGGCACGGGACTGCGCGCCTCCGTCATGCTCTTTCTGCCCGCGATCACGCGGCGGGGCGTGATGCGCACCATCATGCCGCAGCTCACGCGGCTCGGGCTTACCGTGCGCGGATCGTTCGGCGAGGGGAGCGGCTCTCAGGGCGATCTCGTTCAGGTGAGCAACGAGGTGACGCTCGGCGTCAGCGAGGAGGATATTCTCTCCGTCGTGGAGCAGTCCGTAGGCTCTGTGGTGGAGCTGGAACTGATGGAGCGCGCCCGCATGAAGGCGGAAGAGGGCATCGTCCTCAAAGATAAGCTGTGCCGTTCCCTCGGCGCGCTCGAAAACTGCTGTATTCTGGAAGAGCGGGAGTTCATGCGCCGCGTGGCGGACGTCAAACTCGGTATCGCGCTCGGCTATTTTTCCGTCGGGCGGGAGGGCGAGGAGCGTATGCGCGAGCTGGACGATCTCGCCATGTCCATGCGCCCCGCGAACATCAACCGCATGAACGGCGCGCCGCTCGACGCGCGCGCGCAGGATATTTACCGCGCGGAGTACGCGGGCAACGTCGTCCGCGGGATGCAGCTGCATCTGTAACGGCTCTTTTTTTGGGAGGATATTGTGGACACTTCGCATTTTTCCGATCATCTCCGGCAGGCGGTCGCGCTTGCGGAAGAGGCGGCAAAGGGGTACAAGACCAACTATATCGGCAGCGAGCACGTGCTCATGGCGATGCTGTGCGTGACGGACAGCACCGCAAGCCGCCTGCTCGTCTCCGCGGGGGTGGATATTGAAAAATTCCGCACCCTCTTTAAGCGCAATTTGCAGCACGATTCCCCCGTACACGGATTCACGCCCCGCTCCAAAAAGATTTTCGATCTTGCGCGGGAATATTCGCTGCAATCGGAGGAGATCAACGCCATCACGGGCACGGAGCACGTTCTGCTCGCCATTCTGACGATGGACGACTGCCTCGCCGTATGGATTCTGCGCACGCTCGGGGCGGACGTGAAGGAGATCACGCGGCGCACCGAGCAGTTCATCGCCCCCGAACCGGAACGGGAGGAGGACGGCACGGACGACGAAGCGGACGCGCTGGAACGGCGGCGCAGGGAACTCGCGCGCAGGCTCTTTCCCGCCGCGCAGGAAAAACAGACTTCCTCGGGCGAGCTGGACGAGACGCTGCTGAATTACGGCGTCGACCTCACGCAGCGCGCGCGGGAGGGAAAACTCGACCCCGTGATCGGGCGGCGCAGGGAGATCGAAAAGGTCGTGCAGATCTTATCCCGCCGCACCAAGAACAATCCCGTGCTCATCGGCGAGCCGGGCGTGGGCAAGAGCGCGGTGGTCGAGGGGCTGGCGCAGGCGATCGTAAGCGGGAAAGTTCCCGAACTTCTGCGCGGCAAGATCGTGTTCTCGCTCGATCTGACGGGGCTTGTCGCGGGCGCGCGCTATCGCGGCGACTTCGAGGAACGCCTCAAATCGGTCGTGGACGCCATCCGTCGGAACAGCAATATCATTCTCTTTATCGACGAAATCCACATGATCGTCGGTGCGGGCGGCTCGGCGGACAGCAATCTGGACGCTTCCAACATTTTAAAGCCCATGCTGGCGCGCGGTCAGCTCCAAACGGTGGGCGCGACCACGCTCGAAGAGTACCGCAAATACATTGAAAAGGACGCCGCGCTCGAACGGCGTTTCACGCCCGTCATCGTCGATCAGCCGAGCGTGGAAGATACCATCACCATTCTGCGCGGGGTCAAGGATAAGTACGAGGCGCACCACAACGTCGTCATCACGGACGAGGCGATCGAGGCGGCGGCGCGCCTTTCCGACCGCTACATTACCGACCGTTTCCTGCCCGATAAGGCGATCGACCTCATCGACGAAGCGGCTTCCCGCGCGCGGCTCAACTCCTATAACGGACCCGAAGAGGTGCGCGAGATGGAGGAAAAGCTCGTGCGGCTCAAAGCGGACAGGGAAAAGGCGCACAAATGGCAGGATACCGCGCGCTGTCAGGAACTTTCGCGCGAGATCGACCTGCTGTCCGTTCAGATCGAGGCGCGGCGGCAGGCGTGGGCGCGCGGGCGGGACGTGACCCATCTCGCCATCGGAAAAGACGACATTGCCGAGATCGTGAGCAGCTGGACGGGCGTTCCCGTCGTCAAACTCACGGAGGAGGAGAGCGATCGGCTCATGCACCTCGAAGAGGAGCTGCACCGCCGCATCGTGGGGCAGGACGAGGCGGTCACCGCCGTCGCGAAGGCGATCCGCCGCGCCCGCGCAGGCTTAAAGGACGCGGGTAAACCCATCGGATCGTTCATCTTCGTCGGACCGACGGGCGTGGGCAAGACCGACCTTTCCAAGGCACTTGCCGAGAGTATGTTCGGCGACGAGCGTCTGCTCGTCCGTCTGGATATGTCGGAATACATGGAGAAGGCGTCCGTTTCCAAGCTCATCGGCGCGCCTCCCGGGTATGTGGGGTACGAGGAGAGCGGCGGACAGCTCACGGAGCGCATCCGCACAAAGCCCTATTCGGTGGTGCTGTTCGACGAGATCGAGAAGGCGCATCCCGACGTGTTCAATATTCTCTTGCAGATCCTCGACGACGGACGGCTGACGGACAGCCGCGGCAGGGAGGTCTCGTTCAAAAACACCGTCATCATTCTCACGAGCAACGTGGGCGCGCACGAGGTGAAGGACGCCGCGCCGCTCGGCTTCCGCACGGCGGACGAAGTGCAGGCGTACGAGGATATGAAGGGGCACATCGAGGACGCGCTCAAACGGCAGTTCAAACCCGAGTTTTTAAACCGTCTGGACGATATTATCATCTTCCACAAGCTCTCGCGCGAGGACGCGGCGAAGATCTGCGAAAAGATCGTGGAATCGCTCGCCAAGCGGCTGAAAGGGAAGGATATCACGCTCAAAGTCAGCGCGCGGGCGCTCAGCCTGCTCGTGGAGGAGGGGTACAGCGAGGAGTTCGGCGCGCGCCCCTTGAAGCGCGCGGTGCGCCGCCGCATCGAGGACCCGCTCTCCGAACAGGTGCTCCTCGGGCGCGTCTCCGCGGGAAAAACGATCATCGTGGACGAAGAGGACGGAAAATTCACCTTCTCGGAGGAATGACCTGAAAATCCGATAAAAAACGGACGGCTTTGCGCCGTCCGTTTCGGTTATTTGAAAAAAGATATGAGCGCGGGTACGAGTTTTGTGCTGTGTACCACATAGCTGTCGTGCGTTTCGCCCTGTATGATGAGAAGCTCCGAACGGGGGAGGGCGGCGGCGATCGTCCGGGTGTGGCTGCGGCGCACGATGTCGCGCTCGCCCGCCGTCACGAGCGCGGGGATTTTTATCGTTTTCAAGTCCCGCGCGGAGATATCCGGCTCTTCGAGTATGAGTTTCAAAAGCGGGCTGCCCGTCTCGCGGTATTCTTTCCGTATGCCGTTCAGAAAGCTGCGCGTCAGCCCCTGCGGACGGAGGTTTGCCCCGCTCGCCGCAATGCGCGAGACCCGTTCGGGATAGCGGAGCGCGAGAAGGATCGCCGCAATGCCGCCGTCGCTGAATCCGTATACGGCGGGCTGTCCGAGTCCGAGCGCGTCGATGAACGCGGCGAGATCGTCCGCCATGTCCGTATAGTGCAACTGCGCGGCGGGCGCGCTGTTTCCGTGCCCGCGCGTGTCGGGCGCGTACACGGTAAAGTGTTCGGCAAGCAGGGGGATCGCTTCCCGAAAAATTTCGTGCGATTCGCCGTTGCCGTGCAGCAGGATCAGCGGCGCGCCGCCGCCAGCCTTTTCGTAATAAAGCGTTGTATTGTTGACGGAAATTTCCATAGTTTGCAGTATACTGTAAGGGAGTAATACGAACCCGATCAAAAGCGGAAACTATGCGCTCATACATTGTTGAAGCCCTTGCCCGTGCCACACGGCACGCGCTGCGGGCTTCGCCGCGTCTGAGACGCCCATCTTGCCGCTTTTGATTGCTACGTATACAAGCGTATTGCAAGGAAGATGAGCAGAAAGATGCCGAAAAGATTCCGCCAAAGGCGTGGTTCGTATTTTTCCCTTACAGTATATCATTTCAGCAGAGAAAAGTCAACCGCAAACGGTCGGCGCGCCGCGCGCGGGGAGCGGAAAAACCGCCGCATACAGTTTTTTTCGCAAAGCCGTTCGTTTCGTTTGATAAACGGGCATAAATATGGTATAATCTCCAACGGAAAAGAAAGAAAACGGAGAACGCCATGTTACAGGTCACGGGAGTCAGCCTCCAATACGGCAGCAAAAAACTGTTTGAGGACGTCAACTTAAAATTTACCAAGGGCAACTGCTACGGCATCATCGGCGCGAACGGCGCGGGCAAGTCCACCTTCTTGAAGGTGCTCTCGGGCGAGATCGAACCCAATAAGGGGGACGTCTCCCTCGATAAGAACGAGCGTATGTCGGTGCTCGCGCAGGATCAGAACAAGTACGACGCGGAGTCTGTGCTCCGTACCGTCATGCTCGGGCATAAGCGGCTCGTCGAGATCATGGACGAGAAGGACGCGCTCTACGCGCATACCGACTTCACCGAAGAGGACGGCGTACGCGCCTCCGAGCTGGAAGCGGAGTTCGCGGAGCTGGGCGGCTGGGAAGCGGAGAGCGAAGCGGAAACGCTCTTAAACGAGCTGGACATTCCCTCGGAATTTCATCAGATGCGCATGGGCGATCTCGACGCTAAGCAGAAAGTGCGCGTACTGTTGGCGCAGGCGCTCTTCGGCAATCCCGACGTGCTCCTTCTCGACGAGCCGACCAACAACCTCGACTTAAAGACGGTGCGCTGGCTGGAAAACTATCTGATGGATTTCGAGAACACCATCATCATCGTCTCGCACAACCGCCACTTCCTCAACAAGGTCTGCACGCATGTCTGCGACGTGGACTTCGGCAAGATCAATCTCTACCTCGGCAACTACGATTTCTGGTATCAGACTTCGCAGCTTCTGGCGCGCCAGCAGCGCGACGCGAACAAGAAGGCGGAACAGCGGGCGGCGGAACTCAAAGAGTTCATCGCGCGCTTTGCTGCGAACGCGAGCAAGTCCCGTCAGGCGACTTCGCGAAAGAAGGAGCTTGAAAAACTCACCATCTCCGACTTCAAGCCCTCGCTCCGCAAGTACCCGTTCATCGACTTCAAGTTCGAGCGCGAGATCGGCAACGACATTCTCGCCGTCGAAGGGCTTTCCAAGGAAGGCTATTTTGAAAACGTCTCCTTCACCGTGCAGAAGGGGGATAAGATCGGCATCATCTGCGACAAGTCCACCTCCGTCACCATGCTGTACGATATTCTCATGGGCAAGGCGGAACCTGACGCGGGCACCGTCAAGTGGGGCAAGACGATCTCCGCCTCCTACTTCCCGCAGAACAACGACGAATATTTTGCGGGCTGTTCGCTCACGCTCGTGCAGTGGCTCTCGCAGTTCTCCAAAGACCATTACGAGGAATACCTGCGCGGCTGGCTGGGGCGCATGCTCTTCTCGGGCGAGGAGGCGCTCAAAGAGGCGAAGGTGCTCTCGGGCGGGGAGAAGGTGCGCTGTATGCTCGCCAAAATGATGCTCGAAGGCGGGAACTTCCTCATCTTCGACGAGCCGACCAACCACCTCGATCTGGAATCCATCACCTCCCTCAACAACGGTCTGACCGCGTTCAAGGGCTGTATGCTCCTTACTTCGCACGATCAGGAGCTGATGAACACCGTCTGCAACCGCATCATCGTTCTGGACGGCACCAAGACGTACGATAAGAACGTGACGTTCGACGAGTACGTCGAGACGATGAACGCATAACGCAAAAATTCCGATTTTCCGCCGCGCGAGCAATGCACGCGGCGGTTGTTTTTTATGTTGAAAGAGGTCGAAAATTGTCGCCTCGACAATTTTGAACAAAATTCATACAATTTCGTAAATAATTCTTTGAATTTTGTACAAAAATGACTTTACAAATCTGAATTTGTGTTTTATAATGCGCTTACTAACGGTTTTTGGAGGAAAGGTGGATGAAAAAGATACTCATTCTGGAAAGCAATGAAACGTTTGCGGAGGAGCTTTCCTCGCACTTTTCGCGGGCGGGATACGAGGTCTGCGGTGTGACGGGCGACGGCGGAGAGGGGCTTGCGCTGCTTGAAAAGTGCGCGCCCGGCGTGGTGGTGACGAGCCTGCTTCTGACGACGCTCGACGGCTTCACCGTCATGGAGCGGGCGAAGAAGGCGGGGAACAAGGCGGACTTCATCGTGCTCGGCAACTTCACCGACGATAAGATCATCAACCGCGCCATTGCGCTCGGTGCGCGGTACTATCTCGTCAAACCCGTCTCGGCGGCGATCGTCGAGGAGCGGGTGGCGGAAGTCTCCGAAGAGACGCCCGAACCCGTGCGCGAAAAGCTCGAACGCAAGCGCGCGGGATCGCTGGACGAGCGCATCAGCAACATTTTCATTTCCATCGGCATTCCGCCGCATATCAAGGGATACAACTATCTCCGCGAGGGGATCAAGATGGCGGTTGCCGATCCGCACGTCATCAACAACGTCACGAAAGGGCTGTATCCCGTCATCGGCGAAAAGTACGGCACTTCGGCAAGCAAGGTGGAACGCGCCATCCGTCACGCGATCGAAGTCGCGTGGAACCGCGGGCGCATCGACGCGGTGAACGCCATTTTCGGGGCGCGCGTCTATATCGGCACGGAGAAGCCGACGAACAGCGAATTTATCGCGCTCGTTGCCGATAAACTCATTCTCGAAAACATGGTATAAACGGCATTTTTCCGCCGCCCGCCCCGCCGCACGCTCCGCGGCGGGGCGGGCGGCTTTTTCGCGCGGCTGCGGGCATGGTGCCGCCCTTTTTCCGCGTGCGGCGGACATGGGGCGCATATTTCCGCCGCGGGGCAGGCGCGGGCGCGGGGTCTGAAACGGCAGGAGGGGCGCGCCTTCGGGCGGTGCGGTAAGCGGTTTGCAAAAAATTACGAAAATCCGCGCCAATATCGTTGAAAAATCCGCGTGAAAATGTTATACTATATATTGACGAAATTTTGAATTTGAGAGCGCTCCCCGTAGGGGAGCGGGACGGAGGCAGTTTTGAACGGAGTCGGCCGAGGGGATAATCAGGAAAACAAGGAAAAAAACGTGCTTTTGAGCCGCGAAACGGTAGGGATGACCCTGCTGTTGTTCAGCGCGATCATCTTTTTCATCGCCGTCACGGGTCCGTATGTGTTCGGCGATATCGGCATAGCCATCACCTCGTTTTTTGTGGGGCTGTTCGGGTTCTTCGTCTATCCGCTGCTCCTGCTTGCGATCTATTATTCCGTCGTGCTCGTCTCCGGCAGGAAGTACTTCCCCGCGAAATGGGTGCTTAAAATCATGCTGCTTCTGGCGGCGGTCTTTTTCATCGTGCATACCGCCACGGCGGAACGCTTTTACGGGAACGGTTACGGGAGCTACCTCGGCGGATGCTGGTCGGCGGCTTCCGAGCGCATCGCCCAAGGCACGGGCGGCGGCGTGATCTTCGGACTTATCGCCTATCCCGTCCGCGCGGTGCTCTCCGCCGCAGGCTCGTATGTGCTGTATTCCCTGCTGCTTGCGGGAATGCTCTTCTGGATCGCCATGGGAACGCCGCTGAAAAAGTTCGTGTTCCGCTCGGGAGCGCGCACGCAGGATCGCCCCGCGCGCGAGGAAGCGCAGCCCGTTTCTTACGACGATATTCCCGCGCCAGAGCGCAGCGCAACGCTTCCCGAAACGCCCGCCCGCCCCGCGCAGGCGGCGCCCGCGGCATACGCGCAGGCGGCGCAGCCCGTCCGCCCCGCGCCCGTCGTCGGCGTTCCCGCGCAGCCAGCATCCTATCCGCGCCGGACGGCGCAGCCCGCGCCCGCGTCGGCGGAGCTTTCCGCGGACGAGCAGTACCGCCGCAGCCGCGAGATCCTGTTTTCGAGCGATCCCGCGAGCAGCTATCGCAACAACCTCATCTACGACCGCGATTCGCGGTTCAATACCTATCCGCGCCGTTCGAGCGTGACGCCCGTCTCTTCGCAGGAGCCGGCGTCGTCGGGATCGGACAAGCCGACCGCCGCGCCCGCGCGCTATTCGGAGGACTACGCCGCCCGCACCGCGGAAGGGCGTCCGTCCATGCCCCGCCGCGTGACGGTGGAGCGCCCCGCGCCCGCGCCGATGGAGAGCGACCTCAATTATCCGCAGTCGCCTTCCTACCGCGCGCCCGTGCAGCCTGCGGCGGAGGAGCACGACTATTACGCCAACGACGTTCCCTATACGGAGACGTTCAGCTCCGAACCCAATATCGACGATTACGACGTACCCGCCGAGCCCGCGCGCCCCGCGCCCGCCGAGCCTGCCCGCCCGACGTATCAGGCAGAACCCGTCCGTCCCGCATACGAGGCTCCCGCCGAGCCTGCGCGCCCGACCTATGAGGCGGAACCCGTCCGTCCTGCATACGAGGCTCCCGTTGAGCCTGCGCGCCCGACGTACGAGCCGCCCGTCGAACCCGCTCGCCCGACGTATCAGGCAGAACCCGTGCGCCCGTCGTACGAGGCGTCCGCAGAGTCCGCGCAGGCAGAGCCTGCCGACGAAGATACGCCCATGACGCGCGAAGAGTACCGCAGCGTGTTCTCCCGTCCCGTGCCCGAGCGCATCCGCATCGAAGATACGCCCGCGCCCGAACCGCCCGCGCGTTCCGATCGCATCGAGCGCACCGATCGTTTTGCCGCGCCCGCGCAGCCCGAGCCGACCGTCTCGGAGGAGACGGAGGAGCTTTCGCAGGGAAGCCGCGTGTTCGATTCGCCCGTGCGCGGGTCTGCGGCGGACCTGTTCGACGAACCCGAGATCGACGACGCGAACTATCTGGAATCGGAGACGATTCCCGAAGCTCCCGAGCGCAGCGTGCGCGCGGGGAGGGGCATGGAACGCCCGATCGGCGACCGTTCGGCAGTCTCCGAACGCGGCGCGCGCGACTCCGCGCCCGACGCAGCGGACGAGAGCGAACCCGCTCCCGCGCCGAAGAAGCACGTCTATAAGGCGTATGTGCATCCCAACCTTGAAAATCTCGTCACCTATCAGGAGAAGCCGAGCGTCTCGCAGGAGGAGATCGACCAGAACTCCGCCATCATCGTCGAAACGCTGAGCGCATTCCGCGTGGACGCGGAGGTCGTCAAAGTGACGGTCGGCTCCGCCGTTACGCGGTATGACATCGATATTCCCCGCAACGTCACGGTAAACACCGTCATCAAGCGCGATACGGAAATCGCAATGCGCCTGCACGCCCGCGACGGCGTGAACATTTACTCCAACTCGGAGGCGGGCGCGATCTCCATCGAAGTTCCCAACTCCCGCCGCGCGACGGTCGGTCTGAAATCGGTCATGCAGTCGGAGGAGTACGTCAACGCCAAGCCCAACGCGCTCGCGTTCGCCATGGGCAAAGACGTGGAGGGGCGCAACGTCTGCGGCAATATCGTCAAGATGAAGCACCTGCTCGTTGCAGGTTCTACGGGTTCTGGTAAGTCCGTGTGCCTCAACTCCATGCTCATCAGCCTCATCTGCAAATATTCGCCCGAAGATCTCCGCCTCATCCTCATCGACCCCAAGAAGGTGGAGTTCGCCGTGTTCGACGGACTGCCGCACCTCATGATCAACGAGATCATTTCCGACGCGCAGAAGGCGATCTCCGCGCTCAATTGGGCGATCAAGGAGCAGGAACGCCGCTATACGCTCTTCCAGAACAAGACGCGCAGCGGCATCAACGTGCACAATATCGACGAATACAACGCGTCGCTCACCGAGGACGAGGAAAAACTCGCGAAGATCGTCATCGTCGTGGACGAGCTTGCCGACCTCATGTCGGTCGCAAAGAAAGAGATCGAAGAGCGCATCCAGCGGCTCGCGCAGAAGGCGCGCGCGGCGGGGATGCACCTCGTCATCGCAACGCAGCGTCCGTCGGTGGACGTCATCACGGGCGTCATCAAGGGCAACCTTCCCACGCGGCTTGCCTTCCGCGTCATTCAGGAAGTGGACTCGCGCACCATTCTCGACGAGTCGGGCGCGCAAAAGCTCCTCGGCAACGGCGATATGCTCTACCGCACGGAGGGAATGTTCAACTGCCTGCGCGTGCAGGGCGCGTTCGTCGGCTCCGACGAAGTGCAGAAGATCGTCGAGGACATCAAGGCGCACAACGAGGCGTATTTCGACGAGAACGTCGCCGATTTCATCAACCGCGAAGAGAGCGGCAGCGCGGGCGGCGGCATGAGCGACGATGCGGACGATTCCGTCGATCCGCAGTATATCAAGGCGCTCGCCATCGTCGTCAAGCTCGGGCAGGCGTCCATCTCGCTCATTCAGCGCAAATGCTCGGTCGGCTACAACCACGCGGGCAAGATCATCGAGTGGATGGAGCTCATGGGGTACATTTCGGCGTTTGACGGCAAGGCGAAGGCGCGCACGGTGCTCCTCTCCAAGGAAGATTTTGAAGCGAAATACGGAGATCTGGACTGATGAAAAAGACGTTCGGCATGATCAGCCTCGGATGCGACAAGAACCGCGTGGACGGCGAACGCATCCTCGGCGAGATCAGACGCCACGGCTGTGAGATCACTGACGACATCCAAAAGGCGCAGGTGCTCGTCGTAAATACCTGCGCCTTTCTGAACGCGTCGCGCAAAGAGGCGATCGAAGCCGTTCTGGAAGGCAACGCATACCGCAGCGGCGCGTTGGAAAAAATCGTCGTGACGGGGTGTCTCCCCGAAAAGTATATCGGAGAACTCTTTCCCGCCCTCACGGAGGGGGACGTGTTTTTGGGAGTTTCCGACGCGACCGCGCTCTTTCCCGCGCTCGAACGCGCGTATGCGGGGGAGCGCGTCAACGCCGTGCATACGGGGGAAGAGGGGTGCCTGCGCGTCGTCACGACGCCGCCGCACATCAAGTACCTGAAAATCGCGGACGGCTGTTTCAACCACTGCACCTATTGCCTGATCCCCAAGATCCGCGGCAGATACCGTTCCTATCCCATGGAGCAGCTCGTGGAAGAGGCGCGCTCGCTGGGTGAGACGCAGGAACTCGTCATCGTCGCGCAGGATACGACCCGCTACGGCGAGGACGGCGGCGAAAATAAATTTGTTGAATTGCTGCAAAAAATTTCCGAACTTGACAATATCTGTCATATTCGTCTGCTATACTGTTATCCCGAGGTGGTGACGGACGAACTCATCGCCGAGGTGAAGAACAATCCCAAGATCATAAAATACCTCGATATTCCGCTGCAACACAGCGAGGACCGCGTGCTCAAACTCATGGGGCGGCGGGGGAGCCGCGCGGAGTATCTTGCGCTTTTGCAAAAGCTCCGCGATGAGATCCCCGGAATCGCCGTGCGCACCACGTTCATTGCGGGTTTCCCCACCGAAACGGAGGAGGAGCACGAGGCGCTCAAAGCGTTCCTGCGGGAGGCGCGCTTTGAAAACTGCGGATTTTTCGCCTATTCGCGCGAACCCGAAACGCCCGCGTACAAGCTCAAAGGGCAGGTGCCTGCGCGCGTCAAGGAAAAGCGGGTGCGCGCGCTCTACCGCGTGCAGCGGGAAATTTCCGCCGCCTGCCTGCAACAGTTCGTCGGCAGAACGGTCAACGTTGTGTGCGACGGCATCGATTACGAAAGATCGTGTTTCGTCGGGAGAGCGTACTTTCAGGCGTACGAGATCGACGGCTGCGTCTGCTTCACCGCTCCGCGCGCGGAGACGGGCAGGACGTACTCCGTTTTCATCGACCGCGCCGACGCTTACGACCTGTACGGAACAGTCAAGGAGAATACGTTATGAATTTACCCAACAAGATCACGCTGACGCGCATTTTCATGATCCCCGTGTTCGTCCTCTTCTTTTATCTGGACGTGATGAACGGGTGGAACTACCTCGTCGCCGCGATCGTCTTCGTGCTTGCGGCTTCCACCGACGCGCTTGACGGGCATATCGCGCGTTCGCGCGGGCTTGTCACCAACCTCGGCAAATTCCTCGACCCCATTGCGGACAAAGTGCTCGTCTCCACCGCGCTCATTCTGCTCTTAACGCGCGGCTGGGCGTTTGAGGTGGACTTCTTCGCGGGCTGGGGGCTGATCGTCGCGGGCATCTGCGTTGCGGTCATCCTTGCGCGCGAACTCATCGTGAGCGGCTTCCGCATGATCGCCGCGGGGCGCGGCATCGTCCTTGCGGCGGACAAGCTCGGCAAGATCAAGACGGTCTTTCAGGATCTCTCCATCGCGCTCATTCTCGCGGGAATGGCGTTTGTCGGCTCGCGCGGGGGTGAGATCGTCGTCATCATCGGCATTTTCTGTTTCTTTATCTGCACGGCGCTCACCGTAATTTCGGGCGTCAACTATATCGTGAGAAATAAACAGGTCCTCTCGGAGGAGGCGCAGGCGTGAAATACGCGGGCATCGTGCTTCGCAACAACAAAAACTGCCTCGCTTCCGTGGACTACGCGCCCGTGCTCGACGCGCTTCTGGCGGGCGGCGTCTTTCTCGACGAGATCGCGCTTCTGCCGTACGACAGCCCGAGCAGGGTCTCGGCGGCGCTGCTGCGCCTCTCCACCGAGTGCGACGGCGTGTTCCTCGTCTGCGCGCGGGTGCTTCTGCCCTCCGCAAAGGACGCGGTCTCCGTCGCCGCCGAAGCGGCGTTTGAAGAGGAGTATCTGCTCGATACCGAGGACTGTCTCTTCGCCGTGCTGCCCGAGGGGGAGCGCGGGGCGGAGATCGTAAAAGGGGAGGTCGTTCCGCGCGTCGATAAGCGCCGCCGCCGCACCTATGCGCGGGTGGTGCTGCGCACGGTTTCCGCGCCGCAGGAAAAGCTCCGCGCCGTCCTCAAAGAGGCGGACGAGGCGGGCGGCGGAAGGCTCTCCGTCCATGCCGCCGAACAGTACGGCTGCGCGCGCATCGAGGTGTTGTACGATCAGGAGACGCCCAAGATGACCGCCGACGAGGTCGTGCGCATTCTTGCGGAGGGGCTGAAAGAATACGTCTACGCCATGGAGGACGTTTCGCTCGCGGAGCGGTTCGTCGCCGCGCTCAAACTGCACAAACTGCACGTTTCCACGGCGGAATCGTTCACGGCGGGCGGCGTCGGGCGGGAGATTGTCCGCGTGCCCGGGGCGAGCGCCGTCTTTTACGAGGGCATCAACGCATACGACAACAAGGCGAAACACGAGCGCCTCGGCGTGAGCGAATTTACGCTCATGGACAAGGGCGCGGTGTCCGACGAGACCGCCTACGAGATGGCGGCGGGGCTTCTGAAACAGGGGCACTGCGACGTGGCGATCGCGACCACGGGCATTGCGGGACCTGACGCGGACGGGACGAACAAACCCGTGGGGCTTTGCTACATTGCCGTCGGCACGCGCGAAAAGGTGCGCGTGTTCCGCTTCCGCCTTTCGGGCGACAGGGAGACGGTGACGAGAACGGCGATCAATCTCGCGCTGTTTCTGGCTTATAAAGAGATCTCTTAACGGCGGAGAGCGCGCCCGCAGCGTTTGCGGAGCGGCTTTCCGATCGGCTGAATGCAGAAAAAAATGAAGGAGACATCATCCATGAACGAAGAAAAACTCAAAGCGCTCGACGCGGTGCTCGCGCAGATCGAAAAGGCGTACGGCAAGGGCGCGATCATGAAGCTCGGGCAGGACGCGGGCAATACCGACATCGAAGTCATTCCCACGGGCTGCCTTTCGCTCGACCTCGCGCTCGGCGTGGGCGGACTTCCCCGCGGCAGAATGGTCGAGATCTACGGACCCGAATCCTCGGGTAAGACGACGGTCGCCCTGCACGCCGTCGCCGAAGCGCAGAAGATGGGCGGCATTGCGGCGTTCGTCGACGCGGAACACGCGCTCGACCCCGTCTATGCCAAGAAACTCGGCGTCAATCTCGACGAACTGTACGTCTCCCAGCCCGATACGGGCGAACAGGCGCTCGACATCGTGGACGCGCTCGTCCGCTCGTCCGCCGTCGATATTATCGTCGTCGACTCCGTCGCCGCGCTCACGCCCAAGGCGGAGATCGAGGGGGACATGGGCGACAGCCACGTGGGTCTGCAAGCGCGCCTCATGAGTCAGGCTCTGAGAAAGCTCACCGCCATCGTCAACAAGAGCAAAACGTGCGTCGTCTTTATCAACCAGCTTCGCGAGAAGGTGGGCGTCATGTTCGGCAATCCCGAAGTCACCCCCGGCGGCAAGGCGCTCAAATTCTATGCGTCCGTCCGCATCGACGTCAGAAAGACGGATATTCTCAAAGATACCGACGGCGCGGCGGGCAACCGCACGCGCGCGAAAGTCGTCAAGAACAAGCTCGCGCCTCCCTTCCGTCAGGCGGAATTTGACATTATGTACGGCGAAGGGGTCTCGCAGGAGGGCTGCATCATCGACCTCGGCGTACAGTATGACGTCATCAAAAAGAGCGGCGCGTGGTACAGCTATAACGACAACAAGGTGGCGAACGGCCGCGAGCGTATGCGGCAGTTCCTCAAAGACAATCCCGAACTTGCCAAGGAGATGGAGGAGAAGATCCGCGCCGCGGCAAAGGGAAGCCCCGTCGAGGCGATCGCGGGGAGCGAAGAATAATCTATGAAATACGGATTTTTACGGGTGACGGCGGCAAGCCCCGCGCTCAAAGTCGCCGATCCCGCCTTCAACGCGGCGCGCATCATCGAAAAGATCAGAGCGGAAGCGGAAAAGGGGACGGAAGTGCTCGTCTTTCCCGAGCTTTCGCTGAGCGGCTACACCTGCGGCGATCTCTTCTTGCAGGAGCCGCTGCTCGACGGCTGCATGGCTGCGCTGCGGGCGGTCGCCGAGGCGACGGAAGGCAAAAAGATGCTCGTCTTTGTGGGGCTGCCCGTCCGCTGCGGCGGCAAGCTGTACAACTGCGCGGCGGGCGTTTCGGACGGCATGGTGCTGGGCTTCGTTCCAAAAACGCACCTGCCCAACTATAACGAGTTTTACGAGGCGCGCCACTTTGCGCGCGGCTCGCGGGAGACGGCGTTCGCTTCCCTGTGGGAGGGGATGAGCGCGCCGCTCACGACGGACATTCTCTTTGCGGCGACGCCCGAGATCGCCGTCGCGTGCGAGATCTGCGAGGACGTGTGGGCGGGCGACGCGCCCTCCGCGCGCCATGCGCAGGCGGGGGCGGCGGTCGTCGTCAATCTTTCCGCCAGCAACGAGACGGTCGGCAAGCGCGAGTACCGCAAGACCATTCTTTCCGCGCAGTCGGGGAGAAACGTCTGCGCCTACGTCTACTGCGACGCGGGCGTGAGAGAATCCACCTCCGATATGGTGTTCGCGGGCAATCATATGATCTTCGAGAACGGGGCGATGCTCGCGGAAGCCGCGCCCTTCTCGGGCGGGGACTGCACGGCGGAGATCGACGTCGGGTTCCTGCTCGCCGAGCGCAGGCGGCTGAACACCTTCGGGCGCGCCGACCGCGACGACCTTAATTATTTCACGGCGGAAGCCGACTTCTTCACCGACGCCGAACCGACGCTGCGCGCCGTTTCGCCCCTGCCCTTCGTTCCCGAAGAGGAAGGGGAGCGGAAGGAGCGCGCGCAGCTCATTTTAAATATGCAGGCGAACGCGCTGGCGCGCCGCATGGCGCACACGGGCGCAAAGACGGCGGTCATCGGCATTTCGGGCGGGCTGGATTCCACGCTCGCGCTGCTCGTGACGGCGCGCGCCTTCGACCTGCTCGGGAAGGACAGAAAGAACGTTTTTGCCTATACCATGCCCGGGTTCGGCACGACGGGCAAGACGAAAAACAACTCCCTTCTGCTCATGGATGCGATGGGCGTGACTTCCCGCACCGTACCCATTTCCGAGACCGTCCTCAAACATTTTGCGGACATCGGGCATGATCCCGCCGTCCTCAACGCGACGTACGAGAACGCGCAGGCGCGCTACCGCACGATGATTTTAATGGACGCCGCCAACGAGGCGGGCGGCATCGTCGTCGGAACGGGCGATCTTTCCGAACTTGCGCTCGGGTGGTGTACCTACAACGGCGATCATATGAGTATGTACGCCGTCAACTGTTCCGTGCCGAAAACGCTCGTCGAGATCTCGCCCGAACTGCTTCCGCCCGACGCGGCGGGCAATATCGCGCAAAAGACGGAGGACATCGTCGGACCGTACGAACTGCACGACTTTTTCCTCTTCCGCTTTGTGCGCCGCGGCGATTCTCCCGCAAAAACGCTCTTTCTTGCGCAGAAGGCGTTCGCGGGCAGATACGACCGCGCGACGCTCAAAAAATGGCTCGTGAACTTTTACCGCCGCTTTTTCTCGCAGCAGTTCAAGCGCAACTGCGTGCCGGACGGCGTGAAGGTCGGTTCGGTATCCCTTTCCCCGCGCGGCGATTGGCGTATGCCGTCGGACGCGTCGGCGGCTCTGTGGCTGGAACAGGCGGAAAACCTTTAAAACTGTTTAAAATGATTGATCTTGGAGGGAATATCCGATGAGTTTTGCAAAAGATTTCGTGTGGGGCGTGGCGACCGCCGCCTATCAGATCGAGGGCGGCGCGTACGAGGGCGACAAGGGGCTGAACGGCTGGG
>CAJFFP010000023.1 GCA_904373325.1 Candidatus Gallimonas merdigallinarum
GATTCCTTTTTGTGAATAACGATATAAGACCTGATGCAGTTGCAGAATATAAGAGGGCTTGATAGGAATGTATTCGTAACTTTCGTGTATCAAAGCCAATGCATCCCGATAACCCGAAATTTCTTCCTCATCTCTGTTTCTCGGCGTGGTTTTTTGCTCGCACAACTGCTTGATTCGAGTTGCCGTAGTCACAATCCCTTCTATTTTATTGGATGCCTCCGTGCTTTGTATTTTAGCTATCTCCACGAGTTTTTCCAGCGTTGCGGGCTTTTGCCTTAAAAATAACATCTGCTTCCCCTTGTATTCGTGAATTTGAGCAACCAACCCAAGCACTTCACTATCCCACCTCACCTCTTTTAATCTACCGTAATTAAAATTTCTCATGCACCTATCCTCCTATTCGATTGGCATAATTATAGCATTATTTTAGGCGATTGTCAATCGTGTCACCAGAGTATTCGCATAAAAATTTCAAATATTAGGCGATTTTTCTGAGGTTTAGGCAATAATAATGCCTTTTGATAAAAGAGACACATAAGCTGCCAATCTAAATATAAAATTTAACTGTCTTTCTCCTCTTTTGGGTATCAGAAAAAGTCTTGCTGTCAAGCCAAAAAATATGGCGTAAAACTCAAAACGAAAAAACATATACGGCAATATTTTTTTACCGAAGAACCTTCAACCTCTAAAACGGCTTGACCGACTGCGCCTTTTCCTGATTGGCGGAGGCTGTCGAAAGACAGAGTAAGAAAAAATAAAAAAGAGCAGAAAAAATTTTTCAAAGTGGCAAGAAAACTTGCCCCTTTGACTTATAAACTGCTCTCAAAAAGGAGGTTCGCAATGAAAACTGCGGTGATCTACGCGAGGTACAGCAGCGATCGACAGACGGAACAGTCCATCGAAGGACAAGTCCGCGTTTGCAACGACTATGCCGAGAGTATGTAGACCGAGCCACAACGGGCACGAACGACAACCGCGACGCCTTTCAGCAGATGATGAAAGACAGCGACAAAAAGGCTTGGGATTTTGTGCTGGTTTACAAATTAGACCGATTCTCTCGTAACAAGTTTGAGATGGCTATGCACAGAAAGCATCTGAAGGACAATGGGATAAAAATCTTGTCCGCTATGGAGAATATCCCGGACAGTCCCGAAGGTATTCTCTTGGAAAGCCTGCTGGAAGGCATGAACCAATACTACAGCGAGGAACTCTCCCAAAAGACCAGACGCGGACAAAGGGAAACGCGCTTGAAAGGTTTACACAGCGCGGGAAAACTCAATTACGGCTACTACACCAAAAACAAAAAGGTGTATATCCACGAAGAAGAAGGTCCCATCGTCAAGGAGATCTTTGAAAGATACGCTGCCGGTGAGCGCGGAAACGAAATCGCCATCAGCTTCGCCGAGCGCGGTATCCTCTACAGAGGCAAGCCGTTCAGCTCCGCCAATATCTATGTGATACTGCACGCCGAGAAGTACACGGGCAGATATGTCCTGCACGGAGAAGTTTACGGCAACATCTACCCTCGCATCATAGAGCCAGAACTCTTCGAGCGATGCAAGCAAAGGATAGACGCCAACCGCTACGGCAACCATGTCCCCGACTACTCTTACCTCTTACGCAAACGCGTGTATTGCGGACAATGCGGCACGAGGATGACTTCTTACAGCGGTACATCGAAGTCCGGGCGCGTTTCAAAATACTACAAGTGCTGGAACGCCATAGGCAAGAAGAACTGCACGGCAAAGTTCATACAGAAAGACCTGCTGGACAACATCGTCCTTCAAGCCCTTCAAAACACCTTGACTGGCACAAACCTTGCTTTGGTCGTGGACGAAATATACAAGCAGCACAACGCGAAACTGCTTGGAGAGAACCCCGTCAAATTGCTGGAAAAGGAATTGGCGCAGATCAACAAAGCCATCAACAACATTCTCAAAGCCATTGAGCAAGGCATCATAACCGATACAACCAAAGAACGGCTGCAAGAACTTGAAACAACGCGCCGTGAGTTGCAAGAGAAACTCATATTCGAGCGTATGCAGGAGCAGGTCGTTTTGGACAAGAAAACCATAGCGGACTATCTCAAAAAAGCCGTCAAACAAGAGCCGGAAATGATGATAGACTTGCTTGTCGATAAAGTGTATGTCCACGAAGACCGCATAGAACTGATACTGAACTATACTGGCACGCCGCCGAAACCAAAACGAAGAATAGACGATAAGCCCGAGAGCCCTGAAGGTGAAAGCCTTCGGGGTTCTCTCATTTTTACAACGGAAGTCTCCGTAGATGTCTATTCTTACAAAGGCAGAAATAAAAAAGGCCTTGAACCAAAATTCAAAGGCGTCTGCAAAAAGTCCGTTTTAATTGAAATATAGGAGGAAAATCAATGAATACTGCTGTTCAAAGGTGTTCGGGCGAGGTTAAGCAAACGCGCATTCTCCAATGCTCGTCACGCTGTCGGGTAAGGTGATACTCGTCAGCCCGCTGCATTCGAAGAACGCCCACTCTCCAATGCCCGTCACGCTGTCGGGTATGGTGATGCTCGTCAGTCCGCTGCAACCAGAGAACGCATCATTTCCAATGCCCGTTACAGAGCTATCCGTCGGAATCACGCTGTTTTTGCAGCCCGCGATCAGCGTTTTACTCCCTGTTTGAATCAAACAGTTCCCCGAACTATGGTAAACCGAATTTCCGGCTTCTACCGTGATACTTTTCAGCCCGCTGCAACCAAAGAACGCCCCATCGCCAATGCTCGTCACACTGTCGGGAATGGTGATTTCCGTCAGCCCGTCGCAATTTTGGAAAGCATAGCTTCCAATGCCCGTCACGCTGTCGGGGATGGTGATTTCCGTTAGCCCGTCGCAATTTTGGAAAGCAGCCTCTCCAATGCTCGTTACGGGCAAGCCGTTGTATGTAGAGGGGATCACGATATCCGTATCCGTAGCGGTGCCGATGCCGGCGACAGCATAAGCAGTACCGTCATCGTTGATTTTATACGACAACCCCACAGTAGTAACTATTTCGCTGCCGCCCTGCTCGGTGCCACCCTGCTCGCTGCCGCCCTGCTCGGTGCCACCCTGCTCGCTGCCGCCCTGCTCGGTGCCACCCTGCTCGCTGCCGCCCTGCTCGGTGCCGCCCTGCTCGGTATTATTTCCGTTTTGGCCGCCGTTTTCACTACCCCCCTCGTCACACGCAGCGAAGCCGAAGGCGCATGCCGCGAGCATAGCTGCCGATAAAACTACAACCCATAATTTTTGTTTCATACCCTGCCTCCATTTTTTTTCACAGGGCATAGAAAAAGCGTGGCTCCAATCGGAGACACGCCCTGCATCATATATCTCCGATTGCTGCGACGCTAACTTCCAATATAACGGAAAATAGAGATACGAAATGCCGATTCGTATCCGTTATATTGGAAAGTATTCAGTTAACGTCGCAAGTACAGTATAGCATGAAACAGAGAAAAGTGCAAGAGAAATCGAAATTGTTTATAAAATAAGCATGGTGCGGGCGGCTGGCAAATGCCCGCGCCTATCCGTTATATATCGCCGGATATTGAGCGCGCCGCCGCGGGAACACCCCGCGGCGGCGCGCTCAATATTCATCTTTCGGCGATTTCCTCAACTCCGTCCGCTTCGTCCTCATCGCCTCCGTCTTCCGCAGGTTCCCCGCTCACGCGGAGGATCTGCGCGATCTTCGCAAGAAGCGCGTCCTTGCCGTCCCCCGTCAGTCCCGAGACGGCGAGCACGTTGTCCGCGCCCAGCCCGAAGGCGTTCGCCACGGCGCGCACGCGCTCTTTCGCCTTCATGCGCGAGAGTTTGTCGCTCTTGGTGGCGACGACCGAAAACGGAATGGCGTGATAGACGAGAAAGGAGACCATCTGCATATCGTCCGCGGAGGGATCGCGGCGGATATCCGAGAGCAGAAAGACGTGCGCCACGTCCTCTTTGCGGGCGAAGAATTTTTCGAGCGTTCTGCCCCACTTCGCCTGTTCTTCCTTGGAGACGGCGGCGTAGCCGTACCCCGGGAGATCGGCAAGCCAGAACTCCCCGAAGTCGAAATAGTTGACAAGGCGCGTTCTGCCGGGGGCGGCGCTCGTCTTGGCGAGCCGCTTCTGCCCCGCAAGCAGATTGATGAGCGTGGATTTTCCCGCATTGGACTTGCCGCACACCGCGATCATGGGTTTCTCGGGGCGCAGGAACTGCTCTTCCCGCGCCGCGCTCGTCAGAAATTTCGCGTTTTTAACCTGCATAATTCATCCCCGTGACCGCGTTGCGGAATACCTCATCCACGTCGCTCACGCAGATGAAATTGATGTTCTTGCGGACGTTTTCGGGAATCTCCTCCACGTCCTTTTTGTTCTCTTCGGGAATGATGACGTCGCGGATCCCGATGCGGCTTGCCGCCATCGCCTTCTCCTTCAATCCGCCGATGGGAAGCACCTTGCCGCGCAGGGTGATCTCGCCCGTCATGGCAACGTCGCGCCGCACGGGCTGACCCGTAAACGCGGAGAGGATCGCCGTCGCCATCGTGATGCCCGCGGAGGGTCCGTCCTTGGGCGTTGCGCCCTCGGGAACGTGGATGTGGATATCCTTATGCTCGAACGCCTCGTCGTCGATGCCGTATTTGTCGGCATGGGCGCGGATATAGCTGATGGCGGCGCGGGCGGATTCCTTCATGACGTCGCCGAGTTTGCCCGTAAGGAGAATATCGCCCTTGCCCTGCATGGCGGAAACTTCGATGGTGAGCGGCATTCCGCCGACCGCCGTCCACGCAAGCCCCGTGGCTGCGCCCACCTCGTCCTTTTCGAGCATTTCGTCCTCGCGGAAGAAGCGTTTCCCGCCCAGATATTTTTCGAGATTGCTCTTGGTGACGACGACGTTCTCCTCCTCCCCTTTGGCGATGCGCACGGCGGCTTTGCGGCATACCGTGCCGATGGTGCGCTCCAACGAGCGGACGCCCGCCTCCATGGTGTAGCCGTCGATGATGGCGGCGATCGCGCCGTCCGTGAAGCGGATATTCTGCTCGGTCAGACCGTTTTCTTTGCGCTTTTTGGGAACGAGATAGCGCTTGGCGATCTCCTCCTTCTCGTCGGGCGTATAGCCCGAAAGCTCGATGATCTCCATGCGGTCGCGGAGCGGTCCGGGAATGGTATCGAGCGTGTTCGCCGTGGCGATGAACATGACTTTGGAGAGATCGTACGGCACTTCGAGATAGCGGTCGCGGAAGGTGGCGTTCTGTTCGGGGTCCAGCACTTCCAGAAGCGCGCTTGCGGGATCGCCCCGAAGATCGGAGGAGATCTTGTCCACCTCGTCCAAAAGGAACACGGGATTGATCGAACCCGCGTTCTTCATCTCGTAGATGATGCGCCCGGGCATCGCGCCGATATAGGTGCGCCTGTGCCCGCGGATCTCCGCCTCGTCCTTGACGCCGCCGAGGCTCATGCGTACGAACTTTCTGCCCAGCGCGCGGGCGATGGACATGGCGACGCTCGTTTTGCCCACGCCGGGAGGCCCGACAAGGCACAGAATGGGCGCTTTCAGCTCGCCCGTGAGCTTCAACACGGCGAGGTACTCCACCACGCGTTCCTTGATCTTTTCCAGCCCGTAGTGGTCGGCGTTCAGGACCTTTTCCACGTCGGCAAGCGAGGCGGTGTCCTCCGTCTCCTCGTGCCACGGGAGATCGATGATCCAATCGGCGTAGTTTCTTAAAACGGTGTATTCGGGCGAGGAAGGCGGCATCTTGTCCATGCGGGCAAGCTCCTGCAAGCACTTCTCTCTGACCGCCTCGGGCAGCCCCTTCCCCTCGATCTGCTCGCGCAGGCGGACGTTCTCCTCCACGTCGTCGCCCAGCTCCGCGTGAATGGCTTTGAGCTGTTCGCGGAGGAAGTACTCCTTCTGCGATTTATCGATGTTGCGGCGCACGTCCTGCGCGATCTTGCGTTCCAGACGCGCGATCTCCAACTCCGTATTCAGGCACTGCTCGAAAAGGCGCAGCCGCTTCACGAGGTTGCACTCTTCCAGAAGTTCCTGTTTGATGACGTCTTTGAGCCGCATCTGATGCGCGCAGACGTTGATGTACACGTCGGGATCGGAGACGCCCGTGAGCGCCGCGTCAAGGTCTTTGGAGGTCTTGCTCTCGCCGCTCAAAATATCCTTGACGAGTTCCTTTGCCGTGCGGAAATACGCCTCTTCCAGCGTGGGATCGCCGTGCTCCGTTTCCAGCTCGTCCGTCACGGCGTAGATATATCCGCTCTCCAAGCGGAAATCGCGCGCCGCGGCGCGGTACAGCCCCTCCGCAAAGACGCGCACCCTGTCCCCCGGCAGACGCGTCGTCTGACGGATCACGGCGACCGTTCCGACGCGGCAGAGATCCTCCGATTCGGGGAACTCCTTCTGCGGGTCGGTCTGACGGGTGATGAATACGTATTTTTCGTTTGCGTCCGCGCGCTCGACCGCCGCAAGCGACAGCCCGCGCCCCACGTCGAACGCGACCGTCGTATCGGGAAAGACGACCTGCGTGCGCATGGGAATGACGGACAAAATTTTTACTCTGTTGGAATCCATTCGTTACCTCTTGCCACAGCCCGTACGGGGAAAACTATGGCGTCTAATCATTTATCACACGAAATTGTCTTTTTCAATCATTTTCGCGGCAAGTTCACCGATTTTTTACAATTCCGCCCCGCGCGGGCGCGAGAAAATCCCCTCGGAACGCGGCGGAAAAAGGAGCGCCCCCGCGTATGACGGCGGGGGCGTTCGCGATCAGTCCTGTTTCTCGAAGTCTTCTTTGCCGACGCCGCAGAGCGGGCAGGTAAAGTCGTCGGGAATGTCTTCCCACTTGGTGCCGGGCGCGATGCCGTTATCGGGATCGCCCACAGCCTCGTCGTACTCGTACCCGCAGACCGTGCAAACATACTTTGCCATATCTTATTACCTCCGTCGCCCTTTCGGGCTTATTTTATTTTTGCATATCCTCGGCGATGAGCTTGCCGAGCGCGCGGAGCGATTGTGCGCTCCCTTCGCTGACGGCGGAAAGCACAGTGACTTTTTCGCCGATCTTTTCCATGTTCTTGCCCGCGGAGAGGAAGCCGTCCATCAGACTCCCCGCCTGCGGCGCCCACGACCCGTTCTCCACGAGCGCGTACTTCCTGTTCTGGAAGTTGTGTGCTTTCAGGTCGTTGAGGAAATTCTCCATATTTACAAATACGCCGTTGTTGTACGTTGTAGAAGCGAAAACGACGTGCGAGCAGCGGAACGCCTCCGCGATCAGCTCGCTCACGTGCGTGACGGAGACGTCGTAGCACTTTGCCTTTGCGCCCGCCTGCGCAATGGTGGAAGCGACGATCTCCGCCGCGTTCTGCGTGTGTCCGTACACGGACGCGTAGAACACCGCGGCGCACTTCTCTTCGGGCTCGTATGCGCTCCATGTGAGGTATTTCTGCAAATACCACCCGAAGTTTTTCCGCCATACGGGACCGTGCAGCGGGCAGACGAGCTTAATTTCCAACCCCGCCGCCTTTTTGAGAACGTTCTGCACCTGCACGCCGTATTTACCGACGATATTGAAGTAATATCTGCGCGCGTCGTCCAGATAGTCGCGTTCAAAGTCCACTTCGTCCGCAAAGACGCTCCCGGGGAGCGCGCCGAACGTGCCGAAGGCGTCCGCCGAGAAGAGCGTTCCGTCCTCGGGGATATAGGTGAACATGACTTCGGGCCAATGCACCATGGGCGCGAACACGAACGAGAGCGTGCGCTTGCCCACGGAGAGCGTATCCCCCTCCTTGACGAGGCGCACCTCGCCCGCAAAGCCGAAGTAATTTTTCAGCATCTGCGCCACCTTCTGATTGGTGACGACGGTCGCGGACGGGTACTTTTCGAGCACGCGCGCAAACGCGGCGGAATGATCGGGCTCCATGTGATGCACGACGATATAGTCGAGCGCCCTGCCGCCCAACGCGTAGGCAAGATTTTCAAAAAAGAGGTCGGATACGGAGAGATCCACCGTATCGAACAGCACCGTCTTTTCGTCCGTCAGCAGATAGGAATTGTACGATACCCCGCGCGGCACGGGATAGGCGCTCTCGAAGAGCGCGATGCGGCGGTCGTTCCCGCCGAGATAGAAGAGATCGTCCGCGATGCGAACACAGTTGTGCATATTGCCTGACTCCGTAAAATTTTGTTTTCAGCTGATTTTCGGCTTATATTATAGCATATAATCGCCGAAATTGCAAGGATTCGCGCATGAGAAACCGCGGAAAAAGGTGTTCGTCTCCCTGTCCGAATAGACGGCGAACACGGCGTCCGCGTCCTCTTCCGCGAACGGTCTTAAAATGAGGCGGGACGTTTCGAGGACGGGGCGCATCAGAAATTTGCGCCGTCCCAGCCCCAATTCTCAACGGGATGATAGGTCACATAGACCGCCCGCGCGGGAATGCCGAGTTCCTCTTCGAGAATATCGCATACGGCGGCGGTCATCTTCTCGCAGTCGGATGCGGACGCCGCGCCGAACAGGCTGACGGCGACGTACGCCCCTTTTTCGAGTTTTTTGCCCGCGAAATAGAGCGCGTACCCCTCGGTGAACCCCACCATGAGGTAGCTCTCGGGCTTGTGCAGAATGGAGATCGCCCTCCCCAGCTTGGTCTTGACGGCTTCCCGCTTCTCTTCGTCGAGCGTCTCCGTCAGTTTGCAATCGATATACGGCATACGAGCCTCCTTTTTTGATTTTGCGCGCGTTATAAGAGACAGCGCGCGCCCTTTAAAATAATTTCGCTCATCTCGTCGGCAAATTTTTCGACGGGGGCGCGGTCGTCGGCGGCGAGCCGCGCTTGCAGACAGGCGATACAGCCCGACGAAACGAATCGGTAAAAATGCGCCACCTTTTCGGGCGAGGCGTGCGAAAAGTACTTTGCGTAATACTCCATGCACATCTGCCGCCCCATCTCCACGAACCGCGCAACGCCCTCCGCGTTGTCGGCGGAGAGCAGCAGACGGCACACGCGCTCGTTCTTTTCAAGGAGCGCGAACACCGTGCGGCACACCCGCCGCACCGAAGCCATCGCGTCGGACTGCTGCAAGGTCCCTTTGAGCGTCTCGGTGAACTCCTGCAAGAGATAGGTTTCCAGCTTCTCGTTCAGGTCGTACACGTCGAGAAAATGCGCGTAAAACGTGCCGCGCCCCACGCCCGCGCGCTCGCACAGTTCGCGCACGGTGATTTTTCGGAGCGGTTTTTCCGCCCGAAGCTGTAAAAAGGCGTCGATCAGCATCCGGTGCGTGATCCGCACGCGCAGATCTTTGGAAACGCGTTCGTCAATCTCCATGATTCTGTTCTCCTATCGGACACTTTCCGACACTGTGTCCGGAAACGCACAGAAAGACCAAAATTGATCAATCAGTTTTCCCGCTCCGCATGGTATAATAAGAGTGGGAAAAGGAAGTGCAAAAGCGCGTTTTTATTGTACCATACAATCGGAAATTTTGCAAGAGGGAGGTGCGATCCCATGAAACGTGAAAATACGATCTATCTCGTAACGGGCGCGGCGGGGCATCTTGGCAGCACGCTGTGCGCAAAACTGCACGAACGGGGCGAGCGCGTCCGCGCGCTCGTGCTCGAAGGAGAAGATACGTCCTTTCTGGCGCGTACGGGCGCGGAGATCTTCGTCGGGAACGTGCTCGATCCCCGCTCGATGGAGGAATTTTTCTCCGTACCGAAGGACTTCGGCGCAGTCGTTTTGCACTGCGCGGGCATCGTGGACATCGGCGGCGCGCAAAATCCCGCCGTGGAGGCGGTCAACGTGGAAGGCACGCGCAACGTGATGCAGATGAGCCGCGCGGCGAACGCCCGAAAAATCGTATACGTCTGCTCGGTCCACGCGCTGTGCGATCTGCCCAAGGGACGGGTCAAGCGGGAAGTTGAGGAGTTCTATCCCGACAAAGTGGACGGCGCATACGCAAAGAGCAAGGCGGAGGCTGCAAACATGGTGCTCGGCATGGCGCGGGAAGGCTTGCCCGCGGTGGCGGTATTCCCGTCGGGCATCATCGGGCCGTACTGCGGCAGGGGCAACCACCTCGTACAGCTCGTGAAAAACTACCTCAACGGCAAGCTCCCCGCCTGCGTGCGCGGCGGCTACGACTTCGTGGACGTGCGCGACGTGGCGGACGGCATTCTCGCCGCGGCGGACCGCGGCAGGGTCGGAGAAAGCTATATCCTCTCGGGCGGATATTACGAGATTCCCGAAATGCTCGCGCTCCTGCGAGAGGCGGCGGGCGGGAGAAAGATAAGCGTCGTGCCGACGTGGATGGCGAAAATGGCTGCGCCGCTCTCCGAATATATTGCCAAAAAGAGAAAGCGCAAACCGCTGTTCACCGCCTATTCGCTCCGCGTTCTGCACGAGAACGGACGGTATTCGCACGACAAGGCGACGGCGGAACTCGGCTACCGCCCGCGCGAACTGTACGAAACGCTGAAAGATACCGCGCAATGGCTGACGGAGACGGGCGAAATCAAGCCGAAAAAGCAAAAATGCGCGGGAAGAAGGCGCGTTCTGCGCGCCCGCGCCAAGGCGCACGGATAAAAACCTGACGATTACTCTGTCGGAGCGGGAAATATGCGCCGCCGCACATTCGTGCGGCGGCGCATATCATGCTTTCGATACCGTCATGCGGCGGCGGGCGCATATGCCCGCCGCCGCATATGTTCTGTTACATATACAAATTACAGCAGCATTCCGAGTTCCAGCCGCACTTCGCCGCGGGAGACGTCCTCGTTGGAATAGCAGCAGGTATCCAGCCCGATCAGCGAGAACCCCGCCCTGCGATAGAATGCGATCGCGCCCGTGTTGCACGACTGCGTTTCGAGCACGAGCGCGCGCCGCCCCTCGCGCACGGCTTCCGACTTCGCGAACGCGACGAGCGCGCCGCCCAGCCCCTTTCGCCTGCGATCCTCCCGCACCCAGAGTTCTGTGATCCGCATACGGTTGTTCCACTCTTCGGGACAGATCTCCATAACGGCGGCGGGCGTTTCCCCGTCCATGACCGCGTACGCGCGTGCGCCCGCAAAATGGTCGGCATACAGGCGGTCGGGATTGCCGTACGCCTCCGGCGTGAACGCGAGCGGCGCGGGCAGAGGACGCTTTTCCAGCGAAATCTCCGCCCCCCTTTCCGTCACCGTTATTCTGACGGCGTAGTGTTCGGTCGCGGTATAATCGGGCATGGGCAATATATACCCCTTCCACGTCTGTTTATCGAGCGGTACGATCTGCATCGCAGTCCCCTTTTGCGTATTTCACAGGCGCAGACCGCGCCGATTACAGCAGAGAGTTTTTGTTTATTGCGCGGCTGTGATGGTCACGTCGATCGTGATGGCGCGCTCTAATTCTGTATTGTCGGTATCGATCAGGATAATCGTCGTCGTCCCGGGCGCGAGACGCTCTGTGTCGAACTCAATCGTGACGCCGCTGCACAGACTGCCATTCGTAAAATCACCGCCGTTCAGCCGTGTAACCGCATCGCTCGGGATCACCGCCTCATTCGTCGAAATTACTTCGCAGCTGGTAAGCTTGCCGTATCCGTCATCATTTGCAGTGACCTGATTTTGTACGCTTCTGGTTCCAAAAGTCGCCGTCAGCGAAAATCTCCCCGTATCCTCCGCAATCTGCACACCCGACGCGAGGTCATCCTCCTTGGAAAGCGCAAAATCGAGAGTCGCCGATGTCCACGCCATACCATAATCCCCTTCGCTGACATCGTTCACCGTAACTTCCGCCGTCACGGTGACGTCTTTCTCGGGCATGGTGAACGTAAATTCTCCCGCCTCGGAACCTGCCGCGCACTCCGTTCCGTTCGCATATACCTTGCTCACGCTGATGAAGTTCCATGCGTCCGAGACGGTCACCGTCACCGTTTTGCCCGCGCCGACCCTGGAATAGTCGGCGTCCAGATTATAATAATCCCCGAACACGTCGTCCTCTTCACAGCTGACGGAATAGCTTACGGCTGTACCCCCCCCCGCGCCGCCTTCGCCGCCCGTAGAGCCGCCGTCTCCGCACGCCGCAAACGCGCCGAGCCCCGCGAGCGCGAGCGCAGCCATACCCAATGCAAGCCATTTCGATTTCATATTTTTTCTCCTTTTTTCAGCCGCACGGTTTCCCCGTGCAATTCCGTATATATTATACCACGCAGTCGGGCAAATGCAATACAGAAATGAAAATATGCCAAAATATTCCTGCCGCACTCGTCTGAAAGAACGTGAACAGACCCGCTGCCATGCAGCGGGTCTGTAACAAATCGTCATATTGTCCGAAAACATCGGATGCGGCACTTTGTGCGGTCAGACCGCATAATACCGCCAGAGCAGGATGCCTGCAATCGCCGCGAGCACAAATCCGACGATGAGAATATACGCAAAACTGTGCTTATTCTCCTTTTTTGCCTCGGAATAGTCGTAAAACGTCTTATACTTCCGCCTTACTTTGGAAGAGAAGATCGTTGCGAACAGAACGGAGATCGAGTATCCGAGCATATAGAACACCCCGCCGTTGCTCGCCAGAACGATGGATCCGATGCAGATCAGGACCACTCCTGCGACAAAAAACGCGTCGCACCAGATCTGCAACACCGTCTTTGCGTCCGTCTGCGAAAACACGTTTTTAGCGAGCACGATCACAAGCACGATCGCAAGACCGATGACCGACGTAATCAGATAACGGAGAAAAGTCTTCATTCGATGCCGAGTTCCGCCTTATACCGATCAAATTCGGTGCTGTTGCAGTAAATGAAGTGCCCGGGTCTGATTTCGCGCATGGAGGGCTGTTCCACGGAATAGTCGTGCTCGGCAAGCGGATTATACGTGATGCGCTTGCGCTGCTTCTCGTATTGCGGATCGGGAAGCGGGATCGCGGAAAGCAGAGACTTCGTATAGGGATGGAGCGGATGATCGAACAGCTCGTCGGCAGGCGCAAGCTCCACCATCTTCCCGAAGTACATGACGCCGATGCGATCGGAAAAGTATTTGATGACGGAAAGGTCGTGCGCAATGAAGAGCACCGTGATCCCGAGCTCCGCGCGCAGATCGTTCAAAAGATTGATCACCTGCGCCTGAATGGACACGTCGAGCGCGGAGACCGGCTCGTCCGCAATGATGAGGTCGGGCTCCATGATGACTGCGCGCGCAATTCCGATACGCTGGCGCTGACCGCCCGAAAATTCGTGCGGATATCTGCCTGCGTGCTCCCGTACCAAGCCCACTTTTTCAAGGATGCCGTACACCTTCTCGTCGATGTACTCCTTGTCTTTGATCCCGTGTATGACAAGTCCTTCCGCGATGATGTCCCGAACGGTCATACGCGGATTGAGCGAGGCGATCGGGTCCTGAAAGATCATCTGGATACGATTGACGATGCGTTCGCGGCCTGCGATGCGCAGGCGCGTCGCATAATCCTTCATGACCGCTTTGCGTTCCTCGTCCGTCGCGCACGCAGCAAGCGCTTTTTCGCGCTCCTCTTTCAGACCGTCGGTCACGCGCCTTGCATGATCTCTGTCGCAGTATTTCTGATCGTGTACGGCAGACGCCTTTTCCTTTCTGTTATACGCGACGATCTCGGCGCAGCGCGCGGCGGCTTCCTCTTTCAGCCTTGCATATTCCGCCTGCACGGACTGCGGATCCTCGGCGGAAGAGAGCTCCTCTTTGCACTTCTGCTTCAAGCGGGCGACTTCGGCGCGGTATTCTCTGCGCGCCTGTGCGATCGCCTGTTTGTATGAACGCGTTCCCGCACAGATCCGCTGATCTTTGAAATAGACGCTGCCGCCCGTAATGTCGTAGAGTTTGATGATAGAACGTCCGGTGGTCGTTTTTCCGCATCCGGACTCGCCGACGAGCCCGAATACTTCGCCCTTATTGATCTCAAAACTGACGTCGTCCACCGCTTTCAGTTCGCGGCCCGCGCCCATTTTGAAATACTGACAGAGATGCTCGACTCTCAACAAAACTTCATTCTTGTCTTCCATGTCTGCACCTCCTTACCGTTCTTCGGGCTGCTGCTTCCTTTTTGCAGCTTTCTTTCCGGATTTCCTGACTTTCGGCTGATCGGCGTCAGCCTCCGCCGCGTCCGGTTTCTCCGCCGTATCCGGTTTCTCCGCGCTCCCCGCCTCCTGCGTCATCCGCGCTTTCATGCGGGCGATGCGCTCCGTGACCGACTTGGGCGGATCGATCTTCGGCGCGTTCGGATGCAGAAGCCATGTCGCGGCATAGTGCGTATCCGAAATTCTGAACATGGGAGGCTGCTCTTCAAAGTCGATTTTGAGCGCGTACTTGTTCCGCTCCGCAAACGCGTCTCCCTTGGGCGGATAGATCATATTGGGCGGCGTCCCGGGGATCGCTTCCAGCTTCTCCTTGGTATCGAGATCGGGCATCGAGGAAAGCAGCGCCCATGTGTACGGATGCGCGGGCGAATAGAACACGTCGTCCGCGGTGCCGATTTCCACGATCTTACCCGCATACATGACCGCGACGCGATCCGCCATATTCGCAACGACGCCGAGGTCGTGCGTGATGAAAATGACGGAGAGCTGGCGCTCCTGATTTACGCGGTTGATCAGTTCGAGGATCTGCGCCTGAATGGTGACGTCGAGCGCCGTTGTCGGCTCGTCGCAGATGAGAATATCGGGATTGGCGGACAGCGCGATCGCGATGACGATACGCTGGCGCATACCGCCCGAAAACTCAAACGGATACTGACGGTAACGTTTGCGCGGTTCGGGAATGCCGACCTCTTCCAGCAATTTCAGCGCGCGCGTTTTCGCCATATTGTGCGTGACCTTATACGCGACGTCGGACGCCTTCTGTTTGAGCCAATCGACCATCGCCACGGTGCGCTCGTCAAAGTTGACGGAACCGCTCCGATCGATCTGACGACGGAAGTCCTCCTCCACGCGCACAATCACGGAGAGAATATCCTCTGCCGCCTCGCCGAGATCGACGAGTTTTTTATCGGCGACCTTGTAATCCGGCTGTTTGCCGCGGGCGACCTTCCGCTCGTAAGCGGCAGTCTGACGCGCATAGCGCGTCTCTTCTTTCTTATTGCGCTCGATTCCGCCGAAATACTGCTCGATCGCAGAGCGCAGGCTCGTCGCAAACGTATACGCGCTGTTGTCTTTGACGATTTCAAGACGATCGATCCCCGCTTCCACGGCGGAAATCAGTTCCTTCGCCGCCGCATAGGCGTCGTGTCTGTCGATCTCGGAGCCGGAAAACACGGGTTTCAGCCGCTCAAAAACTTCGAGCGCCGCCTTCTTCTTCTCCGTCGATACGTTGTGCGAATAGACGAGCCCCTCCTTCGCAAGCGCGATGAAGTCGAGCATGAAATTCTCGTCGAGGTATTTCCGAAGTTCGGCGTTCGTCTCGGCAACGGACAGCTCGGGGAGCGGCTGTCCCGAGAACGTGAGGTAATACCCCAAGGCAAAGAAGTTGGGCTTCTCAAACGCCACGGCTTCGGCAAGGATCTCGCGGATCTCTTTGAGCGCAGCCGAAATCGCCTCGCCGTCGAACTCAAATTTCTTCACCTGTTTTCTGAAAAGCGGAAGAATGATCCGCTTTCCGATTTCCGCAATCGGTTCGCGCGCAAGTTTTTTCAGCGCGGCGACCTTGCCTTTCAGCTCTTCCGCACGGTCATGAACGACATACCGCTCGATCGCAGTCATGGACTGCCTGCATATCACGCGCACGTCGGCAACCAACGTATTCGCCGCATTCTTTTCGATTTCAAACAGAAGATCGTCAATGCCCTTCAATGCGTCGGTCGCAGCCTCGTGCGCCCTGTTGTAGGCGTTTTCGAGCGCAAGGTGACGGCATTCAAATTTGTTGAACGCCCTGCACTTTGCGGTATTTTCCGCATCGTTGCCGCGCGCGGCGTTCATGGCAAGATTCAGCCGTTTCAGCGTGGTGTTGAAGTTCTTGCGCGCCTCGCGCTGAGACAGTTTGCCCTTGATGAGCATTGCCTCCGTCATCTGCCTGCCGACGCGCATGATGGGATTGAGGGATGAGAGCGGATCCTGGAAGATCATGGCGATCTTATCCCCGCGGATACGGTGGAATTCCTCCTCGGAGATCTTCATGAGATCCTGTCCGTCGTAGATGATCTCGCCGCCTTCTTTGATCGCGTTATTGGCAAGAATGCCGAGCATGGCGCGCGTCGTGACCGATTTTCCCGAACCGCTCTCTCCGACGATGGCGAGCGTTTCGCCCTTATAGAGTTTGAAGCTGATGTCCCGGACCGCCTGCACCTTGCCGTTCGAGGTACGGAACGAGATGCGGAGATTGTTGACTTCCAGCTTGACTTCCTTTTCCTGTGTGATTCCGCTTGCTGCCATACTACTCCTCCGAACCTCTGAGCGTCGGGTTGAACGCATCGCGCAGACCGTTGCCGAAGAGGTTAAAGCTCAAAAGCAGCAATGCGAGGAACACGGACGGGAATGCGATGATGTGCGGATATGACGTCAGATACGGCTGACCGTTCGCGAGCAGCGTACCGACGCTGGTCAGATTCCCCGACGAAAGATTAATGATCCCGAGGTACGAAAGATTGACTTCCGAATAGATCATCGAAGGAATAACAAGCGCGCAGCTCGTGACGAGCGTCCCCAACGCATTGGGGAAAATGTGCTTCCAAATGATCCGCCTGTCTTTTGCGCCCAGCGTTCTCGCCGCAAGGACATATTCCTGATTCTTATAGCGGTAGAACTGCATTCGCGTGCTATGCGCCATGCCAATCCACCCCGTGATGAAGAATGCCAGGAACAATATGAGTATCGTACTCGATCCTTGCATATGCAGTTGCAGCAGCGTGATAACGATGACGCTTGGAACAGAAGCAAGGATATCTGCAACACGCTCCATAACTATATCGACTTTTCCGCCGTAGTAGCCTTCGATCGAACCGTAGATTGCGCCGACGACCAAATTGATCGCCGCCACGATGATCGCAAAGATAAACGAGAAGCGTGCGCCCGAGGCAAGGCAGGTCAGAATATCTTGCCCGCCCTCCGTCGTTCCAAAAAGGAAAAGGGGCTCATTGATACCGTCTTGAAGATGATAAGTGTGGTTATAGATATAATACTCGTAATAATTGATACGGATCTCGTAGCCCGTATCGGTCAAGCGAGCATACTCATATTCTTCGCCGTTTTCCCCATCCCCTGCGATACGAATGGAGTGATAGTTATCATTGCTCTCCTCTCCCACGGGATGGCTCGCATAGGCAAGAATGATATCGCCGTTCGTATCATAGACGATCTCAGTACCGCCGTTGCGCACGCGCGTCTCGTAATAGTAGTTCGCGTCGCTACGCATACTTGAAGACTGAGGACGTTTGGAAAGCGGGATCATCGGGTAAATGACCTGGCGACCCGTCTCATTCTGGTACTGTTGGATCTTCTCATACTCCCAAAGTTCGGCACGGTAATAGACACACCCCGTCGAATGATAGGAATCGAGACGGAAAGTATAGAGATTCCCGTTTATCGTGTACTCGTTATTCTTGACGGATGGATGTCCCGTCTCTTCGCCCATCAGGTAGTAATAATCGAAGGTCTGCTTGTTGAGCGTCTTCTCTTCACAGCCGTCCCAAAACGTCGTGTTGGCAAAGAGTTTACTCTTGGGCAGGGTATAGCGATAATAAGTATCGCTATAATCAACCGTGTATTGTGTGAAGAAGGGCACGAAAATAGCAAATAAAATGAGCATGATGATGATGACCGCGCCGACAATAGAGCCCTTGTTCTTACAGAAACGGCGGAACGCGTCCTGAAAATAACCGACGGGTTTGGTCTCGAACTTTTTATCGTGCGAGATATCGCTGCGGTCTGCAAATTCAAACTTTTCAGCAGGGATGTTTTCAAAACTGTTTTCCATGTTATTTCGCCCCCATTCGTATTCTCGGGTCAATAAACCCGTAGCTGATGTCGACGACGATACCCGCCAGCAGCCCCACGAGCGTATAGAAGCCGGAAAGAAGCAGGAAGAAGTCGTAGTCGAGCACCTGGATGGATGTAAGATACAGCATGCCGACGCCCGGAATGGCGAAAATATTCTCTATGATCATCGAACCGCTCAAAACAGCAACGAATTCGCTCAGGATCGACGGGAAAATGGGCACCATCGAATTGCGCAACGCGTGCCGCAGCGTCGCCTGTCCGCGCGTTAAGCCCTTGGTGCGCGCGAGCAGCATATAGTCGTTCGTGAGCACTTCCGTGAGCTCCGCACGCGTAAAGCGAGCATACCCTGCAATCGAACCCAAGCACAACGAAAGCACCGCGGGCAGCATACTCAAAAACATTTCACCCGTAAAATAGTTAGTACCCGTCGCCATCATCAGAGGAAAGAGCTGCAGCTTGAAGCAGAATATATACTGAATGAGGAACGCATACACTATGGAAGGCACGGCGATGAGGATCATGACGCCCGTTGAAATGACGTGATCCTGCCACTTGTTCTTTTTGAGTGCCGCCAAAATGCCCAGCCCAAGCCCGATCGGAACGCCGATAATGGTAGAATAGATATTAATGAGAATCGTAGGAGGCAGACGCGTAAGGAATGCATCCCAAACGGGCTGATTGATGTAGCCCGGCATGTTGACGCCGATGCCGAAATCCCCTTTCGTAACGATACGCTTTACATAGTTCCACAGCTGGACCATGATGGGATCGTAGTACCCGCGCGCACGCAGATTTGCCTCAATGAGTTCTCGGTCATCACCGAGTCCTGCGCTGATGGGGATGGGCAGCAGCTTGATGAGAACAAAGCATATGAGCATGATCACGCAGAACGTAAAGATCATGAGCCCGATTCTCTTCAAAATATATTTGAACATATACATTTTTGCGCTGTCTCCTTGTTGTTAGGATTAGCCGAAACAGCGGGGGACAAATCAATGTTCCCCGCTGCTACGGTTTCAATCAAATAATTTGTCTTGAGCTTAGAAGGTGTAGTTGAGTGTACCCTTTTCTGCCACAAATGCAGCCCATTCGGTGTCATCGAAGTTATAGCTCATATAACGAACGCCGCCGTAGCCCATAAATGTGTTGTATTCGTAGTTGATATAGTCCACCTTATAGCTCATCAGGCTACCTTCATACACGGAACGGACAGGAATGCCCCAGTAAGTCTGCAGAACCGCGGTCTCCTCAGCTGCAAGGATCTCAAGCTTCGTTTCGATTGGATAGTTCTTAAAGTCGTATCTGCAACCGGAAAGAGCCTGCAGGCACTCATTCCATTCAGTCAGGGTCATGGTAAGGTCTTCGAAGCTCTGCTGCCCCTCGCCGCCCTTAACGTCGAGCGTGAGCGTGACGGTGTCGGGATCCCAGCCTTTCTGGAATCTATCGCTCCCGATCTGAGAAGAACCAAGAAGATAGAAGGGATCGAAAGGAGCGTTCTGCCAACCTGCAGAAGCGATATCATATTTGCCATCCATGAACTCCTTATCCCAATTGGCATCGGACATCATGAAGTACTCAATGGTGATCTTCCCTTCAAGCGGGGTGCCCTCGGTCGCCGCATTGAACGCATTCTGATAGAACGTTCTCTGACGCTCCACGCTTGCAGACTGCTCGGTGATACCATAGGTAAGCACGATGGGATCGCCGTCCGTGTAATCGCCGGCAGCTTTTGCCGCTTCGTAAGCTTCGGTCATCTTCTCGCGGGCAAGCGTTACGTTGTAGCCGGTAATAGCAGCTTCCGCCTCGTCGATATCGTCATAGGTGACGGAACCAACCGTCCAAGAGCCATCTTCGTTCTCCACCGCGCCATACGCCTTGAGGATCGCCGTCTTCGCCTGATCGGTCTCGCGATAGACGCCGCCGTGCTCCACGTCGTAATAGTACATATCGTTAAGGTAACCGAGAGATGCCAAGCTGCTGGGCGAGCACTGCGCACAGAAATCTTCGCGATCGAGAGAGAGCGAGATAGCTTCGCGGAACGCATCATATTTGAGCATGATGTTCTTGCCCTTCTCATAAGTCTCTTCGATGGAGTTCAGATACAGGCAAGCCGTTGCCGTGCTGGGGGTAAAGTACGCACGCTGAGAGTTTCTGTAATCGCTGATAATCGTCGGATCAAGCGAAATGCCGTCAAACTGACCAAGCTGGAAGGACTGCCATGCGGTGTTCCATTCAGCAACGTAACGGGTCACGATGCGGTCGGTCTGATACTGAAGGGCATACTGCTCGAGGCCGTAGCCGTACCATTCCTCGTTGCGTTCAAGCGTATAGGTAACGCCCGACTGATATTCGGTAAGCTTGTAGGGACCCCAGCTTGCGATGTTTTCAACTTTGGCAGTACCATAGGTATTCGTCCAAGGAGTCGTCGTACGATTCTCGAGTTTCTCCCAAAGGTCTCTCTTGACAAGAGGGAAGCTTTCCAGATAGTAAGCAGCGCCGTAGGCAAGATCGCCGTTCTCATCGAGGGGATAGAGAGCGCCGTCTACAACGATGACGAGCTCGTTCTCGTTCTCACCAACAAAGAAACCGACTTCACTGAAATCCATCTTAGGATAGGTGTAGTAATAGAAGCAGAACTCCTGCCACTCGTTATCATAACCACCGCCATATGTACGGCAGAACTCATCCAACACGGACTGAAGCTCTTCCGTCATGGGGACAGCGCCATCCTCATTGACTTCTTCTGCAAGGCTCAAAATAAGGTCGGCATCATCCCCTTCAATATATCCAGCCTGAACATAAGCCGTGAGAGGCTTCGTGCTCCAATCAGAAGCTGCGGTCAAAGCAACATAGATCGTTGCGCCGTCAACAGTATCTCTATGGAGAACGCCGTCAGAATCGGCCACAACCGTCTGATACTGCGATCCGGCGACTACCATACAAGACGTCGGTACATTTTCCTGCCCCTGATAGACGTAGTTCTGTGCGTTGTGAATAATATAGTTGCCGCTGTAATAGTTGGACGCCTCCGCGAACAGGTAGTTGGGCGACAGCTGCTGAGACATCGTATACACAAAGTCCTCCGCATGGATGGGCGTACCGTCGTCCCACTTGAGATCGTTACGCAGGGTGATGGCGAACGCCTTCCCCGCCGTCGCATCCTCGGGAATGCCGTACCGACCGGCATATTTCGCCGTCACGTCCTCGAGATCCGTCGCGGCGGAATACTCCACTTCAAAGCCGCCGGGAACGATCTCGCCATTTTCATCATATGCATAATCGTACTCATAGAACGAGCTGTTGATGTAGCTGATGATCTCCATATCTGCCGCATCTTTCGTGTTCAGCTGTGTCCACACCGCAGGAAGCTGGGCAGTATACGTGTTATAGGTATACTCTCTTTCGTCTTCCCAACCCGTGCTGGCTCTCTTTTCGATTTCATAAGGTTGTTCTCCCTTGTTGCAGGCGGTCATCCCAACGACGAGACTGCAGGCGAGCACAGCCGATGTTGCAACAGTTGCAACTTTCTGCCACTTTTTTGCCATTTTATCCTCCGCAAAAAAATAAAAATTTTTAGAGTTCGGCGGAAAAGTTCCCTCAATCCGCTGTTCCGCCTCTCTTCTAACCATAAGTATTTCCGTTCCCGGACGTCGGAATACGCTTCCGACGCAACCCTTTTTAACACATCGGATTGCTTCCGTCGGGAAAGAAGTCCCTGCACCGCCGAACGTATCCGCGCGATCCAATGGGAAGATACGATTGTTAGTTTACCACTCCGTCACGGGTTTGTCAATCGAAATTCTTGTAACACTCATAATTTTCACAGGTATTTTTATATAAGTAGTTTTGATTCCCGCTATATGCAATATGAATAGATTGCAGGAATAAGTTGAAATACCGAACACAGAAAATCGGCGGGCGCAGATCCTCTGCGCCCGCCGCAAACAAAATTTTATTTCCGTTCCAACATCACCAACGTCTCGACGTGTGTCGCCGCTGCCATTTTGATACGCATCTTCGCCCTCGTATTCTGACGAGTGATACGATTCTTTTCGGGCGGCATAGCTCTTACGCGGACTTCTGAAATCATGCGCAGTAAGGCTGTCCTTAAAGCCCGATTTATAGATAAAAGTTATAAGTTCGGGGTCTTTGTTGCCCTCTTCGTCATAACCGCCGACAATTATCTCTTCCGGATCATCGCTTTCCGAATCTTGCGATAAAAAAGAATCGATAAACCGCTTTATATCTTCCGCATCATCACCCGCAATGGAAAGCAAATTAC
>CAJFFP010000024.1 GCA_904373325.1 Candidatus Gallimonas merdigallinarum
CTGACTGGCAGGTCGTTCTATGTGCGCGTGGCGCACGAGCTAGTAGTCAAGGGCTATGCCCGAAAATGAAGAACCACCAGCTAAGCTGGTGGGTTACTTGTTTTGCGCCCTTCGCGCGCGTATGCGCGGATATAATGCAGAGTTGGCGGAAAGGGGATTTTTCGCGCCCTTCCATAAATTTCGCTTATGCTTTACATAAACATTGAAAAAAGCGAAAAACGCAAAACGGCGGGGGAAACGTTTGACTTGAAATGGGAAAAATCATATAATTGTAGCGTAATCGAAACAAACGAAGCGCGCCGCACGGGCGGCGGAATATCAGCCGTTTGAAACTATTATAAGGAGAGCAGATATGAAAGTCACCGAACTGTTCGGCAGCAACGTCTTTACCGACGAAGTCATGAAGAACTCGCTGCCCAAAGAGGTCTACAAGTCCCTCCGCAAGACGATCGACGAGGGCGAGCCGCTCGACTCTTCCATTGCGGGCGCCGTCGCGAACGCCATGAAGGACTGGGCGGTCTCCAAGGGCGCGACCCACTACACGCACTGGTTCCAGCCTCTCACCAATCTGACGGCGGAGAAGCACGACAGCTTTATCGAGCCATCGGGCGATAAAGTCATCATGCAGCTTACGGGCAAGAACCTGATCGTCGGCGAGCCGGACGCGTCCAGCTTCCCTTCGGGCGGCACGCGCGCAACGTCCGCCGCGCGCGGATATACGGCGTGGGATCCCACGTCGCCCGCGTTCGTCAAAGAGGGGACGCTGTACATTCCGACCGTGTTCGTTTCCTACACGGGCGAGACGCTGGATAAGAAAGCGCCGCTCCTCAAATCCATGACTGCGCTCGATACGCAGACGAAGCGGCTTTTGAAACTGTTCGGGATCGCTTGCAGAAAGGTCTCCACCACGGTGGGACCCGAGCAGGAGTACTTCCTTGTGGATAAAGACGTGTACGAGCAGCGCAAAGACCTGATGCTGACGGGGCGCACGCTCTTCGGCGCGCTGCCTTCCCGCGGACAGGAGCTGGAAGATCACTATTTCGGCACGCTCAAACCGCGCATCTCCGAATTTATGCGCGATCTGGACGAGACGCTCTGGTCGTACGGGATCTTCGCCAAGACCAAGCACAACGAAGTCGCGCCCGCGCAGCACGAGCTTGCGCCCATCTTCACCACCACCAACGTGGCGGTGGACGACAATCAGCTCACGATGGAACTGATGAAGAAGGTCGCGCAGAAACACAACATGGTCTGCCTGCTGCACGAAAAGCCCTTCGAGGGCGTCAACGGCTCGGGCAAGCACAACAACTGGTCGCTCTCCACCGATACGGGCATCAACCTGCTCGATCCGGGCGAAACGCCCGAAAAGAACACCTGTTTCATGCTCGTTCTCGCGTGCGTCATCGCCGCGGTGGATAACTATCAGGGGATCCTGCGCGCGAGCGTCGCTTCCGCGGGCAACGATCACCGCCTCGGCGCAAACGAGGCGCCTCCCGCGATCATCTCCGTATATCTGGGCGATCAGCTCGGCGCGATCGTGGACAGCATCGTGCTCGGGCGCGAGTACGTTCCGAAGAAGGCGGTCCCCGGGTCGATCGGCGTACCCGAATCGCCCATCTTCCCCATCGACACGACCGACCGCAACCGCACGTCTCCGTTCGCGTTCACGGGCAACAAGTTCGAGTTCCGTATGCTCGGGTCGCAGGCGTCCGTCGCGGACCCCAACATCGTGCTCAATACCATCGTCGCGCAGGCGTTTGCCGACGCGGTGGACGCGCTTTCGGGCGCGCAGGACTTTGAAACCGCCTGCAAAGCGTACACCGAGAAGCTGTTCAAGGAGCATTACCGCATCATCTTCAACTACAACGGCTACGGTCCCGATTGGGAGCCGGAGGCGGAGAGAAGGGGATTGCTCAACAATAAGACGACGGCGGACGCCATTCCCGAATGCTACAAGCGCGAAAATATCGACGTATTCGTCCGTCAGGGCGTGTACACCGAGAAAGAGGTCATTGCCCGCGCGAACATCAACCTCGAAAACTATATCAAGGTCATCAACATCGAGGCGCTCACCATGCTCGAAATGGGCAAGCAGGACATTTATCCCGCGGTCAACGCCTATGTGGCGGAGCTTTGCTCGGTGATCGCGGCAAAGAGGGCGGTTTCGGAGAAGATGTCCTGCAAAGCCGATACGGCGCTCGCCGAGCAGCTCTCCAAGATGAACGACGCGTTTGCCGACGCCATGAAGAAGCTGGAAAAGGATCTTTCCGAGATGCCTGCGGGCGAAGGCCCCGCGTCGCAGAAGATGGCGCACGTCATCCTACCCGACATGGACGCGGTGAGGACGCTTGCGGACGGCATGGAGAAGCTCTGCGCTTCCGACTACTGGCCGTATCCCACCTATACCGAGCTTCTTTACAGCATCAGATAAGAACAAATTCCCTTCCGCCCGCGGAGTGTGAGGCCGCGGGCGGGGCGAAGGTGCGGAGTGTGAGGCCGCTCCCCCGCTGTCGGGAAAGATCATGAATATGAAAAAACGTGCGGAGCAAGGGTGTGAGCTTGCTTTGCAGGGGTCGTTTTGAAAAAATTCGGAGGTATTTTTATGGGTTTGTTGGCAGTGAACGATGTTGCCGACGTTGAAGTTGCCGATAACGTGATGGAAGCCATCAGCAGCTCCATCTTCGGATCGACGGGCGTCTGGTTCATCATCGGCGCCGTGCTCGTATGGTTTATGCAGTGCGGCTTCGCGATGGTGGAAACGGGCTTTACGCGTGCAAAAAACGCGGGCAACATCATCATGAAGAATCTGATGGACTTCTGTCTGGGGACGATCGTCTTTGTGCTTCTGGGCGCGGGACTTCTGATGGGCGAAAACGCGCTCGGCGGATTTCTGGGCGTCCCCGACTACTCCATGTTCACGGATTTCTATAACTACGACTGGTCGAGCTTCTTCTTCAACCTCGTGTTCTGCGCGACGGCGGCGACCATCGTGTCGGGCGCAATGGCGGAACGCACGAAGTTTTCGACGTACTGCATCTATTCGATGGTCATCAGTCTCTTCGTCTACCCGATCGAGGCGCACTGGGTATGGGGCGGCGGATGGCTCACCCGCGAATGGGGAACGGCTGCCGCCACGGGCGCGAGCGTCGTCTATATCGACTTTGCGGGTTCGTCGCTCATTCACATGGTCGGCGGGATCAGCTCGGTGATCGGCGCGTGGATGCTCGGACCGCGCCTCGGCAAGTACGAGCGCGACGCGAACGGGAAGGTCACCAAGGTGCGCGCAATTCCCGGGCACTCGCTCACGCTCGGCGCGCTCGGCGTGTTCATCCTGTGGTTCTGCTGGTACGGCTTCAACGGCGCGGCGGCAACCTCCACGAGCGAACTTGCGTTTATCCTCACCAATACGACGATCGCGACTGCGGTCTCCACGACGGCGACCATGTGCTTTACATGGATCAGGAACAAAAAACCCGACGTCTCCATGACGCTCAACGGCTCTCTTGCGGGACTTGTCGCCATTACGGCGGGCTGTCAGGCGGTCGACGCGCTCGGCTCTGCGGTCATCGGGCTTGTGGCGGGTATCCTCGTCGTTGTCGTCGTGGAACTGATCGATAAGGTGTTCCATATCGACGACCCCGTCGGCGCAATCGCGGTACACGGCGCGAACGGGCTCTGGGGTACGCTGGCAGTCGGACTGTTCTCCACGCAGACGGGTCTCTTCTACACGGGCAGCGGTTTGCAGCTCGGCGTGCAGGTGCTCGGCATCCTCTGCATCGCCGCATGGACGGTCGCCTGCATGGGTCTGCTCTTCTTCATCCTCAAAAAGACGATCGGACTCCGCGTGACGGAGACGGAGGAGCTGGAAGGGCTTGACAGACACGAGCACGGACTTCCTTCGGCGTATGCGGACTTCGTTTCCGCGCCGCTCGCCTCCGAGATCATCGATCCCGATCCGTCCGTTTCGTCTCTCTCCGACGATATGACGCTGCCCGCGCTCAGGACGTCTTCGGAGCTGAAAAAGATGAGCAAAGTCGTCATCGTCATGAGCGAGCACAAGCTCAATCCTTTGAAGACGGCGCTTGCGCAGCTCGGCGTGACGGGCATGACGGTCACTTTGGTATTCGGCTGCGGCGTGCAGAAGGGCGCGTCTGAGACGTACCGCGGCGTCAAGCTGGATATGGATCTGCTGCCCAAGGTAAAGGTGGAGGTCGTCGTCTCCAAAGTTCCCGTCGACGACGTTGTCGCGGCGGCGCGCAAGGTGCTCTATTCCGGGCATATCGGCGACGGAAAGATCTTTGTGTACGATGTTGAAAACGTCGTAAAGGTGCGCACGGGCGCAACCGGATACGATGCATTGCAGGACGAAGAGGGCTGATCGGAAAGCCCGCCGTCCTCAGAATAAAACAGAGAGAGGACGGCGCTTCGTTTTTTTGAAACTGCTCACACGCTCTCTCTAAGTGGGAAGCCGTTCCGCGTACGCGGGCGGCTTCTTTTTGCTGTTCTAATGGATTTTCCCAAACTGACGGGAAAATCTTCGTGCGTGCGCGCAAACTGAGGCGGGAAAGCCATAACAAGCGACGGCTGCTTTTCCCGTTATTTTGCAGAAACGCCGCCTTCATCTGTCTTGGCGGCACCAAGGCGGTGTGCCGCCTGCGGGCACGGAATTGCCATTTTAAGGGCAATTCCTTAGTTCACGGCGCGCGCACAGCGCACCGCGCTGATGCGCATAACGCGCCGTTCACCCCCAAAAACGCTTCACGAGCAAATTGTGCGGCGTTTTCTTTCAAAACGCTTTACTTTTGCGCGGGAAGCCGCTATAATAAAGGAAAAAGGCGTCAAGAAAGGACGCGTCCGACGCAGCGCTTTGCGCACAGAGAGACCCCGCACGGGTGAGAGGGGGAGGCAGGCGGCGTTCGGGTATCCCCTTTCATGCCCGCGGGGCGAGATCAGACGAGCGTAGCTCCGCGCGCGGTATCCTTCCGCGTTACCAAAGAGGGCATATGTTCGTATGTTTTGGTGGTTATAAAGTCATCGTATTTTATCCAAAATACGGTGGCTTTTTTATCGAATATGAGGAGCCAAGGCACAGTTATGTGTTATCATTTCTGCGCAAAGTGATGGAAACTGACGGTTTGAAAATGCCATGAGTTCGCAGAAAAATCTGTGGATTAGCTATAAATGGCTGCAAAAGGCGTCACTGCGTTATGCCTTTTGCGCCCCAATTTGCCGCTCACGCGGCTTACGCGGAAAAGTGAGATCGCGCGCGTAAACTGTTGCCATCTGCGCGCGATCGAGAAAAACCGCGCGCAAAGCATAAGCGACCGCGGGGTTTTTCTGAAACTCACGAAGATTTTTCCCGTCAGTTCGGGAAAAATCTGTGAACATATATAGGAGGTTCTTATGTATAAGAAGGTCGATACGTCGCTCAACTTCGTGGAGCGCGAAAAGGAGATCATCGCGTTCTGGAAGGAGAACGGCATCTTTGAAAAATCCGTCCAAAAGAACGAGGGAGGGGAGGAGTTCTCCTTCTTCGACGGTCCGCCCACGGCAAACGGAAAGCCGCATATCGGGCATATCTTGACGCGCGTCATGAAGGATATTATCCCCCGCTATCAGACGATGAAGGGCAAGCACGTCCTGCGCAAAGCGGGCTGGGATACGCACGGTCTGCCCGTCGAGCTGGAAGTGGAAAAATCCCTCGGCATGGACGGCAAGCAGGATATTGAAAAGTACGGCATCGAGCCGTTCATCAAAAAGTGCAAGGAATCCGTCTGGAAATATACCGACGAATGGCGCAAGATGAGTGACCGCGTCGGCTATTGGGTGGACATGGATAACCCCTACGTCACCTATCACGACGACTATATCGAGTCCGTCTGGTGGGCGCTCAAAGAGATCCACAAGAAGGGGCTTCTGTACAAGGGCCACAAGATCGTTCCCTATTGCCCGCGCTGCGGCACGGCGCTCTCCTCGCACGAAGTCGCGCAGGGGTACAAGGACGTCAAGGAAACGTCCGTCGTCGCGCGCTTCAAGGTCAAGGGGAGAGAGAACGCCTATATCCTCGCATGGACGACGACGCCGTGGACGCTCCCTTCCAACGTCGCGCTCTGTATGAATCCCGACGAGACATACGTCGAGATCGAATCGGACGGCGCGCGCTATATCATGGCGGAGGCGCTCGTTCCCAATTTCTTTGAAAACTACACGCTCATCGAAAAGCGCACGGGCAAGGAGTACGAGGGTACGGAGTACGAGCCGCTCTTCTCCTATTCCGTCGGCTCTTTCCGCGAGAAGGCGTTCTACGTGGTGTGCGATACCTACGTTACGCTGACGGACGGCACGGGCGTGGTCCACATTGCGCCCGCATTCGGCGAGGACGACTACAAAGTGGGCAGAAGATATAACCTGCCCGTCGTGCAGCTCGTCAACGAGCGCGGCTGCTTCGACGCGCGCTGCCCCGAGCTGGACGGGCTCTTCGCCAAGAAGGCGGATAAGCTCATTCTGGATATGCTGGAAGAGCGGGGACTGCTGTTTAAAAAAGTTCCCTTCGAGCACAGCTATCCCTTCTGCTGGCGGTGCGATACGCCCCTGTTATACTACGCCCGTTCGAGCTGGTTCATCGAGGTGACCAAGGTCAAGGAGCACCTCATCGCCGCCAACCGTTCGGTGAATTGGATGCCCGAGACCATCAAAGAGGGGCGCATGGGCAACTTCCTTGAAAACGTCATCGATTGGGGGCTTTCGCGCGACCGCTATTGGGGTACGCCGCTCCCCGTCTGGGTCTGCCCCGACTGCGGCGAGATCGAGGTCATCGGCTCCAAAGCCGAGCTGAAAGAAAAGTGCCACGTAGAGGGAGACATCGAGCTGCACAGACCTTACCTCGACGACCTCACCTGCACCTGCCCCAAGTGCGGCGGGAAGATGAAGCGCACGCCCGAAGTCATCGACTGCTGGTTCGATTCGGGTTCGATGCCCTTCGCGCAGTACCACTATCCCTTTGAGAACAAAGATCTCTTCGAGGAGACCTTCCCCGCGGATTTCATCTCCGAAGCCGTCGATCAGACGCGCGGCTGGTTCTATACGCTGCTCGCCATCTCGACCATTCTCTTCGACCGTGCGCCCTTCAAAAACTGCATCGTTCTGGGACACGTCAACGATAAAGACGGCGTAAAGATGAGCAAGCATAAGGGCAACGTCGTCGACCCGTGGAGCGTGCTCGATAAGCAGGGCGCGGACGCCGTCCGCTGGTACTTCTACACCAACAGCGCGCCGTGGATCCCTTCGCGGTTCGGCGCGGAGGCGGTCAGCGAAGTGCAGCGCAAGTTCCAGGGCACGCTCTGGAACACCTATGCGTTCTTTGCGCTGTACGCCGAGATCGACGGGTACGATCCCTCCAAATACGATCTGAAAACCTGCAAGCTCTCGCTCATGGATAAGTGGGTTTTGTCCAAGCTCAACACGCTCGTCAAGAACGTGGACGAGATGCTCGCGGAGTACAACATTACGGACAGCGCGCGCGCCATTCAGGACTTCTCGGACGTGCTCTCCAATTGGTACGTGCGCCGCGGGCGCGACCGCTATTGGGGCAGCGAGATGACGGAGGACAAGGCGGCGGCGTACACCACGCTCTACACCGTGCTCGTCACGCTCGCGAAGGTCATCGCGCCGTACACGCCCTTCATGGCGGAGATGATGTACCAAAACCTCGTGCCGGCGTTCTATCCCTCCGCGCCCGAATCGGTACACCTGTGCGACTTCCCCGCGGCGGACGAAAGCTATATCGACCCCGCGCTCGAAAAGGGCATGGCGGACGTTCTGGACGTCGTCGCGCTCGGCAGAGCCGCGCGCAATGCGGGGAGCGTCAAGAATCGTCAGCCGCTCTCGGAAATGCTCGTGGCGAGCAACCGCCCGCTGCAAATCGCGAACGGGCTGGCGGCGGTCACGCTGGACGAGCTCAACGTCAAGAAAATGTCCTTCGTTTCGGACGGCGCGTCGCTCGTGCGTTACGAGCTGAAACCGCAGCTTAGAACGCTCGGTCCGAAGTACGGCAAAAAGCTCAAAGCCATCACGGCGTTCCTTGCAAACTGCGACGGCGCGGAGGTCGTCTCCGCCGTGCGTGCGAACGGCTCCTATACGGTGGAGCTGGACGGCGAACCGATCGTCCTTTTAGAAGAGGATTTGCAGATCTTCACGCAGTCGGCGGCGGGTTACGCCACGGCGGTGGGCGGCGGCATCACCGTCGCGCTGAACACGCAGCTTAATGAGGAGCTTCTGGACGAGGGAACGGAGCGCGAACTTGTCTCCAAGATCCAGACGATGCGCAAGGAGGCGGGCTTCGAGGTGACCGACCGCATCGCGGTTTATTTCACGGCGGAGGGCCGCGCGAAGAAGATGCTCGAAAAGGGCGCGTTCGCGGCGGACGTGCTCGCCCGTTCCGTACAGGAGGGCAGCGCGGAGGGCTTCACCCGCACGCTCGACGTCAACGGCGACGCGGTGACCCTGACGCTCGTCAAAGAATAAATTGCATAAAACACGCGCGCCCGCTGCAAAATGCAGCGGGCGCGCTTTTTGGTATCATGAAAACCTCGCGAGGAAATAAAATCCACGCGCTGTGCGCGTGGATAACGGTTGTTTTTGTGGGTTATTTCGTCAGGCGGCGGAGCGCGTCGGCATACACGGCGAGGAGCATCTCCACGCGCGCGATGGTGATATATTCGTTTGCCTGATGCACGACGGGTTCGTCGTCCTCCATTTCAGGACCGAACGCAACGCCGCATTTCAGCGCGCGGGCGTACGTGCCGCCGCCGATCGCCACAGGCTCGGCTTTCCGCCCCGTATACGCCTCGTAAGCGGCAAGCAGCTCGCTCACGAGTTTGCCGTCCTTCTCCTGCATGAGGGGCGCCTGATGGCGCAGCGTCTCGTACTTCACGCCCATTTCGGAGAGCTTCTCCGTGACCGCCGAGAGGGGCAGCGTCGCGGGGTAGCGGATGTCGCATACGACCTGCAATTCGCCCCTGCGGTACTTGATGAGGTCGGGCGAAAGGGTGAGATAACCCGTCTCGTCGTGCAGTTTTTTCAGCCCGTACTTGTCGCGGAACAGGCAGTCCAGAATGCGCTTCACGTCCGCGCTCTTGTTTTCAAAGTAAGTGAGCATCGGTTCGATGGCGTTTACGCCGAGTTCGGGCGTGGATGCGTGCGCCGATTTTCCGTGCGCGATCAGCTTTTTGTTTCTGATCTCGAACCCGAACTCCCGCGCGCGTGCCATGGCGAGGGTGCGGGGCGTCGCCTCGCAGCGGTCGCACACCATGTTGTAGCTCTCGCCGCCCTCGAAGAAGATGAAGGGCGCGTCGCTGACGGGGAAGTGCAGGCGGACGTGCAGAATGCCCTTTTCGGCGTAGATGACGGGGAACCCGCCGTCCGGCGAGAACCCGACCTCGGGCATGGTAGCCGCTTTTTCGTAGTGCTCGATACATGCCCAGCCGTTTTCTTCGTTGCAGCCGACGATGAGTTTGATCGTCTTATTGGGTCTGAATCCCTCGTCTTTGAGCGCCTTCATGGCATAGAGCGCGCAGAACGCGGGACCCTTGTCGTCCATCGCGCCGCGCCCCCAGATCCTTCCGTCCGCGATTTCGCCGCCGAACGGGTCGCGCGCCCAGCCGTTGCCCGCGGGAACAACGTCGAGGTGGGCGAGCACGGCGAACGCTTCCTCGCCTTCGCCGAAGAGGACTTCGCCCGCGTAATTGTCGTAATTGCGCGTCTCGAATCCGAGCCGTTCCGCCGTGTCGAGAAAGTGTTTCAGGCAGTCTGCCGCGCCCTGTCCGAAGGGCATATCCTGAATCGGGTCGGCGAGAGAGGAGTCAATATGAATGCTCTCGGAGATACTTGTTACGGTTTGCTTCAAAAGTTCGGTCATACAGCTTCTCCAAAAATTTACACGGTCATTGTAACATACCCGCATTTCATTTGTCAAACAAATCGTCGGAAACAACGCGCGGGCGCGCGAAAAAGTCGGGAATTGCGTAAAAAACAGCATAAAATCGATTGTTTTTTCATGCAAAAATCATAAAAATATGTTACAATATGGAGTAAGGGGCGTCATCATGCACGAGGGACACAGACAGCGTATGCTCGAACGCCTTTTGAAGGCGGATACGTTGCAGGATCACGAACTGTTGGAGATCCTGCTTTTCAACGCTGTCCCGCGGAAGAACACCAATCCGCTGGCGCACGAACTTCTGTCCGCGTTCACGTCGCTCGACGGCGTGTTCGGCGCGGACTTTGAAGAGCTTTTGAGCGTGGACGGCGTCGGGAAAGAGACGGCGGCGTATTTAAAGTGCGTCGGTCTCTGTTTCGAGCGCATGGGGAAGCGCAAGCGGGAACTGCCCAAATTCTTCAATGTGCGCGATTTTTCCGAGTTCGTCTCCGCGCGCCTCGCCCCGCTCGACTGCGAGGCGCTGGAACTGTTCTGCATCGACGCAAACGAACGCATCCGCTTCGGCAAGCGGTTCAGCGCGGGCGATACGCAGCGTGTGCGCGTCGAACCCGAGGAGATCAGCCGCTTTCTCGCGACGCACCGCCCCGCGGGGCTGGTGGCGGCGCACAATCATCCCGATTCGCCCGCCGTCCCGTCCGACGCGGACGACCGCTTTACCGCGCAGCTGCAAATGCTCTGTTCTTTGAACAACGTGCGGCTGTACGATCACATCATCGTCGGAACGGACGGAACGTACAGCTATTTCCTCGTCGGGCGGATGGAGGAGATCCGCCGGGCTTTCAATGTAAACAATCTCATCGGAGGCAGGATATGCCCGTAAAAGAAAAGCGCGAAAACCAACCGTTTGAGATCTCCACGCTCATCAGCGTCGGCAGCGGCGCGATTTTCTTCCTGCTCGTGTTCGTCGGCATTCTGCTCGCCGTCGATAACTGGAACCTGACCGTGTTCGGTACGATCAGGGCATGGCAGGGGTATCTGCCCGTGCTGCTCGTCCTTCTGGCGGAAAACGCCGTCAAGATCTGGGCGCTGAAAACGTTCGCGCAGAAGATCGCCTGCTATGTGCTCGATATCCTCTGCCTCATCGTCCTCACCATCTTCACGAACGGTCAGCTCATCTCCACGCTCTATATCGTCATTCTCTCCGAGTTCTATCTCGGGCAGGAAAAACTCGGCGGGAGCATCGCCATGGGCGTGGCGAGCATCGTCATTTTCCTTGCCGCGCGCGCCATATCCGGATTCCTCAACGGCGACGGTCTCAATCTCGTCAGCCTGATCACGGGCGCGTTCAACGACCTTCTGCTGATGGCGCTGCACTTCTTTGTGTTCAATTTTGCCATTCAGATCTACCGCAAAAACAAAGAGCTTGCGGCAATGTACAAGGAGCTGAGCGAGAGCAACGAAAAGCTCCGCGGCGCGTACGAGGAGCTGGGCGAAAGCAACGAAAAACTGCGCGTCGCGTACGGGCGTTTGCAGGAGACCGCCGCCCTCGAAGAGCGGCAGCGCATCGCAAAGGATATTCACGACACGGCGGGGCATTCCATTACGACCATCATCATGCAGACGGAGGCGGCAAAGCTCGCCGTCGGGGGCGATCCCGCCGAGGCGAAACGCATGATCGCCGCCGCCAATTTGCAGGCGAAAAACGCGCTGGAAGAACTGCGCGAGAGCGTGCATCTGCTCTCGGGCGGAACAGACCGCATGACGCTCAAAGAATCGCTTTTAAGCATCATACACGAATCGACGGACGGCACGGGTATCGTGATCCGCGCGGACATCGAGGACTTCGAGCTGTGCGACGCGAAACGCCGTTTTCTGCGCAACACGCTCAAAGAGGGGATCTCCAACGGGCTTCGGCACGGCAACGCGACGGCGTTCTATTTCGAGCTGAAACGGGAGGGGGACAAGATCCGCTTCCTGCTCTCGGATAACGGCTCGGGCATGGCGATCACAAAGCTGAAAGAGGGGTTCGGACTGCGCGGCATGAGCGCGCGCGCCGAGGCGCTCGGCGGAACGGTCCGCTTCGAGACGGAAGAGGGCGAAGGATTTGAAATTCACATCACGCTGCCTGCGGACGGCGTGCGGAACGAAAGAACGAGGTAACGGATATGGAAAACGAAAAAAAGATACGGGTGCTTCTGGCGGACGATCAGTCCATTCTCGCGGACGGGATCAGGAGCGTGCTCTCCTCGTGCGATGAGATCGAGGTCGTCGGCATTGCGGCGGACGGGTTCGAGGCGCTCGAACTGCTCGAAAAGTGCAAGCCTGACGTGATTTTAATGGATATCCGCATGCCGAACATGAACGGCGTCATTGCCACGCAGGAGGTCAAACGCCGCCATCCCGAAGTCAAGGTGCTGATTTTAACGACCTTTGACGACAGCGACTATATCCTCAACGCCATCAACAACGGCGCGAGCGGGTACCTTCTGAAAGATACTTCTTCCGCCGCGCTCATCGACGCGATCAGGAACGCGTACGCGGGGGATACCATTCTGCCCGCCAAGATCGCCCGCCGCATTGCCGACGCGGCGAAGATGGTCTCCACCGACCGCGAGATCAGACTGAAACGCGCGTTTTCGCTCTCCGACCGCGAGGTGGAGATCGCGCTCATGATCTACGAAGGCTTTACGAACAAGCAGATCGCGAGCGCGCTGAAACTGACGGACGGAACTTCGCGCAACTATATTTCCGCGATCTATGTGAAGCTCGGCGTTTCCTCCCGCGGCGACGCCGTTGCAAAGATGAAGGAAGCGATTTCTTAATTTTGTATCTTCCGGCGGCGCAGCGTTTGCTGCGCCGCTTTTATGTTGAGTTGCTCTGTTTTATGGTATAAAGCCTCCGCAGCCATTGCAGGGAGCGCCGAAAAACGCCGCGCCCGACGGATATATTTCCGTCGGGCGTCCTTGGTTTCATTTTATCTCGGATAGGGCGTGTCAACGACGAGTATAAATAAAACGGCGTTCCGTCTGTTGCGGGCAGGACGCCGAGAAAAAGAAAAAGGGCGGAGGTCTCCGCCCTTTTTGGTTGGGTTTAAATGCGTTTGTCCTCTTTGTACGTGGTGTGCAGGACCTCGTGCGACTTGTGGCTGTTGGGGAAGATGAAGTAATCTTCGTACAGCATATCGATGACGGGAGAGCCGGAGGAACGGCGCAGTTCGTTGCGGTTGTCGCTCATATACAGCGCCTTCGCGCGCGTCTCTTTGAGTTCGGTGGAGTTGCGCACGCTGTCCGAGAGCGTCGGCTGACCGCCGCCGTTGACGCAGCCGCCCGGGCATGCCATGATCTCGACGAAGTCGTAGTGCTTTTCGCCCGATTTGATCTGTTCGAGGAGGGTCGCGGCGTTTTCAAGTCCGGACGCGACGGCGACGCGCAGGGTATGCCCCGCCACGAGGTAGGTCGCTTCCTTGATGGGATTGGAACCGCGCACCGCGAAGAAGTCGAGGACTTCAAAGCTGCCGTCCAGCATATGCGCCGCCGTTCTGAGCGCCGCTTCCATGACGCCGCCCGTCGCGCCGAAGATCGCGCCGCCGCCCGTCGCCGTGGCGAAGGGATTGTCGAATTCCTCGTCGGGAAGCTCGGTGAACTTGATGCCCGCCGTCTTGATCATGCGCGCAAGTTCGCGCGTGGTGATGGCGGCGTTGACTTCGCCCTCCATCTCGGGACGGTGGCACTCGTACTTCTTCGCCGTGCAGGGAATGACGGAGACGGTAAAGAGGTCCTCGGGGCGGATATGGTGTTTCTCGCACCAATACGTCTTTAACAGCGCGCCGAACATCTGCTGGGGCGACTTGCAGGACGAGAGGTGGGGGATCATTTCGGGATACTTCTGTTCCACGAATTTGACCCACGCGGGGCAGCACGACGTGAACATGGGCATGGGCTTGCCCGTCTTGATGCGGTTGATGAGCTCGCTCGCCTCTTCCATGATGGTGAGGTCGGCGGTCACGTCCATGTTGAACACTTCGCAGTTGCCGAGCCGTCTGATCGCGGCGACCATCTTGCCCTCGACGTTGGTGCCGATGGGCATATCGAACGCCTCGCCCAGCGTCGCGCGGATGGAAGGCGCGGTGAAGAACACCACTTTTTTGGTGGGGTCTGCGAACGCTTTCCACACTTCGTCGATGGTGGAGCGTTCGGAGAGCGCGCCCACGGGGCAGGCGACGATGCACTGTCCGCAGCCCACGCACACCGATTCGTAGAGGGGCATATCGAACGCGCTTCCGATATGTACGTTAAACCCTCTCCCGATGGGACCGATGGCGTTGACGTGCTGTTTGCGGCACGCCGCCACGCAGCGCATACAGTTGATGCACTTGTCGTTGTCGCGCACCACATAGGGCGCGGAGGTATCGATGGGCAGAACGAAGTCCTCGCCCTTGAATCTGTCCTCGTCCACGCCGTAGCCCAAGGAGAGCTTTTGCAGCTCGCAGTTGTGGTTGCGCTCGCAGGAGAGGCACTTTTTCTTGTGCTTGGAAAGGAGAAGTTCCAAGGTCATTTTGCGGCTTTCGCGGCACTTTTCGGTGTTGGTGCGCACCTCCATGCCCTCGGCGACGGGGTACACGCACGCGGCGACCAGCCCTCTCGCGCCCGTGGCTTCCACCACGCACATACGGCAGGAACCGACGCAGGAGACGTCTTTCAGATAGCAGAGCGTCGGGATTTCGATGTGCGCTTTGCGCGCCGCCTGCAAAATCGTCGTTCCCTCGGGAACGGTGACGGAAATATTATTGATCTTTAACGTTACGTCTTTTGCCATGATGCTCACCTCACTGTCTCACGACTGCGCCGAACTTGCAGTTCGCCATACATACGCCGCACTTGATGCAGATGTCCTTGTCGATGACGTGCACCTCCCGCACCTTGCCCGTAATGGCGTGGGTGGGGCAGTTGCGCGCGCACAGCGTACAGCCGCGGCACTTCGCGGGGTCGATGGAGTAGGTCAGAAGCGCCTTGCACACGCCCGCGTCGCAGTGTTTCTTTTCGATATGATCCACATATTCCTGCCTGAAATAGCGGAGCGTGGAGAGAATGGGGTTGGGCGCGGACTGTCCGAGCGCGCACAGCGAGGACTGCTTCATGTGCGAGGCAAGCTCTTCGATCTTGACGAGATCTTCCGGTTCGCCCTTGCCCTCGGTGATCTTGGTGAGGAGCTGCAACAGGCGCTTCGTGCCGATGCGGCAGGGCGTGCACTTTCCGCAGCTCTCGTCCGCCGTGAATTCAAGGTAGAATTTGGAAATATCCACCATACAGGTATCCTCGTCGAGGATGATCATACCGCCCGAACCCATCATCGAACCGATGGCGATGAGGCTGTCGTAGTCGATGGGGGTATCGATGCACTCCGCGGGGATACAGCCGCCCGAAGGACCGCCCGTCTGCGCCGCTTTGAACTTCTTTCCGTTGGGAATGCCGCCGCCGATCTCTTCGACGATCTCTCTCAGCGTCGTCCCCATGGGAACTTCCACGAGACCGACGTTGGTGATCTTTCCGCCGAGCGCGAACACCTTCGTACCCGTGGAAGTCTGCGTGCCGATGCCCGCGAACCAAGCCGCGCCGCGGGTGATGATGGGGTTGATGTTCGCCCACGTCTCGACGTTGTTTAAAATGGTGGGTTTGCCGAACAGACCCTTGACCGCGGGGAAGGGCGGACGGGGACGCGGCTCGCCGCGGTGACCCTCGATGGAGGTCATGAGCGCCGTCTCCTCGCCGCAGACGAACGCGCCCGCGCCGAGACGGATCTCGATATCGAAATCAAAACCAAGCCCGAGAATGTTCTTGCCTAAAAGTCCGTATTCGCGCGCCTGCCTGATCGCGATTTTCAGACGCTCGACGGCGACGGGATATTCCGCGCGCACATAGATGTAACCCTGATGCGCGCCGATCGCATACCCCGCGATCGCCATGGCTTCGAGCACGCAGTGCGGATCGCCTTCCAGCACGGAACGGTCCATGAACGCCCCGGGATCGCCCTCGTCGGCGTTGCAGCAGACGTATTTGATCTCGCCCTGCGAAGCCTTTGCAAACGACCACTTTCTGCCCGTGGGGAAGCCCGCGCCGCCTCTGCCGCGCAGACCCGAAGCGGAGATCTCGTTGATGACGTCGTCGGGCGTCATGCCCGTAAGCACTTTTTCGAGCGCCTCGTAGTCGCCCGCGGCGATCGCCTCTTCAATGTCCTCGGGCGCGATGACGCCGCAGTTTCTCAGCGCAATGCGCATCTGCTTTTTGTAGAAGGGGGTCTCCGCAAAGGGGATAATGCTCCCGTCGGCTGCGACCGTTCCCTGATAGAGCAGTTCTTTTACGATCTCGCCGCCCTTTACAAGGTGCTTTTCCGCCACCGTCTTGGCGTGTTCGGGCGTCATCTGCGCATAGAACGCGCCTTCGGGGTAGACGATCATGATGGGACCGAGCGCGCAGAGCCCGAAACAGCCCGTCTTGACGAGCAGGACGTCGTTCAGCCCGAGCTCTTTGAGGCTCTCTTCCAGCTGGGCGATGACCTTCATCGAGTGCGAGGAGGTGCAGCCCGTACCGCCGCAGACGAGCACCTGTTTTCTGTACCCCGTCTGTTTGGCAAGTTTTTCGCCCTGTTCGCGGACGACGCGTCTCACGTCGATGAGCGCTTTTTTCTTCTTGCGGATGCTTTCAAGTTCCTGAATGGTCATGCCTTTGCCTCCCTGTACTTATCGAGGATGCCCTTTACCATCTCGGGGGTGAGCTTTCCGTGTACGTCCTCGTTGATCATGAGGACGGGCGCGAGACCGCACGCGCCCACGCAGCGGCAGCTGTCGATGGAGAACAGCCCGTCCTCCGTGCATTCGCCGCATTTGATGCCGAGTTCCTTTTCCACCTCCGCGAGGATCTTATCCGAACCCTTAACGTAGCACGCCGTGCCGAGGCACACGCTGATGCGGTATTTTCCCTTGGGTTTGAGCGAGAACTGCGAGTAAAAGGTGACGACGCCGTACACCTCCGCCAGCGAGATCCCGAGCCCCTCCGCGATCGTTTTCTGCACGGGGAGCGGCAGATAGCCGTAAATGCCCTGCGCTTCCTGCAAAATGTGCATGAGGCAACCGGGCGTGGAGCGCGATTCTTCGATGACCGCTTTCAGCTTTTCAGCCTGCTCCGCCGTGCCGCACGCGGCTTCACATTCCTTCATAACAACCTCCTTATCATAAGAAATGCCCGTTTTCATCTCCCGAAAACGGGAACGTTAAAATGACATTACCCTATTATAGCATACGCGCGCGGATTTATCAAGAGTATTTGGGAAAATGTAAGAATTTGTCTTTATTTCCTGCAAAATTTCACATAGACCCGCGGCGCGGATTTCAAACAAAAAACAAATTGACATGGGGAAAGGGGTATGGTAAAATATGTTATCGTCGATATATAGATCGAAATATTTTACAGCTTACGATTTTACGGAGACGACTATGACGTTTGACAAGAAGAAATTTCTGGCGGAAACGGAGCGCGTGCTCCATGCCGATTACGCCTGCGATATGAAGTCCGCGGGCAAAAAAGAACTGTACAACGCCGTGTCCAAGGCGGTCATGGAGAACATTTACGACGATTGGAACAGGGAAAAGACTTCCGACCGCCGCCGCTGCGGGTATTTTTCCGCAGAGTTTTTAATGGGGCGTTCCATTTTCTCCAACCTGCTCAACCTCGGCATTCTGGACGACGCGGAAAAATCGCTTGCGTCCGTGGGCGAGGATTTAAAGCAGTTTGAAGAGGTCGAGGACGCCGCGCTCGGCAACGGGGGCTTGGGCAGACTTGCCGCCTGCTATCTGGAAAGCGCGGCGAGCAAGAACATCGCGCTGGACGGCTATGGCATCCGCTATCGCTACGGGCTGTTCCGCCAGACGTTCGTGGACGGATTCCAGCACGAGGAAGGGGACGATTGGCTCAAATGGGGCGACCCGTGGAGCGTGCGCGTCGAGCGTGACGCGGTGCTCGTGAAGTTCGCCGACCAGACGGTGCGCGCCGTTCCCTACGATATGCCCATTTTCGGCTATAAAAACGGCGTTGTGAACACGCTCAGACTGTGGCAGAGCGAGCCTGTGCAGGAGTTCGATTTTTCCAGCTTCAACGAGATGCGCGGCGAAGTCAAGGCGACGGAGAACTTCAACGCGACCAAGATCACCGACGTGCTCTATCCCAACGACAACACGATGGTGGGCAAGATCCTGCGCCTCCGCCAGCAGTACTTCATGGTGAGCGCGAGCTTGCAGGACATCGTCAAAAAGTTCAAAAAGAGCGGAAAAGACCTCCGCGCGCTCCCCGAAAAGTGGTGCTTCCAGCTCAACGACACGCACCCCGTCATTGCCATTCCCGAACTGCTGCGCATTTTGCAGGCGGAAGGGCTTACCTTCGACGAGGCGTTCGGGGTCTGCTCCAAGTGCTTCAACTTCACCAACCACACCATTATGGCGGAGGCGCTCGAAAAGTGGGACGCGCTCGCGCTCAGCGATCTTCTGCCGCAGGTCTACGAGCAGATCATCGCCTGCCAGCAGAAGCTCGAACGCGACGGGCTGGATACCAACCTCTTCTATATCGTGCGCGACAACGTGGTGCATATGGCGAACCTCGCCATCTTCGTCTCTGCGCACGTCAACGGCGTGGCGGAGATCCACACGAATATCTTGAAGCGCGAAACCTTTAAAAATTGGTACGAGCGCTTCCCCGAAAAGTTCGTCAATATCACCAACGGCATCACGCCCCGCCGCTGGATGCTCCTGAATAACCCCGAAATGGCGAAGGTGATCGACGGCAAGATCGGCACGAGCTGGCACACGCAGCTCGACGAGCTGCAAAAGCTCAAACCGCATATCCCCGAAATCCTGAGCGACTTCAAGCGCATCAAGCAGGCGAACAAGCAGGCGCTCGCCGACTATATGTTCAGACACGAGGGGATCTCCGTTTCGCCCGATTTCATCTTCGACGTGCAGGTCAAACGCCTCCACGAGTACAAGAGACAGATGCTCAACGCGCTTTCGGTGCTGTACTTCTATTTCGGCATCAAAGACGGCGAAATCACCGACTTCCCGCCCACGGCGTTCATCTTCGGCGCGAAGGCCGCGCCCGGGTACTACATGGCGAAGGCGGTCATCAAGTTCATCAACGAAGTCGCCAAGCTCGTCAACAACGATCCCGCGGTCGCCGACAAGATGAAGGTCGTGTTCGTGCAGAACTATAACGTCTCCTATGCCGAAAAGATCGTCTGCGCGGCGGATATTTCCGAGCAGATTTCCATGGCGGGCATGGAGGCTTCGGGTACGAGCAACATGAAGTTCATGCTCAACGGCACGGTCACGCTCGGAACGATGGACGGCGCGAACGTCGAGATCTGCGAAGAGGCGGGGCGCGAGAACAACTATATCTTCGGCGCGACGGTCGAGGAAGTTGCGGCGGTCAAGCAGTACTACTGCCCGCGCGAGCAGGTGGAGAACAATCCCCGCTTGAAGCGCGCCGTCGAAACGCTCATCAACGGCACGTTCGAGGACGGCTCGGGAATGCTGAGAAAGCTGTACGAGAGCCTCATGGAGGGATACCAGCCCGACAGATACCTCGTGCTGTACGATTTCGCCGACTACGTCCGCGTGAAGGAACAGCTCCTGCGCGACTACGGCACGAAAGAGTTCGATACGAAGTGCCTCGTCAATCTCTGCTCGGTGGGCAAGTTCTCCGCCGACCGCTCGGTGACGGACTATAAGGAACTCATCTGGAAACTGTAAGTATTCACGAATTTCTTTTTGAACTGACAAAAAGAAATTCCGTGAGTTTGAGAGACACCCAACAGTCGCCGCCGTAATGCGGCGGCTTTGTGTTTGGATGGTTTCTCTCGCTCGCGTGCAGTTCGCAACAGTCAAACGCACGCGAGCTCACTCTTCCGCGGAAGCGCAGGTATGCGCAAATTGAGTACCGCAGCGGAAGGCAACCTTCCTCGCGGACGATATTTATAGCAGATTCATAGATTTTCCGCGAACTGACATAAAACGCTTTACTTGCGTAACCCCCCGCGGGCAGATTGCCCGCGGGGGCGCGTTTTTATGGAGCATAAATGTCCGCCCGCCGTTCTTTTTCGGAACGGCGGGCGGACTGCAAATCCCCGTACGGGACTGACTTTTACAGGAAATTTTTTCCGCATCTGGCGGCGAGGGGGCTGTGTGATTCAATATTGCTATTAAATCACAGATACAAGCAGGGTTCCCCTGCGCAGTATCTCGGCGGCACCAAGGTCGTGTGCCGTCTCGGGCACGAAATTGCCCTTGATATGGCAATTTCTTAGTTCGCGGCGCGCGCACACCGCACTGCGGTGAT
>CAJFFP010000025.1 GCA_904373325.1 Candidatus Gallimonas merdigallinarum
CACAAACCCCTCATCACCGCCTTCGGCGGAGCTTCCCCCCAAGGGGAAGCCTTTATTTTTACTCATCGGCATAAGCCTCTACTGAACCCCCAGACTATCCGGGGGTTTTCTAAATACAAAAAGACCTCCGTTTTTCGGAGGTCTTTTTCATTCAGATTTTCTGCGGGAGGAATACTTACTCCTCGTCCTTCGGCGCGTTCAGAGGGGTAGGGGAGCTTTCGGCGGGCGTCGTATCGGACGCGCCTTCCTCCTTGTCGTTGCCAAGGTAAGTGCCGAAGAATCCGCTGAAACCGCCCTTGCGGTAGCCCGTGGAGCTTCCGCCGTCGCGCTTGAAGCTCGTTCCCGAAGATTCGGGCGTGCCCTCTGCGGGCAGCTCGCGCTTGGGGTAAGGCTTTCTCTCGCCGTAACGGCTGCCGCGGTCGTTGTTTCTGCGGTCGCGGTTGAACTTGCCGCCTCTGCCGCCGCGGTCGTTTCTGTCGTTCCTGCGGTCGCGCTTTTCAAAAGGTTTCAGGTTCTTGGGAATGATGACGACGAAGCGGGCAGGCTCTTTGCCCTCGCTCTTGGTCGTGACGTCGGGATGATCGACGAGCGCGGAGTGGATGATGCGGCGTTCGTAGGGGTTCATGGGTTCGAGGCGCACGCGCTTTCCGAGGCGCACCGCCTTCGCCGCAAGTTTGTTCGCGACGCGTCTGAGCGTCTCTTCACGCGTTTCGCGGTAGTTCTCGCAGTCCACGACGACGCGCTTGTACTCCTTTCTGCCCGTGTTCGCAACGGCGCCCGCAAGGATCTGCACGGCGTCGATGATCTCGCCGCGGCGGCCGATGATGCCCTTTGCGGACTCCGCCACAAGTTCGATCTCGATCTTTTCCGCCTCGTCGCGGAGCGCGACCGTCACGCCCTCGTCGCCGAGGAGGGGCAGCAGCCCTTCCAGAAAGCGCACGGCGCGTTCGCCGTCCGTCAGCTTCTCTTTGACGGTCAGTCTGACCTGCGCGGGCTTAGAACCGATCCACTTCTTCTTGCCTTCGTCCAAGACTTCGACTTCGACGTCCTCGCGCGTGAGTCCGAGTTCGCTTAAACCCGTCTCGACGGCTTCTTCCACCGTCTTACCCGTAAAAACGTTTTCCATACCCTTATACTTCCTTATATTTCTGAGCATTCGCCCGGTTATTTCTTCTTTTTCTTCGCCTCTTCGGCTTCGCGGCGTTCGCGCTCGATCAGCCACGCGGGTTTGCGCGTATTCTCTTCCACCACGCGCGCCTCTTCCTTCTTGTTGAAGATCCGCCCCATGATGAGGTTGGAAAGCAGGGTCACGCACAGCGAAACAAAGCTGGAAATGGTCATGTGAATGCTGAACGCGGCGCTGTACATGAACGCAAAGATGGCGTAGATGAGCGGCATGACGACGAGCATGATCTTCTGCGTGCGCGCGCCCTGTCCGTCCACCGTCTGATATTGGTTGGTCTCCTTGGAGCTCTTCATCATGACGAGCTGCGAGACGACCATGAGCGCGATGGAGAGGAAGATGAGAATGAAGTAGCCGTTCGGCTGTTCCTTCTCTTCGCTGAGCGCGGCGGTCAGATCGTTGTAGTTATCCTCGTTGAGCACGTTGGAGAGCGCGCGGCGTTCGCCGTTTTCCATCGTCACTTCCACGTTGCCGAAAGAGCTTGTGAACGTGGAGTAATCGGGAACGGGGTGGTTGTACGAAACGTCCGGATACCAGACGTTCTTGATCCACAGAAATCCTGCGTCGTTGGCGTCGTACCACGTCTTTGCCGCCTGCGCGCCGATGTTTTTGACGTAATTGCGGATGAGCGTGTTGCGCTCTTCCGCCGTCGCCGCGGCGTTGACGCTTTCTTTCGTCCCGTCGTCCACGGCGTCCGATCCGAGAAAACGCGCCTCGTCGATGCTGTATTCGCGCACGACGTCCGTCACCTGCAAGTTGTAACGGTACATCATGTACTTTTCTTCGTCCAAGGGCGTGACCTGCATATACAGGTACTCGCCGTCCTGCGTCAGGGAATAACTGCAAAGCTCGTCCTCGAAAGCCGCGCCGTCCCACGCTCTTTGCTGCTCTTCGTCGTTCTCCGTCCAGACGAGGGTGTAATTGTTCCCGTTCATGACGAGATTGCCCGCGTCGTCCTTCAAGAGGGTATAGTCGATGCCCTCCGCGCCGTTTGCCATGATGGCGGTGTTGTAGCTCCCGGACATCTGCACGAAGAAATTGAGGTTCGCGTAGTTGGAATAGGCGCGGAACGCCTGGAACGCGACGATGACGATGACGAGCGAGATGATCATCGGCAGGCACGCGCCGAAAATGCTGTAACCGTTCTTTTTTTGCAGTTCGAGCATCTTTTGCGAGTACGTCGTCTTATCGTTGGCGTACTGTTTTTGCAGTTTTTCCAGCTCGGGCTGCATCTCGCGCATGATGAGCGTCTGTTTGCGCATCTTGACGCGGTTATAAACGTCGAACGGCACGGTGATCGCCTTTAAAATGAGCGTGAAGCAGATGATGCCCACGCCGACGATGCCCACGCTCTCGATGATGACGCGCACGAACTGACCGAGCCAGTCAAGCCCGATCTGATAACCCTGTTCGAGCAGGGTAAAATCCACGGCGTTCAGAAGCGATGTGATCATAATTTTTTTCTCATTATACGAGCCACCTGCGTTTGAAGTAGGCTTCGGGCGCGGGGTCGATCCCTCCCTTTGAGAAGGGATTACACCGCAAAATACGCCACGCGCCGAGAAGGATCCCGCGCACGACGCCAAGATTATTGATGCAGCGCTTTGTGTACTCCGAACAGGAAGGGGAGTAGGGGCACATATGGCGGGATAGATATTTCTGATAAAAGCAGATAAGGCGGATGCAGACGCCCCGCAGATAGGGCTTAAACACCGTCTTTCTGAGAATTTTGCAGTTTTGGCGAAATATCTTCCTCAGTTCGAGTTTCAACGAGCTTTTCCTTTCTGAAAAGGCGGGCAATCTCCTTGGAAAATACCGAAAACGAATACTCCTCCGAAACTTTGGGAATGAGCAGAACGGCGCAGGGGATAAGGCGCTCCGCATTTGCGCGGTACGCCTCGCGGAGCAGGCGTTTGATGCGATTTCTCACGACGCTTTTTCCGTATTTTTTCCCGACGCAGACCGCCATCTTCCGCGCCTTATCGGGAAGATAGACGATGGTAAGATGTTCGGCGTGCGCGCGCTTTCCGCTTTTGAGGATCTTGGAAAATTCCTTTTTCTTCTTGATCCGAAGGTATTTCATGTTCGGGGCGATTTACGCGGAGATGTGCTTTCTGCCCTTGTTTCTCCTTCTTTTCAGGGTGTTTCTCCCGCCCTTCGTCTTCATTCTCTGGCGGAACCCGTGCACCTTGCTTCTCTGGCGCTTCTTGGGCTGATACGTTCTCTTCATAATAAACTCCTTGTGTTCCGCGGCGCGTTATTCTGGGAATTTTCCGCTCCGCGCCGTGCGGATTTTTCTATCATTTTTTTACCTGTTGTTTGATTATAAGAAATTTTTTCGCCGCCGTCAAGCGATTATGCGGCGTTTCTGACGGGTAAAATGAGATACAGGCTCTCTTTATTCTCCGCATTCTGCAAAATGAAGGGGGAGACCGCGCCGTTGAAGGAGATGGTCACGCTCTCCTCTTCGAGGGCGCGCAGCGCGTCCAGAAGATATTTCGCGTTCATCGAGATGGTCATTTCCATGCCCGCGACCTGCGCCTTCACGCTCTCGTCCACGTTTCCGAAGTCGGAGACGGAGGTGACCTTCACGCAGTCGGAATCGATCGCCATCGTCACGAGATTGTTCTTGTCTCCGCGGATGAGGATGGCGGCGCGCTCCGCGCTTGCGATGAGCTCGCTCTTTTGCAGCGTGACCACGGTGGAGAACTGAGAGGGAATGACGTTCTCTTTGCGGATGAAATCGCCCTGATAGAGGCGGGAGACGACCGTCGTGCCCTCGGCGCTCACGAGCAGCATGCCGCCCTGCGCGAAGAGGGTGATCTCTTCGTCGTCCTTTTCCAGCATCTTCGCGATCTCGGAGAGGGTGCGGGCGGGGCAGATGATGCTGCGTTCGCCGCTCTTTGCAAGAATGGGCGCGGACGCGAGCGCGAGGCGGTATCCGTCGAGCGCGACCATTTCGAGCTTATCGCCGAACTCCATTAAACACCCTTTCAGAACGGGGCGGGAATCGTCCTGCGCGCAGCAGAACGTCGTCTCGTTGATGATCTTTTTGAGCGCGCTCTGCTTCATCGTAAAGGAATTTTCGCCGATCTCGAAGCTGATCGCGGGAAATTCCTCGGCGGGCAGGCTCTGCATGAACGTTCCCGCGTCGCGGTACTTGATCTCCACGCCCTTCTCGCCCGTCGCGATGCAGACCTCTTCTCCCGCAAGTTTTCCGATGAAATCGGCAAACAGCTTGCCGGGGACGCAGATCTCGCCCTCCTCGAAAATTTCCGCCTTCACCGTCTTGCGGATGGAGAGCTCGCCGTCCGTCGCGAGCAGGGAAACTTCTTCGCCGAGCGCCGTCAGCTTGATGCACTCCATGATGGGCGCCGTCGTGCGGACGGCGCACGCCTTACTTACTTTGAGAACGGCTTCCGCAAGGGAAAGCCCGTCGCAGACGAATTTCATGGTTTTCCTCCTTCTCTTCTTTTAAAAAAGAATTTAAAATAGTAATAGTAATAATAGTGGCTGTGGAATTGTGGACAAGCCTTTTTCTGTTCGGCTCGTTCTCTGAATTTCCCCTTTATTATAGAGGAAAACGGCGAAAAATACAAGCAAATACGCGTTCTTTTCGCAAAAACGCAAATTATTTCCGCTGTGGAAAAGGTGTGTGAAAAATTGTGGACAAGCGTGGAGAAATGGGGAAAATCAGCAGTTTACAAAGGCTTGAAAATTGTAAAATCGGAAAAGATTGAACGCCGTGAAATGAGTTATCCACAGCGTTTTCAACAGTGTGGAAAGATTCCCGAAAGGAAATCCACAAACGGTTGAAATGCGTGTAAAATTGTGTTATAATACTTTTATGAATTTGATTTCCCCCGATTTTGCGCGCGTAAAGGCGCTTTTTGAAAAGAACAGAACGACGTTTGAACGCTTCTTCCGCCTGCTTACGGAGTACAACGCGCGCTATAACCTCACCGCGATCACCGCGTGGGAGGAGGTTGTCCACAAACATTTTTACGATTCCCTTGCGGGCGAGCCGCTTTTCCCCGACGGCGCGGACGCTGTGGAAATCGGTTCGGGCGCGGGCTTTCCCTCCCTTCCGTTGAAGATCGTCCGCCCCGACCTTGCGCTGACGCTCGTGGAGAGCACGGGAAAAAAATGCGAATTTCTGCGCGCCGCCGTCAGAGAGCTCGGATTGGAGGGAGTCACCGTGCTCCACGCCCGCGCGGAGGAGCTCGGGAAAGACCAGAATTACCGCGAAAAGTTCTCCGTCGCGTTTGCCCGCGCGGTCGCGCCGCTCCCGTCGCTGGCGGAGTACTGTCTGCCCCTCGTCAGAACGGGCGGGAGGTTTGTCGCCTACAAGGGCGCGACGGACGAATCGGAAGAGGGCAAAAAGGCGGTCGTCTCTCTCGGCGGGAGCCTTGCGGGGAGCGTCCGCTACGAGCTGCCGCAAGAGTACGGCGCGCGCACGCTCATCGTCGCGGAAAAGACGGGAAAGACGCCCGCGAAATATCCGCGCGGACAGGGCAAAGAGCGCAGCGCGCCCATCGTGTGAGGGTACCATGTACGAAATCTGCGCGCTGACGGGTCACAGAGACCTGCCCGAAAATTTTTCCGTAAACGCCCTGTACGACGCGTTGGAAGAACTCATCCGCGGCGGCTGCCGCCTCTTCCGCTGCGGCATGGCGCGGGGGTTCGATCTGACCGCCCTGCAATGCCTCGTCGATCTGAGGCAGAAGTACCGCTTCTTCATCGAGGCGTGTATCCCGTACGCGGGGCACGGCAATACCTTTCCGCCCGCCGAGAAAAAGCAGTACCGCACCCTTCTGAGCTGGTGCGACAAGTCGACGGTGCTCTATCCCGCCTATACGCGGGGGTGTTATCTGGCGCGCGACCGCTATATGGTGGACGGCGCGGATATTCTGCTCGCGTACTGCACGCGGGAGAGCGGCGGAACGGCTTACACGATAAAATACGCGCGGGAACAGGGCGTTCCCGTGCAGATGCTTTCATAAAGCGGCGGTTGAGAACCGCACTCAATCATTGCATGAGCGGCAGCAGGCGCGATTCAAGCAGCGCTTGCTGTTATTTTTTGAAAAAGAGGTCTATCATGAAAACAAAAAGGAGGGATTTTCATGACAGACCGCGATATTTTATCGCCCGAGGCGATGTTTTTAAAACAGGAAGAAAGGATGCAGAAAAACCGTCTGCGCCTGTACGCCGCCGTGGTACGGCAGGCGCGGAAAACGGCGCAGGCGGAAATTCAGCAAAAAGAGAGCAAAATCCCCAAAAAGTGACGCGTTTCCTCTTCGCGGACGGGATATACTGTCGGAAGAGGAAACGTGTATGAGTTATGAAAAGCGTATCTGCGTATTAAAACAGATCAAAAAAGGGTTTTCCGCCGACGGTTCTCCGCTCTCGGGCGTGGTGTATGCGGAACGGCTTGGGAACGAACTGACCGTCACGCCGCGCATCGCGGGGCTTTCCCCCGTGCGGGAAGGGCGGTACGTCCTCTTTTTGTGGGCGGACGGCGAGACGTTCTGCATCGAACTCAAAGGAAACGCGTCGCTGAAAATCGTGAGCGCGCCCTCCGTCAAGGGCGGGTTTGCCGCGCTCCTGTGCTTTGTGCGCGGAGAGCCGGAACCCGTCGCGTTCGGGAGCTGCGGCGCCGCGCCCGAAAAATATACCGCGCTCCTTCCCGCGGTGCGGGCGGAAAAAAAGCCCAAAATGCCCGCCGTGCCGCTGCCGCCCAACGAACTTCCCGTGCCGACCGCGCCCAACGTTCCGCGCGCGCCCGTCGTTCCCGTTCCCGAGCCTGCGCCCGAGGAACTCCCCCCGCGAGAAGAGCGCGCCGCCGCGCGCTATAACGACGAAGCCATCGCCCGCGACAACTACTTCCGCACTGCGGGCGATGACGATGAAAAAACTGCTTCTGCGGTGCAGGCGGAAGCGGGGGCGGCGGCTCCCGATGATGCGGTCGATCTGGCTGCGCGCCCGCGCGGAACGCTTACATATTATTACGAAGTAAAGGAAAAGCTGGACGCCGCGTTCGCCGCTAACCCGCGCGACGGCGCGCTGTTGCAGGCGTTCCCGCATTCGGAATGGGTCAGAACGGAGGGCGCGCGCCTCGGCATCATCTACGCAAACGGCGTGCCGCGCTATCTGTGCGTGGCGGCGGAGGGCGAATTTCCGCCCGACGCCATGAAGGAACACGCCGTGTTCGTTCCCAAAGACGCCTTTTCGCAGAGCGAAGGGTTCTGGGTCGTCTTTCAGGACGCCGATACGGGAGAATACATTCAGGTCAGCAAAAATTCCTGAGCGAAAGCCCGGGAATTTTTTTATGAAAAAATGTTGAAAAAACAGAATTTTGCAATAAAACTGTTGACAACACACGGGGGGGGGTAGTGATAAGATAAAAGCGCCGAAAAAACGGTGCATGTATCGGGGCATATCTACACCGACTTCGGAAAGAAATTTTCGTCAGGAGGACAGATATGAAGCACAGAATTTGGTCTGCCGCGTTCGGTCTTGCATTCGCTGCGATCCTCACCGTGGGACTTGCCGCGTGCGGAGACGGGACGGTGGCAGTCGAGAGCGTCACGCTGGATCAGAACACGCTTTCTCTGGAAGTGGGTAAAACGGAAACGCTGACCGCGACGGTCACGCCCGATAACGCAACGGACAAGACGGTGACGTGGACGACGGACGACGCGGAAGTCGCAACGGTCGAGAACGGCACGGTGACGGCGGTCGCGGTCGGCGAGGCAGTCATCACGGCGACGGCAGGGGACAAGACCGCAACGTGCAGCGTGACGGTCACGCCCGCAGTCGTAGCGGCGGACGGCATTACGCTGAACGTGTCCGCGCTTTCTTTGGAAGTTGGCAAGACGGGAACGCTGACTGCGACGGTCACGCCCGACAACGCAACGGACAAGACGGTGACGTGGACGACGGATAACGCGGAAGTCGCAACGGTCGAGAACGGCACGGTGACGGCGGTCGCCGTCGGCGAGACGGTCATCACGGCAAAGGCAGGGGACAAGACCGCAACGTGCAGCATTGTGGTTGCGAATAAAGTCCTTTCCACGGCGGAAGACCTGACCGCATTCGCAACGGCAGTCAACGGCGGGAATAAATACGAGGGAAAAACAGTCGCGCTCGGCGCGGACATCGATCTCACCGATACGGCATGGACGCCCATCGGCGCGTATTATTACGGAGAAGGAACGGATCGTGCTTTCAGCGGTACGTTCAACGGAAACGGGTACGCAGTCAAAGGTATCGAATGGAATAATGTCGGGGAAACGGCGGAAAATGAAGGCGGTCTCTTCGGCTATCTTGCAAATGCAACCGTCAAGAACGTCACGGTCGAGGCGAATATCGAGACGAGCGGTTGGGCAGGTATTCTCGCGGGGCGCGCGGAAGTTTCCCGGATCATCGGCGTAACGACCAAGGGCAGCATTCTCGGCGACGGGGCATCGGCGTCCGTTGCCGGACTGTGCGAATATATGTACGGCTCCACCGCAACGGACTGCGTAAACGAAGCGACCGTCACGAGCAAAAACGTTTCCGCAAACAGCCCTTATGCGGCAGGTATTTCCAACGAAGTCAACGGCTCTACCATTGAAAATTGCGTCAATCGCGGTGCGGTCACGCTGGAAGCTCCTGTCGAGAATAAGTGGTCCATTTGTGTGGGCGGTATTGCCGCGTACATGAAAAACGGTTCCACGTTGAGCGGCAATACGAACACGGCGGCAATCACCGTTACGGAAGGAGCGTACTGCGAAGTCGGCGGGATCGTCGGGGACGTGTTTTCTGAAAGCGAAGGCGAAAACAAAGTTATCGGCAATACGAACAACGGCACTGTCAGCGCAACGTCCAATGACGTATATGTAGGCGGCATTGTCGGTGCTGCTTATGCAATATATTCCGTAAAGATTGACGAATTGTCGTATGAGTATTACAACAATACGGTTACGTTTACGGGAAATACCAACAGCGGCGAGGTAATTATGACGCCTGCGGCAGAGGACGAAAACGGTTGGGGATATACTCCCTGTGCAGGCGGTTTGATCGGTTGGCTGGAACAGTATTCCGAGGAATCGTTCGTTGACGACGGAACAAACAAATCTTCCGTAACGCCCGAAAACATGACCGAAGGCAGAGGCGACGTCAAAAACGATTACGGGAAACAGGTCATCGATTTTCCTGAATCGAACGAATAAAATCAGATAATCAGAACAGACGCGGCGCGCCGCCCCTTTTCGGGCGGCGCGCTCTTTTTGCCCTTCGGGCGGGATTTTGCCGGACGGGAAAGGTTTTTGCCAAATTTGTACCGAAAATTTCCCGATTATTTTCTTTGACTTCTTGAAAAAAGCGTGATATACTATATAAGCCCCGAATTTCGGGAAAAGTATGCGCTCGTTGATAATTACGTCCGCAAGCAGGTACGCAACCCCTCAGGCGCTGCGCGCCAGCTCCCCTTACACAGGGGAGCCGCCAATCACTCGCGCAAGCAGGGTTTCCCTGTTATAATTCGTTGCAAAAGGCGTCACTGCGTTATGCCTTTTGCGCCCGTAATTGTTGCGCAAGCGGCTTTTGGGGGTGAGCGCGTACGTTATGCAGATAGCCCCTGTGGGGCTTCGGCGTATGCGCGAACTGAGAAATTGCCATATCAAGGGCAATTTCGTGACCGCCCGACGCGAAGCGGCGCACGAGCGTAGCTGAAGTATGCGGCACACTACCTTGGTGTCGCCGAGACCGTGAGCCGCCGCGAGCTATACTGTTGCGAAACAGCGGCGGCGAGGAAAACCGAATGCAGAGCGAATGCGAACATTGGGTTTTCCTCCCATCACGACTTTTTGCCGCGTCAGTTCGCGGGAAAAAGTGTGAACTCAGTAACTAATTTCTCAGGAGGAAATATATGGCTTACCCTACCAAGAACAAGAAGGTCATCGCGTTCGTGGAAGAGAGCGCAAAGCTCACCTGCCCCGATCAGATCGTCTGGATCGACGGGAGCGAGGCGCAGCTTGCCGCGCTCCGCGCAGAGGCTTGCAAGACGGGCGAAATGATCGAGCTGAATCAGGAAAAACTCCCCGGCTGCTACTACCACCGCACCGCGGAGAACGACGTCGCCCGCGTCGAGGCGCGCACCTTCATCTGCTGCAAAGAGAAGGAGAACGCCGGTCCTACCAACTATTGGATGGATCCTCAGGAAGCGTATAAAATGTGCTACGACATCGCCCGCGGCAAAATGAAGGGCCGCACGATGTACGTCATTCCCTATTCGATGGGCGTCGTCGGTTCGCCGTTCTCCAAGATCGGCATCGAGCTGACCGACTCCATTTACGTCGTTTTAAACATGGCGATCATGACCCGCGTCGGGCTTGACTGCTACGACGTTCTGGGCGAGGACGGCGACTTCATCAAAGGTCTGCACTGCAAGTGCGACGTCGATCCCGAGAAGCGCTATATCATGCACTTCCCCGAGGACGATACCATCATCTCCGTCAACTCCGCATACGGCGGAAACGTGCTGCTCGGCAAAAAGTGCTTTGCGCTGCGCATCGCTTCCTTCCTCGGCAAGAACGAGGGCTGGATGGCAGAGCACATGCTCATTCTGGGCGTGACCTATCCCGACGGCACCAAGAAGTACATTGCGGCGGCGTTCCCGTCCGCCTGCGGCAAGACCAACCTTGCCATGCTCATTCCCCCCAAACACTACCTTGAACAGGGTTACAAGGTGGAGTGCGTCGGCGACGACATCGCGTGGATCCGCGTCGGCAAAGACGGCAGACTTTGGGCGGTCAACCCCGAGAACGGCTTCTTCGGCGTCGCGCCCGGCACGAACGAGAAGAGCAACCCCAACGCGCTCGCCGCAACGAGAAAGAACACCATCTTCACCAACGTTGCGATCAACCCCGCGGACAACACCGTGTGGTGGGAAGGGCTGACCAAACCCGCGCCCGATCACCTCATCGACTGGCTGGGCAATGAGTGGACGCCCGATTCCGGCGTGAAAGCGGCGCACCCCAACTCCCGCTTCACCGCGCCTGCCGTGAACTGCCCCTGCCTTTCGGAGGCGTTCAACTCCAAGGACGGCGTTCCGCTTGACGCGATCGTCTTCGGCGGCCGCCGCGCGACCACCACGCCCCTTGTCTATCAGTCCCGCGATTGGAATCACGGCGTGTTCGTCGGCTCCATCATGTCCTCCGAGACGACGGCAGCCGCAACGGGCGCGACGGGCGTTCTCCGCCACGATCCCATGGCAATGAAGCCCTTCTGCGGCTACCACATGGGCGACTACTTCGCACACTGGGTGGAAATGGGCAAGAAGGCCTCCAACCCGCCCAAGATCTTCAACGTCAACTGGTTCCGTCAGGATCAGAACGGCGAGTTCATGTGGCCCGGCTTCGGCGACAATATGCGCGTTCTCGACTGGATCCTGAAACGCTGCTCCGACTCCGTCGACGCGCAGGAGACGGCGATCGGCTACGTGCCTTACGCGAAGGACATCGACCTCGAAGGGCTTGACTATTCGCGCGACACGCTCGAAAGCATTCTCTACGTCGACAAGGCGCGCTGGTCCTCCGAGGCGGACGAGATCGCCGAGTTTTACAAGCAGTTCGGCGACAAGCTCCCCGCAGAGCTTTCCGAGAGCCTGAAAACGCTCAAAGAAAACTGCGCGAAGTAAAAACAGCACCCCAAGAGCCGTCCGCACGGGCGGCTCTTTTGCGTGGAAAAATAATGTTTCAAATAAAAATTTTCTGTAAAAATTGTTCATTTTATATGGACAGTTTGCGCCCGCGGTGATATAATGATCATGGAACAGTTCGGACTTCTTCCGTTTTGAAACCAGCGGGGGCGGCTTTGCCGGATGAGCGCGTTTCCCGCCGGAAATACTGTAAGGGAACGTGCAAGCACGCCTTTTTTCGTCGTGTTCGCTGCTCTCTTGCAGGATAGAGGAGGTGCGCGATGGAACTCAATCTTCTGACGATCATCGTCATGTTCGCGGTGGCGCTGGCGCTCGCGTATGCGGCGATCAATTTTTATCTCGTAAAGCGCCTGAAAGAGGGGAACGCGAGAATGCAGGAGATCGCCGCCGCAATCCGCGAGGGGGCGAACGCGTTCCTGCTGTACGAATACCGCATCGTCGCGATCATTGCCGCGGCGGTCGCCGTGCTGCTTGCGCTCTTCATTGCGTGGGAGGCGGGCGTCGCGTTCCTTCTGGGCGCGCTCATGTCGAGCGCGGCGGGGTACGTTGGCATGAAGATCGCCACCTACTCCAACGTCCGCGTGACGCACACGGCGGACGAGACGCGCGACGTCGGGCGGACGCTGCAAGTCGCCTTCCGCGGCGGTTCGGTCATGGGGCTGTGCGTTGCGGGATTCGCGCTTCTGGGCGCGCTCATCGTGTATCTGTGTTTCGGCTGGGCGGGCGGAATGCTCGCATTGGAGGGCGGAGAGGTCGTCGCGCACGTCAATCCCATCACGCGGCAGAGCTATAACCTCTCCATCGTGCTTTCGGGGTACGCGCTGGGGTGCAGCGTCATCGCCATGTTCAACCGCGTGGGCGGCGGCATTTACACCAAGGCGGCGGATATGGGCGCGGACCTCGTCGGCAAGACGGAGGCGCACATTCCCGAGGACGACCCGCGCAATCCCGCCGTCATTGCCGATAACGTTGGCGACAACGTGGGCGACGTCGCGGGGCTGGGCGCGGACCTTCTGGAAAGCTACGTCGGCGCGATCATGGCGACGGTCATTCTCGCCATCGAAATTTTTACGCACACCGCGGGATTTACCTCGGAGAGCCTGCTCCAAAAACTCATGCTCTTTCCCATTCTCTTTGCGGGGATCGGACTTATTGGCTGCGTCGTCGGGATCGCGTATCCGCTCGTCAGAAAGCGGCTCAAATCTGCGCACCTCGAACTCAACCTCGCCACATGGATCGCGGCGGCAGTCGCGCTTGCGGGCGGCTGCGTTCTGAGCATTCTCCTCTTCCAAGGGGAGGAGAGCGCGCAGCTTGCGGCGGCGAAACAGAGCCTCGGGGCGGTCACGCCGTGGGTGACAGGCGCGGTCGGAATCGTGGCGGGCATCGTCATCGGCGTGCTCTCCGAATACTACACGAGCGACGCCCACAAGCCCACGCGCGGCATTGCCGAGGCGAGCAGGGGCGGACCCTCGCTCACCGTCACAAAAGGCATGGCGACGGGCATGATCTCCTGTCTGCTGCCCGTGCTCTGCCTGTGCGTTGCGATCTTCGTCTGCTACGCCGTCGGCGGTATGTACGGCGTGGGGTGCGGCGCGGTCGGAATGCTCTCTTTTGTTGCGGCGACGGTCTCCGTCGATACCTACGGACCGATCAGCGACAACGCGGGCGGCATCGCCGAAATGAGCGGGCTTGACCCCGCCGTGCGCGACATCACCGACGCGCTCGACAGCGTGGGCAACACCACCGCCGCGATCGGCAAGGGATTTGCCATCGGCTCGGCGGCGCTTGCCACCATGTCCATGATGAGCAGCTACCTCTACGCGGCGGCGGAGGGTACCATGTCCGCGCTCACGCTGAATATCGTGCGCGGAGACGTCCTCGTCGGCGCGCTGCTCGGCGCGGCGCTGCCCTTCCTGTTCAGCGGACTGCTCATCAACGCCGTAACTTCCTCCGCGCAGAAGATGGTGGGGGAGGTGCGGCGGCAGTTTCAGGAGATCGACGGCATTTTGGAGGGGCGCGGCAAGCCCGATCATAAGCGGTGCATCACCATCGCGTCGCAGGGCGCGCTCCGCGGCATGATCGCGCCCGCCATTATCTCCGTCGCCGTTCCCGTCGTCTGCGGATTCCTCTTCGGCGCGGGGTTCGTCGGCGGACTTCTCATCGGCGCGACGCTGACGGCGATCATGCTCGCCGTGTACGCGGGCAACGCGGGCGGCGCGTGGGATAACGCCAAAAAGTACGTGGAAAAAGGCGGACTCGAAGGGCAGGGCAAAGGCTCGCCCGCGCACGACGCGGCGGTCGTCGGCGACACGGTCGGAGACCCGCTCAAAGATACCGTCGGACCGTCGCTGAATATTCTCATCAAAATTATGAGCACCGTCTCGCTCGTCTGCGTCGTCGTGTTTCAGAACTTCAACCTTCTGTCGGCGATCGACGGCGCGGCGGAACTGTTCGGCGGCTGATGAAGTTACAAGGAGTTTTTTATGCAGGAAGATGAACTCGTCGCACACTATTTCGCGTTTCTGACCGAGCGCGGCTTTGTATTCGAGCGCGATTACAGCAAGGGAACGGACTCGACCTGTACGCAGATCTACCGCTTTCGGCGGGACGGCGCGAATTGGCTGGAATTTCGGGTGCTGAGCGAACGGGAGAGAAGTCTTGTCGTCTGCGCCCGCGGCGAAAAACGCTTTCCCTCGCCCGAGAAGAAGTACGCGGCGTTCGTGCGCGCGTGGAAACTTAGGCGCCTCTTTTCCAAAGAGAAAAACGACGTCTGGCTGCTGAACGCGGAGCTGTGCAGGGAGGAGATCTCCCGCACGGGAACGCTGTTCGGAATCGCTCTGTAAAATCTGACCGCCCGCGGGCATCAGCCTGCGGGCGGTTTTCTATCTGCTTTTTCGGTAGCCTGTGGGCGTTGTCCCCGTCCGGGCGCGGAATTGGCGGATAAAGTGCTCCGTGTTGTTGTATCCGCACCGCGCGGCAATGCGCTCCACGCTGTCCGCCGTGAGGAAGAACTCACGGGCAAACTCTGGGCGTTTACGCCGCTTGCGGGCGACCGCGCGGGCGAGACGTTTCCGGTCGCCGTTCCGCACTACGGCTGCGCGCTGCCCTTCGCGGCGATGGCGCACGATCTCGCGCTCATCCGCGATCTCGGCGCAAACTCCGTGCGCACCGCGCACCATGAACAACAAGGGCGTGTTCGACGAATACCGCCGCCTAAAACTTTGCGCCGAAGTCGTGAAAAAAATATTCCGCGAAACATAAAAACGCGCGCCCGCGGCTGAATGCCGCGGGCGCGCTTGCATATTTGTTTTTCTGCGTTACATGACGACGATATTTTTCGCCGTGAACTGCTCTTTGAGTTCGGCGGGGAAGTTGTCGTCGGTGATGAGCACGTCGATGTCCTCGATGTGCGCGAAGGTATAGGGCATGATCTTGCCGATCTTGGAGCTGTCGAGCATCATATACGTCGCCTTCGCCTTGGCGCGCGCCATTTTCAGAAGATCCGCCTCGATCTGCGCCCCGCACGAGAATCCGTTCTCGGGCGTGAACGCCGACGCGGAGATGATCGCAAGCTCGAAATTGGTGTTGTCGAAATACGCCTTCGCGACGGGGGAGGCGGTGGAAAGGTTCTCCTTCATCACCTGTCCGCCCAGCATGGTCACGTTGAGGTTTTTCTTACCCGCAAGTTCGATGGCGACCGCAAGCCCGTTCGTGAAAATGTGCAGGTTTTTATCGGGCATCTCTTTTGCAAGATACATCGCCGTCGTGCCGCCGTCCATAAAGAGCGAGCAGTTCTCGTCGATGAGGCTCGCCGCCTTCTGCGCGATCTCGATTTTTTCGTCCGTGTGAATGGTCGTCTTTTTGGTGTACGGTTCGCCCGAAACTTTCTGCACTTCCTTGACGGACATCGCGCCGCCGCGCACGCGGATGATGCGCCCTTCCTGTTCGAGTTGGAACAGATCGCGTCTGAGCGTCATCTGCGAAACGTTGGGGAAATGTTCGTCGAGCTGTTCGAGCGTGAGCTTGCCGCGTTTGTCCAGCAGTTCGGCAATCTCTTCAATGCGTTCCCGTTTCATGAGTTTACCCTCCGGATATTTTTTCTCTCCTGTATACTGTAAGGGAGTAATACGAACCCGATCAAAAGCGGAAACTGTGCGTTCATACTTTGTTGAAGCCCTTGCCCGTGCCACACGGCACGCGTTGCGGGCTTCGCCTTGTCTGAGACGCCCATCTTGCCGCTTTTGATTGCTTCGCACCTTTGGCGGGCACCTTATTTCCTTCTCAAAATTCTTTTTAAAAGAATTTTGAGAAAAAGGAGCGGCAAACGCATAAGGCGCGGTGTTCGGCTTTGCCGAATCACCCGCAAAATTCGTTTCCGAGGTATTGCAAGGAAGATGAGCAAAAAGATGCCGAAAAGATTCCGCCAAAGGCGTGCTTCGTATTGTTCCCTTACAGTATATCATTGTAACAAATATGAAAAAAATTTGCAAGCGAAAACGCAGATATTTTCAAAAAAAGTTGAAAATATTCGAAATCGGGAAAAAATGCCGTGTAAAATTGTTCGGACGGCAAAAATATGAAAAATTTGTTCACCTTGTGACGCAATGGGTTTTCCGCCGCTTTTCACGCAAGAACGCTTGCCTTTTTTCTGCCGCCATGGTACAATACCGCGTATGGAGCAGGAATTTATCAGAGCGCTTGACGAATATTTTTGCGCGCATTATTCGGACTACGTCCGCCTGAGCGCGATCGAGGGCTACGTCATGCCCGACGTGCTGTACGTTGCGGACGACGGCAATATCGCGCGGCGGGATTCCGCCTGTATGCGGCTCGACCGACAGAAGGACGCGGCGGAGCTGCTGGCGCGTTTCAAGGCGGGGCTTGCGGATACGAGTTTTACCTTTTCCTTTTATTTCCGCTCCCTGCGCGATAAGCTGCACGATCTGCGCGAGAAGAACACGTTCGCAAAACTTTTGCCCAAGGTGCTTGCGCACGTCTCTGAAACGGCGGAGAGCGCGGGAAAGCTGCTCGAAATCGAGCCGCAGTTCTGGAATCTGCTCGTTAAGGGGAAGGTGTATCCCGAAAAGAACACCGTGCTCGCCCTTGCGCTTGTATGCCGCTTGCAGTTGACCGACGTGCAGAATCTGCTCATCGTGAGCGGATTTACTTTCCGCGACGACGACGTGCGCGACGTAGTGGTGCGCTATCTCATCGAGCAGCAGATCTTCAATCCGGTCATGCGCGATCGCTGTCTTGCGGAGTACAAGATCGACTGCCTGCCCATCCGCCGCGAAATCGCTTGACAAATTCCCGTCTTTTCCGTAAAATAAAAGCATCGGAAAAGCCGCCGCAAACGTCTTAAAAAATTTGCAAAAAAAGCTATAAATCACAGATACAAGGAAAGTTTTAGCCGTACCCTTTTGCAAGGGAAGAAGGTGCGAGCGTTCCCTCGGCGCCCTCTTTGAGGGAGCTGTCGAGCGTATGCGAGACTGAGGGAGTTACTCCCACCGCCCCTGCGGGGCACCTCCCTCAGTGAGGGAGGCAAGTTATACTCGCGCAAGCAGGTTTTCCCTGTTATAAAATGGTTGCAAAAGGCGTCACTGCGTTATGCCTTTTGTTAAAAATCACTCGCGCAAGGAGGCTGCGCCTCCGCCCGCGCCCCACATTTGCGCATACCTGCGCTTATGCGGAAAAGTGAGCCGCCGCGAGCTATACTGTTGCGAAACAGCGGCGGCGAGAAAAACCGAATGCAGAGCGTAAGCGAACATTGGGTTTTTCTAAAAAATCACGGAATTTCTTTTTGTCAGTTCAAAAAGAAATTCGTGAATAATCTTTCGCCGAGAGCGGAAAAGAGTACTTCCCGAACCGCCACAGAGAGAGGGGCGCATGGCTGAGAGCCTCTTGCGGAACGGGCAAGGAAGGTGCGTTTCGCTCGTCTGAGGCCGGGGCAATGCCCGCGGCGGTCCGCCGTTACCGGACGAACGAGGGGAAATATTCCCGAAGTAAAGTGGAACCGCGCTGTCCGCGCCTTTACGCCGTTTTCGGCGTGAAGGCGCGTTTTTTCATCTGCGGGCGCGGGCAGAGCGCAGGCGCGCACCCAAAGCGGGGCGCGCGCATAAAATAACAGGATAGGGGAGGAATTGCAGCCATGTTTTTTGCAAGACTTCGGAAGGACATCGCCGCGGCGAAGAAGAACGACCCCGCCGCGCGCAATAAATTTGAGATCTGGCTCACCTATTCGGGCGTGCACGCGCTCTCGTGGCACAGGTGGGCGAACTTTCTCTACCGCATTCATTTGAAGCTCCTCGCGCGCATGACCTCTCAGTTTGCGAAATTTCTGACGGGGATCGAGATCCATCCCGCCGCAAAGATCGCTGCGGGCGTGTTCATCGACCACGGCGCGGGCGTCGTCATCGGCGAGACCGCCGAAGTGGAGGAGGGCGTCGTCATCTATCAGGGCGTCACGCTGGGCGGCACGGGCAAGGAAAAGGGGAAGCGTCACCCCACCATCAAAAGGGGCGCGACCATCTCGTGCGGGGCGAAGGTTCTGGGCGGATTCACGGTGGGCGAAGGCGCGCGCATCGGCGCGGGCGCGGTCGTTTTGAAAGAAGTCCCGCCGTACGCCACCGTCGTGGGCGTTCCCGGGCGGGTGGTGCGCATCAACGGAGAAAAAACGCAGGACCTGATCCCCGAAAAGGACGACCCGATCCTGCGCGAAGTATGCTCCCTGCGCGAGCGGGTGTACGAACTCGAAGAGCGGCTTGACGCGGCGATCCGCTACGCCGAAACCGCGCCGTCGGAAGCGGGCATGGCGCGCACGGAGACGGCGGACGCACCCTCCGCCTCGGACACGGATGCGGGAAAATAAATCCATCGGCACGGCTGAGAAAAACCCGCGGTCAGCCACAGACGTGTCCGCGGGTTGTCTTTGAGGGTCACGAAGATTTTCTGCGTCAGTTCGAAAAGAGCTTTGCGAATAGAGCTGTTAAATCACAGATACAAGCAGGGTTCCCCTGCGCAGTATGCCCCAATTTGCCGCTCACGCGGCTTTCAGGAAGGAGTGAATTTGCGCGAACTATAATTGTAAGCCCCTAAGGTTCGCGCAAAGAGAGGAAGGCGCGGTCAGCCTATGGCGTGTCCGCAGCCGTCCTCTCAGATCACGGAATTTTGTCGTCCCTTTGGACGAGAAAATTCGTGAACATATATGAGGAGGTAATTATGAAAATTTATAATTCGCTTACGAGAAGAAAAGAGGAGTTCGTTCCCCTTGAAGCGGGGAAGGTGAAAATGTACGCGTGCGGCATCACCGTATCGGGCGAGGCGCATATCGGGCACGCCTTTCAGGCGATCATTTACGACGTGTTCCGCAAGTTCCTCGAAAAGAAGGGGTACGAGGTGACGTACGCCCGCAACTACACGGACGTGGACGACAAGATCATCGCCCGTTCGCACGAGACGGGCATTCCCGCAGACAAGTACGCCGCAATGATGATCGACAAGATCAACGCGGTGATGAAGCGCGCCGACGTGGACGACCCCACGCTCTGGCTGAAAGCGACGGAGAACATCGGCAATATCATCTCCTTTATTCAGGGGCTGATCGACGGCGGACACGCCTATCCCGCCGCAAACGGAGACGTGTATTTTGACGTCGATTCCTTCCCCGCGTACGGGCAGCTCTCGGGCCGCTCCAAAGAGGATTCGCTGGACGGCGTGCGCGTCGAGAACGACGAGGAAAAGAAGAACGCCTACGACTTCGCGCTCTGGAAGGCGGCGAAGCCCGGGGAGATCGCGTGGGATTCGCCGTGGGGCAGGGGACGCCCCGGGTGGCATATCGAGTGCTCGGCGATGAACCGCGCGGCGTTCGGCGATCAGATCGATATTCACGGCGGCGGGCGCGATCTCGTTTTCCCGCACCATGAAAACGAGATCGCGCAGAGCGAGGCGCTCACGGGCAAGCGGTTCGCCAAATATTGGACGCACAACGGGCTTATCAAAGTCAACGGTCAGAAGATGAGCAAGTCGCTCGGCAACAGCCTGCTGCTTGGCGATCTTCTGGACAAGTATTCCTCCGACGCGCTCAAATTCGCGCTCCTTTCGGGGAACTACCGCAACGACATCAACATTACAGACGATCTGTTCCCCTCCGCGGAGGCGCACCTCGTGCGTTTCTACACCCTCATCGACCGCGCCGAGAAGGCGTTCCCGAACGAGACGGGAAAGGAGGCGGAGATCGACCGCAGATTCGACGCGGCGATGGAGGACGACTTCAACACCGCGCTCGCGCTGTCCGATCTGTTCGGATATTTCAAAGAGGTCGCGCGCCTTCTGGACGCGAACGATCCCAAGGCGCGGCGCATCACCAATCAGATCCGCGAAACGTACGCCCTTCTGGGGCTGTTCAAAAAAGACCCCGCCGGATATCTTGCGGCATACGGCGAAAAGGAGGCGGACGTTCCCGCCGAAGTCAAGGCGGTCGCCGATGAGCGTTTCGCCGCGCGCAAGGCGAAGGATTGGGCGAAGTCGGACGAACTGCGCGAAAAGCTGAAATCGCTGGGCTACGCCGTCAAGGACTCCAAAGACGGCTACGCGCTGGAAAAAATCTGACGGCGGTTTCAATCGCTGTTGCCGCCTCCCCTGTGTAAGGGTGAGGGGTGCGTTATGCGCAACAGTTCTCAGCCTCCCCTGTGTAAGGGGAGGTGGCTTGCCGAAGGCAAGACGGAGGGGTTGCAAGACGGAGGGGTTGCAAGACGGAGGGGTTGTAAAAAAGCAAACCCATTGCGGCGGCGGGTGATTTTAAGAGAATACGGCGAAAATACGGGAATGGTCATGCAAAGAAAAGCAAATAAAGCTTTAATTCCGTTTGCCCGATCCTTGCGCAGGGCGATGACGAAAGAGGAACGGCATTTATGGTTCGATTTCTTGCGAGCGTATCCCGTACGGTTTTACCGTCAGAAAATTTTAGGGAAATATATTGCCGATTTTTATTGCGCCAAGGCTCGCCTTGTGATCGAGTTGGATGGCGCGCAGCACTTTGAAGAAGAGAACGAACGGGCGGATGCGGCGCGGACGGCGTTTCTTGAATCATATGGGATTCTCGTTGTACGGATAACAAATTTAGAGCTTATCAGAAATTTTCAAGGCGTCTGCGCGTATATCGATTCTTTGGTAAAAGAGCGAACGACATGACTTTGTACGACCCACCCGTCCCTGCGGGACACCCTCCCTTGCGCAGGGAGGGCTTCCGCTTCCTGTCTCCTCCTATGTAAGGGTGAGAAGTGCGTTATGCGCAACAGCTCTCCGCCTCCCCTGTGTAAGGGGAGGTGGCTTGCCGTAGGCAAGACGGAGGGGTTGTAAGACGGAGGGGTTGTAAAAGAAAAGCGCAAACGCATAAAATCGGTTGACAAATATACGCGCCCGCACTAAAATACCCATGAACTGAAATTACGGAGAAACACTTATGGCGATCACTTCCAAACAGCTCCGCGAGAGCTGGCTGAAATTTTACGAGAGCAAGGGACACGTCAACGTCGGCGCGGTCTCGCTCATCGGCGACGGGACGACGGGCGTCATGTTCAACGTGGCGGGAATGCAGCCGCTGATGCCCTATCTGCTCGGCAAGCCGCACCCCCTCGGCAAGCGTCTGTGCAACGTGCAGGGCTGCGTGAGAACGGTGGACATCGAATCCGTCGGCGACGAATCGCACTTCACCTTCTTCGAGATGATGGGGAATTGGTCGCTCGGCGACTATTTCAAGAAGGAAAAAACGGCGTGGACGTATGAACTTCTGACCAAGGTCTACGGTCTGGACGGCGCGAAGCTTTGCTCCACCGTGTTCGAGGGCAACGAGAGCGCCCCGCGCGACGAAGAGACGGCTGCGCTTTTGAAGGGGCTGGGGATCGCGCCCGATCATGTGTTCTATCTGCCCAAGTCGGATAATTGGTGGGAGCTGGAAGGCACCGTCGGCACGCCCTGCGGTCCCGATAACGAGTGGTTCTATCCCATCGACGCGAACAACCCTTCGCCCGCGTTCCCCGACGACTATGTGGAGATCGGCAACGACGTGTATATGCAGTACCGCAAGACGGAAGAGGGGTACGTTCCGCTCGAAAACAAGAACGTGGATACGGGCTTCGGGCTGGACAGAATGCTGCTCTTTTTAAACGGGCTGAACGACGGATACAAGACCGACCTCTTCGCGGGGGCGATCGCAAAGCTCGAATCGCTCACGGGCAAGAACTACGATTCGGACGCGGGCGCGCGCAAGGCGATGCGCATCGTCGCCGATCACGTCCGCACGACCGTCATGCTCATCGGCGACGTCAACGGCATTCTGCCCTCCAACACGGGCGCGGGCTATATCCTGCGCCGCCTCATGCGCCGCGCGATCCGCTACTGCCGCCAGCTCGGCGTGCATCCCGGGGAGACGATGCAGAGCGTGGCGTCCGTCTTTATCGACGAAGTGTACGGCGAGGCGTATCCGCTGCTCGTCGAAAAGAAGGAGTATATCCTCGGCGAGATCGCAAAGGAAGCGGACCGCTTCGAGGCGATGCTCGAAAAGGGCATGGCGGAGTTTGAAAAGTGCGTGGCGGGCATCGAGCGCAAAAACGCGTTCATGTCGCAGAAAGATCCCGCGTACGTCAAAGAGACGACCATCGGCGGCAAGCAGGCGTTCCGCCTGTACGATACCTACGGATTCCCCATCGAGTTCACGACGGAGCTTGCCGAAGAGCGCGGCTACGGCGTGGACAGAGCTGGCTTCGACGAGGCGTTCAAGGAGCATCAGGAAAAGAGCCGCGGCGACCTGCACGCAGGCGAGGCGAAGGGCGGTTTGGAGAGCCATTCCGAACAGGCGATCAAATATCATACCGCCACGCACCTTCTCAACGCCGCGCTCAAAACGGTGCTTTCGCCCGACGTCAATCAGAAGGGGAGCAACATTACCGACGAGCGTATGCGCTTCGACTTCAACTTCTCCCGCGCCATGACGCCCGAAGAGGTGAAGGCGGTGGAAGAGCTCGTAAACGAGAAGATCGGAGAGGATATTCCCGTCGTCTATCGCGAGATGAGCCTCGAAGAGGCGCGCGCGGAGCATTTCGTCGGCGTGTTCGACAGCAAGTACGGCGACGTCGTCAAGACGTACTCCATCGGCGAATTTTCCAAGGAGATGTGCGGCGGTCCTCACGTTACCCGCACGGGCGAGCTGGGGCATTTTAAAATCGTCAAGGAGCAGTCCTCCTCGGCGGGCGTGAGAAGGATTAAGGCGATATTGGAATGAGAAGTTCACGAATTTTCTCGTCCAAAGGGACGACAAAATTCCGTGATTTGAGCAGGAAGTTGCGGGTACGCGCCCGCCCCTTGCCTTCCCCCTCGGGGGA
>CAJFFP010000026.1 GCA_904373325.1 Candidatus Gallimonas merdigallinarum
AAAGGCTGATACACCGCATATTCGCGGTACATAAACTCTTCGTTTTTGAAAATTTTACAGTTTTCATTCTCCTCAAAATCGGCGTACAGGTGGGTGATAATCTTTCTGTCTTCGGGCGTAATTTCGTTCTTTTTATCGCCGACCGCCTTGCGCAATTTATGATAGAACTTGTCCGCATTGATGAGCTGCACCTTACCGCGGCGCTCTTTGCGCTTATTTTTGGAGAGAATCCACACATACGTCTGTATGCCCGTGTTGTAGAACAAATCGGTCGGCAAGGCGATAATCGCTTCCAGCAAATCGCTTTCCAGAAGCCAACGGCGGATCTGACTTTCTCCCGAGCCCGTATCGCCGTTAAAGAGCGGCGAGCCGTTTTCGATAATAGCCGCCCTGCCGTTCGTTTCGTCCATTTTATCGATGGCAGACTGTAAAAAAATCATCTGCGAGTCGCCGCCGCTCGGAAGCCCGTGTCCCCAGCGTCCCGCCGTTCCCCTTCTGTACTCTTCGAGCACCGCCTGCTCCTGCCCGTCTTTGGCGTCCTTGCCCGACCACGGCGTTCCGAACGGAGGATTTTCTATCACGAAACGCATTTTAATATCGGGAAAGCAATCGATCTTGAACGTATCGACGTGCAGAAAGTTCTCCGAATCCTGATTTTTGATGAGCATTTCGGCAAGCCCGACCGCATAGGAAGGGCCCATCAGCTCCTGCCCGAAAAGCCGCACGTCCGCCGTCGGATTGTAATGCTTGATATAGTTATACGCCGTGGAGAGCATACCGCCCGTTCCGCAGGCTTGGTCGCACACGGTGATGACCTTTTGGTCGTCGAAAATATCGTCGCAGCCTTCCGCCATCAGAATTTCGACGAGAAGTTTGATAATATCTCTTCCTGTATAGAATTGTCCGGCGTCAACATTCTGATAAAACCTGCCGATCAGGTTTTCAAAAATGTAGCCCATGCGGATACTGTCGAATGTTTCAATACTCAGATCGAGTTCGGAAAACGCCTTTACAACGGTATAAATGCAGCCGTCCTTTTCCATTTTGTCGATATGTTTCGTAATTTCGAGCTGATCTAAAATCTCCCGCACGTTCTGCGAAAATCCGTTGATATACGACTTGAAATTGTCTGCAATGAGGTCGGGATCGTTGCACAGCTCCGCAAGGTCATACTCGCTCGTGCAATAGAACGGAAATCCAGAGATGCGGCAGAGCGCCTTGGGCGGGAAACTCGGATTTGCCTTATATTGCGCCACCACTTCGGGTTTAGTTTTTGCAAGCGCGCATTCAAAGCGGCGGATGATCGTCATGGGAATAATCACATCGCCGTACTTGTCGGGCATATACGACCCGCGCAGCTTATTGGCGATCGACCAGATAAAATTCGCCTCCTGCGTGATATTGATCGGCGTTTCGTCCCAAACGGTATCGATGATCTTATGTTCCATTTTCGTGTTTCCTCGGTCGTATTTCATGATAGCATAAAATACATGACAACTGCTGTCATATATAAAAATTTTCTTTTACAAATCCAAGCTGTTTTGGTCGAGCAAGAAGTTGATGAGCCCCATTGTTACGATGCCTTCCTCGTCGGTCTGCGGGCGGATGTTTTCCTTGACAATGACGAGCTTTTTGAAGGAATCGCCCACTTTGATGAGCGAACGCTTCTCCTGCCGCAGCTTTTCTTCCGTAGGCATTTCGTAAGCCGATTGGATATAGTACTTCTTCGCGCCTTTGCTCACGACAAAGTCGATCTCAAGCTGCTTTAACTTGCGCTTGCCGTCGATCGTCTCCTTGCTCTCCACCACACCGACGTCCACCGAAAAGCCGCGCACTTTCAGCTCATTGAAGATGACGTTCTCCATGATATGGTTTTCTTCTACCTGCCTGAAATTGAGCCGCGCGTTGCGCAATCCGACATCCGTCATGTAATACTTGAGCGGCGTTTCAAAATACTTTCTCCCCTTCACGTCAAAACGCTTTGCACTGTCAAAGAGGAATGCGTCGCTCAAATAACCGAGATATTTCTTGACCGTCACATCGCTGATAGATTTTCCCTTCACACTCTTCAATGTATCGGAGATCTTCTTGGGATTGGTGAGCGAACCGATCGCGGAACACAGGAAATCGACGATGGAATCCATCTCGTCGGGATACTGCACGTTGTTGCGTTCCACGATGTCCGAAAGATACACTTTCGCCATCAAGCTTTTGAGGTACTCCCCTTTCTGCTCCTCCGTGCTCCTCTCAAAGAGCGCCGGCATCCCACCATATAAGTTATATTCGTCCCATGCCTCGTACTTATCTCCGCCGCGCGCAGAGTAAAATTCGCTGAACGAAAGCGGATAGACGCGCACCTCGTCTCCCCTGCCGCGAAATTCCGTGAGGATATCGGTCGAGAGAAATTTAGAATTACTGCCCGTAACGTATGTGTCCACATTGTCAAGCTGGCTCAAACTGTTCATCAATTCGGAAAAGTCTTCCACGAATTGTATCTCATCCAAAAAAAGATAATATTGCCCGGGCGCAGCGGTTTTGGCAACAATGTCATCGTACAAAACCTCGGGATCTCTATATTTGCGCAGTTTGATATTGTCGAGCTTATACTTCAAGATGTGCGCGTCGTCAATGCCGATGCTCTTCAGGTAATCACCAAAGAGATCAAAGAGCAGCACCGACTTGCCGCAGCGGCGGATGCCCGTGATCACTTTAATAGAACCGTTATTCATTCTGTCGATCAGCCTTTGCAAGTACAAATCACGCTTGATCATTGCAACCTCATAAAAAGAAATTTTTGGACGTGTCCATGTTTTTCAAAGTCTATTCTATTATAACCAAAATCGTTCCATTCGTCAAGAGACCAAAAGAAAATTATTTCCACAAAATTTACAAACAAATGTTCTTATTCCGCTTGACAGATGGGTTCGCGCTGTGCTATAATGCGAAACGTATCAAGTAAAATGCCCGTATCGGTGAAAGAGACGAGCGGTCAAGCCTGTTCCCATTGCCTCATGCAGTTTGCGGCTGTTCGGCAAATATGGCTTTAACGGACTTGATCGGCCGGCGGCGGATCGGCCGCAGAGGCGGCATTTTGCAGAACAAAAAACGGTACCCGAGCAAGCCGCGCCCGTTCGGCGCTGCATCACGATTCTCTTGCAGCGGCAATGTAGTTGCGTTGCCGAGGCTTGCGACGACGGGTTGCAAAGAATAGCTGTTTGCTTGCGCTGCGACCCCGCTCTGCGGGTAGCGCGGAGATAGTTGTCACTGTTTATAACGAGCGGTCGTTGTGACCGCTTGCGGTGGAGTTTACTAACTTCCGCCGTTGCTTTTGTTGCGCTCTTATGCGCAGGCAAAGGCAGTTATAAGCATACCGTTTTTTGGACATTTCATAGTTATTTCAGTCCATAGGAAGGTAGCTTTCTATGGGCTTTTTGTTTTATTCCGAGCCGCTTCCCCGCCCCTTTCGGCTGCGGGAGAAGATAGAGATCATGTCAAGAAGGAGGAACGTTATGAGCAAGCAAATGACGATCAGACCGCCATAGAAGGGACACCAAACAGAAAGCAACCGGCTGTTTTTCAAAGGCAGCCCGTCCGCTCTTTCAGGGAAATAGCCCCCTGCAAGGGCGAACGGCACCAAACCGCGAAGCGGCTTTGGTATAGTGAGCTATACCTTTCCGCCAGGCGCAAAGGATAACCATCGAAACAAATCACTATCCCTCTGCCGCCGCAAATAAAAAACTACAGGAGGAAAATCTATCGCATACATCATCTGTCACATGAAAAAATTTCAGCGGAGCGACATTGTCGGCGTCGAGCGCGAAAACGAGCGGGACGAAACTTACCGTTCCAAGACCAACCCGCAGATCGACGGCGAGCGCACGCGCTTCAACCATCATTTCATCTCCCCGAACGGCAGCTACACCGCGTTCATCAACCGTCGGCTTAAAGAGCTCGCGCCCAAGCGCAAGGTGAAGGACGATGCCGTCCTCATGGCATCCTTCTTCGTCGGCGCAAGTCCCGCGTTCTTCACGGATAAGAGCCGCGACGACATCGACGCCTTCTTCTTTGAATGCAAGGACTTCTTCGCCGAGCGCTACGGCAGGGAGAATATCATCTCCGCCGTCGTCCATATGGACGAAACGACGCCGCATCTGCACCTCAATCTGATGCCCATCCTCGATGGCAGGCCGTGCGCCAAGAAGCTGTTCGACCGCAAGGCGCTCGTCGCGTTGCAGACCGATCTTTACAAGGAAATCGGCAGGCATTGGGGATTGGAGCGGGGACAAGAAGGCAGCCAAGCGCAGCACCTCGATACGGTGGAGTTCAAGCTGAGGAAGCTGCAGGAGGCAGCCGTCACGGCACAACGACAGGCGGACGCCGCCGAAGAGCGCACGTTGCTCGCAGAGCAACACGCCTCGATCGCCGAACAGCGGCAAGCCCACGCGGAGGAACGCACGGCAGACCTTTTTAAACAACAGGAGCGTTTGGAGCGCGAAGTCTCCCCTCTGCAAGCCGCCGCGGAAGCCTTGCGGGAATATGCGGACGGCACAAGAAAGCCAAACAAGAAGGACGTCCCAGCACTTGCCGCGGAGCTCGCCAAGACGAAGACGGAATTACAATACAGCACGAAGGATCAGCACGGGCTCTTTCAGGAATTGCAACAGGCGGAGAGAAAAAACGCGGAACTGCAAAGAAGCGCCGACCTTCTGCGGGAGATCAGGCGGCACGCGCCCGAAAAGCTCGATGAAGCGATCGAGGCGGTCAACAAACGAAAAGCCGCAAAACGCGCTTCGCCCTTCCAATCGTCGAACGACCAATGGAGCAAATGAAATACAACAGGAGGAACGGATATCGGATAACGAATGACGGGGAAAAAGGAGAGAATGGATCAGGGAGGCGGTATTTCCGAAGCCGCCATGCGGTCGCTGGCAAGAACGCTGCTCCCTTCGCTGCGGGAGTATCTTGCCTCGGACGAGGGCCGCAGAGACTACGCCGAATGGAGAAAAATGCAAGGCGGCTGAAACGGCAATAATAATATAGGATTTATATGATTTGAGAGGTTGCGCCGAAGATCATAAACCCAAAATAACGGCAGAAGGCGGAGTCCGTACGGGCTCCGCCTTCTTTCATTTCGAAAAAGTTTTGAAGTTTTCGATCGTAAAAAATAATCCGAACGTCTTCCTTATGATGAAGAGGTTCGAATTATTCCAAATTGGCTGGGGTAGCTGGATTCGAACCAACGAATGACGGAGTCAGAGTCCGTTGCCTTACCGCTTGGCGACACCCCAATATGAAAATACAGTCCCCGCGCTCCTCAGACATACCGCTTGCAGAAACGCTTCAACGGAGTTTTATTCTACCACCCATCGGGAAATTTATCAAGCGTTTTTCGATACATTTGACAAAAAATTTTCTTTTCAAGCAAAAAATTTTTCCGTGCGCCGCGATAAGTTGCATACGATACTGTAAGAGGTGACATATGCAACTTTCAACGCTCATCGGAAAACCCGTACTTACCCGCGCAGGAGACAGGCTCGGCTACGTGACCGCCGCACACCCTGCGCGCGATCTGAAAAAAATCTCCTCGCTCGTCTGCGCAGATGACGACGAAAACGAGTTCTGTCTCCCCGCGCGCGCAATTCTCTCCGTATCGGACGCCGTGATCGCGGGAGGCGCGCGGCTGAAAGCGCCGACGGGGATCGAAAGCCCCATCGGGAAACGCGCTTACTCGCATACGGGAGAAGAGCTCGGCGCGCTCTCCGACGCGGAACTCGGAGAGACCCCGTCACTGCTCATCACGGGAGACAATGCGCAGCTCCGCTGCGACGCCACGTGCGCCACGATCGGAGAGACAGTGATCGTATATCCGTCTCCCGAGGATCGCCGCCCCGCCGCGGCAAAACGCAGACATACCCCCAAGAAAAATACAGTCGCGGCTACCATGTCCGACGCCCCTTCCGCCGCAACGCCGCCGCCTCCCCCACCCATGTCTGAACCGAATATGCAGAAAATGCAATCCTCGCCCGAGCCGCCGAGGCGGGACGGATTCCGCATCGACCGCACCAACCTGTTGGGCAGGCGGGTGAAAAAGAGCGTTTACGATGAAACGGGCGCGCCCATCGCGCTGGCGGGAGAGCGCATCACGCCCGAAACGATCACGAAAGCGCGGCGGAAGAACAAGCTGCTCGCCCTCACCGTAAATACGCTGACCAATCTCTATTGAAACGTGCGAGGAAATCTTTCCTCGCACGTTCTTCTTCTATTTGCGCCGCGCATCAAGCGTGCGGAGAATATGCTCCGCGTACTTTTTCGCAACGTTGATGCCCGTCGTATGTTCAAATCCCATAAAAAAGGCGTTGGAGTTGACTTCGCATACGGTAAGCCCGTCCTTGCCGAACAGAAAATCGATGCCGCAATAGTCGAGTTTGAGGATCTTCGCGATTCTGACGGCGAGCGCGGCGGTCTCTTCATCGACGGGATAGGGTTCGGAACGCCCGCCGCGGGCGAGGTTGGAACGGAAATCGCCGCCCGAGATACGAACCATGCCGCCGAGCGCCTCATCCCCAACGACGATCACCCGCAGATCGCGCCCCGCGCTTTCGCGGATAAATTCCTGAAACAGATGCGGCTTCATGCGCACCTGCTCCATGACGGAAAGCAGCTCGCCGCGGTCGTGCACGAGATAATCTCCCCTGCCCAGCGATCCGTACGACTCCTTGACGACGAGCGGATAGCCGAATTCCTGTTCCACGCGCGCGACCGCCGCGGGCAGGACGCTGCGCTCGGGACGGTAACAGAGCAGCCCGGGAAGCGTTTTGGGCATGGGAATACCGTGATCCGCCAAGGCGAGAAAGGTGAGCATTTTGTCGTCGCACGTCGTCACGCCGAACCAGCCGTTGAAGGTGGGGATCCCCCGCGCCTCCGCCGCCGCCAGAAGATATTTATCCTTATCCCAGAAGACGATAAAATCGCAGTCGGCAAGCGCGGAGCAAAGTTTCCCGTTCTCTACCAGAAAGGGAAACGCCTCGGCGGATACGATCTCCAACTCCGCGCCGAGCGCGGCAAACTCCTCTTTCAGCCGCCGCGGCTGATACATGATCTCTTCCGTCTGATAATACGCGTTGACGAGCGCCGCGCCCTTCATGATACACCTCCCGCAAACAAAAAGCAGTATAGCACACTGCGCGAAAATACGCAAGCGGGCGGCGCAGACCGCGCCGCCCGCATCCGGTCTTTCTCAGGCGGATAAACCGAGCCGTCGGGAACGGCTCAGACGCCGCCCTCCTTCCTGTTTTCCGTTCCGTGCTTTTCGCGGTATTCCTTCACGACGCGCAGGTACTCCCGCGCCTGCATCGCCGCAGAATCCTCCCAGCTGAAATACAGATCGTCGTGCGCGTTTTCGCCGAGCTGCGCAAGTTCGTCGGGATGCGTGAGCGCCCACTCGATCTTATCGGCAAAGTCCGCGACGTTGTTTTCGGCGAGCAGCGCGTTGCGCATTTCCGTCGTTCCGAACGCGGTATTGGAGCCGCGCAGATACAGCCCGGGCGTGCGGAACGCCGCCGCCTCCACTTTGACCAGCGCAAAATTATCGAGAATGGAGGGAAAGGGCATCAGACACGCGCGGGAATAGACCATTTTCAGCTCCTCGTCCGTGAGGAATCCCGCCATGATCACGCGGTCGGAAAGCCCGAGCTTTCTGATCTTCCTCTTCAACGCCGCCTCATAATTCCCCATGCCGCCGACGATGAAGCGGAACGCATACCCCTTCTTTTTGAGGCGGGCAAGCGCTTGGAGCGTAAACTGCACGCGCTTGCTCTTGACGATGCGCCCGATAAAGCAGAACACCCTTTCGCGCTCGTCCAGCCCGAAGCGCTCGTTCGCCATGCGCGCATATGCCGTGCGGTCGGCAGGCTCTTTCAGGCTCGTCCCGAAGGGCACGATCGTACACGACCCCGTGTAGCCGAAACTTCTGAGCTGCGCCTCCGTCGCCTTTGTGCCTGCGAACATCTCGTCCATTTTCCCGTAACGTCTGCCCAGCGCGCGGATATACGGCTCGTAGAAACATTTCAGGAGCAGGATCTTTTTGAAGACCATGCGGTAATTCGTGTGGAAGGTCGCCACGATCGGGATCCCCTTCGCCCGCGCGATCTTCGTGAGCAGCTTGCAGACGCCGAAGGGCGCATGAACGTGGATCAGATCGAGATCCATCTCCATGACCCGCCTGACAAACTGCTTGTCGCGCGAAGGGAATCCGAAGTCCACCGTCTTTAAAAAGGGCACATGGAACGCCTTGTAGCGGAGCACGGGATAGGGATCTTTGTCCGTATAATTTTTCGCCTTCGGCCCCGCCGCAGTCGCCTCCACCCAATCGGGATAGTACAGCAGCAGGTTGCGCATACAGTTCACGACGCCGTCCATGTTGGGCAGATAGACGTCCAACGCCACCAGAATGCGCAGTTTTTTTCCGCCCTCCGCAGCCGTCTCGACGACAGCCGCAGCCGTTTCTCTTTCGTTCTCTCTCATAATTCTTCTCCGTGTGAAAAGCAAACTGCGGCGCCGTTGCGGACGCCGCCTTGCAGCGTTATCCGACGCGCTTTTTCGCGCCGATATTTTTGCGGAACAGATCGACGACCGTGATGACGATCCCGATCAGGATATAGATATAATAAACGGAAAACCGCCAGAAGAGCACCGACCATGCGAGCGCAGTCCCCGCCGCAGCCGAGAATGCCAGCACGCCCATGCCCTCGATCACGCCCGAGTTCCCGGGCGTGGGAATGAAGGATACGCCGAACGTTGCGAACACGTTGAGCGCCATGACGGTGAAAAACATTCCGTCGAGCTGACAGGAAAAGGCGTTCATGACGAAATACGGAACGGCGAACGTGAGAAAGTTCTCCGCAAAGCAGCACGCCAGAAAGAGGACGAGCAGGAGCGGACGGCGCACGATGATGCGGAAGCAGGCGATAAAGTCGCGCACTGTGCGGAGCGCCCTGCGCATCGTGCGCTCCTTGCTCCTGACGATGCGGAGCTTCCAGCCGATGAATATGAACCAGCCCGTCAGCCGACGCGCAAGGCGCGGAAAGGAGACGAAAAACAGAATAAACAGCGGCAGGATCATATTGACGGCAAGTCCGATCCACCCCGCCACCATGAGCAGGGTCCTGCCGCTCACGCCGTCGAGCACGCCCATCGGCATGCCCGCGATCATGAACGCCGCGCCGATCATCGTAAAGGCAAAAATACTGCCGAAATAGCGGATGAGCACGACGGCGGAAGACGCCGCGCCGCTGACGCCCTTCGTCGTCATGTAATAGATCTGCATGGGCTGCCCGCCCGAAGCGAACGGCGTGACGCCGTCGTAAAATTTACCCAGAAAACTCGTTTTGACCGCCACGACGGGACGCACCTTTCCGAGCACCGCCTTGTTCACCACGCAGAATTTGAGGCAGTCCACCGCCATGATCGAAAGAATGACGGCGATCAGCACCGCCGCGCCGACGCCGTTGAGCTGCGCGAACAACTCGGAAATGGAGAGCCCGCCGCCGTCGTTGATCTCGCCCGAAATGCCGAACATACTGTAAATGCCCAGCCCGATCACGGCGATGAGCAGCAGATTCCAGATCCACCTGCGCTTTCTCTTCGGCGGTTCCAACGGACGCATCGGCTCGCCCGAGCCGTCCGCCGAAAGAACGCCTTCGGGGGAAGGGATGCGCGCCTCCTCGGCGGAAATTTCCCCTTCCGTCTGCGCGCCCGCCGCGCCGCAGTTCTCTGCGGCGGACGTCTCGGACGAAGATCCGCCCGCAGCGGCTGCGTCAGGCGCATTCAGTTGTCCGGCGCCGTCCGGAGCGGCGGCGCCGTCGTCAAGAAAGTCTTTGTCCTGATTCACACAAATCTCCCGCGGCGCAGCGCGCCGCCCCGTCCCGCTCAACCGGACGGATACAAAAATATACGGGGCGCGCGGGAACAGCCGCTCCTTCCGCCCCTTCGGACTGATTGTTGAAATTATACACGAACGGGCGCGTTTTGTCAAGACATACGGGCAAAATACGCGCCCGCCCCTGCTTCATGTGGACTGCCGCACATACGCAAACGCCCCGCCGTGCAGATCGACTGCACGGCGGGGCTGCGCGAAAGGACAGTATCATTGACGAATTTCCGAAAATACCGCCGCGGCAAACGCGATATCGCTATATAATGCGCGCGAGCGAAAAACCGATCTTGTCGCACGAAGTCAGAAAGTACTCGATCCCCGCTTTCTCCGAGCGGAGCGGGAAAAATCCGCTTCCGTGCAGATGCCCGAACACCACCTTATCTACGCCGTTCGCCTCGAACAGCTCCGTGAACAGCGTATCCTCCCGTTTGACGTTGAAGGGCGGATAGTGAATGAGCGCGATGAGCACGTCGCCCTCTTCGCGCACCTTCTTCACTTCGTGGAAGGCGAGGCGGAAACGCTCCGCTTCGCGCAGATACAGAGTGCGGTCGTGGTCGGTATAGTCCGCGCTGCCCGGGCAGGTCCAGCCGCGCGAACCCGCAATGACATACTTTCCGATCTTCACGCAGTCGTTCTGCAAAAAATAAAAGGTATCGTCGGGCGCGGACGTGCGCACGCGGGTGATCCCGTTCCACCAATAATCGTGATTGCCGCGGATGAACACCTTTCTGCCTCTGAGCGGGGCAAGGGAGCGCACGTCGTGCATCCCCTCTTCCAGCTTCATGCCCCACGAGGTGTCGCCCCCGATGAGCACAATATCCTCGTCGGAGACCTTCTCTTCCCAATCGGACTTTATCTTGTCAAAATGCCCGTCCCAACCTTCGCCGAACACGTTCATCGGCTTTTCTTTGAGTCCTGAGAGGTGGAGATCGCTGATCGCAAACACTTTCATAGCCGTTATTATACCATAAATCGGGCGGGAACGCAAATTATTCGCCGCCACACAAACGCGCGGCGCGCTCCGTTTTTTAAGAGCGCGCCGCGCAAATGTTATTTCCCGTCCGTATGCTCCGCCTTTGCGGCGCGCGCCCTCTCCGCCGCCGCCCGCACGGGCTTGCACCACCTGCCCACGAAAAAGGCATTGAAGCGGTAGTTGCCGCGGTCGGTCGCAATGCAGAGGCTGCGCGTAAAGAACGGAACGCCGATCTTCTCCACGCCGTAAATTTCGGAAAGCGGGATCTCGACGGTGTAGATCTCGCCCGTCGTGAGCTGCGCGTAGAAATGAAAGCGCGTATCCGTGAGGACGGCGTCCCCCTGCACGGCGTGGGCATAGCCGCCCGCCGCGCAGTAATCCATCATGCCCTTTTTTAAAATGGTCTCGCCCGATTTCAGATGAAACCGCGCCCGTTTGGATTTGCTCATATCCTACTCCTCTGCACCATGATAGCACGCGCGGGGCGTCCGGTCAAGCCCGCTGCGCTACCACGAGAAAAAATTTTGCATTTGCGGCGGATTTGCGCTTGACAGCGCCGCCACATTCGGCTATAATAAACACGCTGTTTATTTGCAACGGCTGTAAGTTCAGCACATCGTCAGGCGTTTTGCGCCGTGCAATGGGTTGTCTTTCAAAATCACGGAATTTCTTTTTGTCTGTTCAAAAAGAAATTCGTTTCCGAACGCTGCAAGCGGCTATAATTACTTGCGCAAGGAAGGTTGCCTTCCGCCCGTCTCAGCGACACCAAGGTAGTGTGTCGCTTCGGTCACGAAATTGCCGCTAAAATGGCAATTTCTTAGTTCGCGGCGCGCGCACACCGCACTGCGGTGGTGCGCATAACGCGCCGCTCACCCCACATTTGCGCATACCTGCGCTTATGGGGCCGCCGCGTGCCATTTTGTTGCGAAACAGCGGCGGCGAGAGAAAACACATTGTCAGGCGCTCTGCGCCGTGCAATGGGTTGTCTTTCAAACTCACGGAATTTCTTTTTGTCAGTTCAAAAAGAAATTCGTGAACAAATTATGCAGGAATCGCCTAGCGGTATGGCGTCAGCTTCCCAAGCTGATTCTGGCGGGTTCGACTCCCGTTTCCTGCTCCAAACGCCTTCCCAAGCGGGAAGGCGTTGCTTTTGCAGAAAACGAACAATCCATACCATTCCCAAGCTGATTCCGGCGGGGGCGTTGCGCAGCCGCCGAGCACCGCGCAGCGAGCGCAGGCTCTGCCGTTTCCTGCTCCAAACGCCTTCCCAAGCGGGAAGGTTTTTCTTTTATTCCGCCCTTGCCCGGCTCAAAAAATTGTGATATAATACAGATACGCGCATACCATAATTGCGACAGCCGAGGAGAAGCGCATGCTCGAAAAACTGTTCGGAAAACGCTCAACCGGAATCGTATGGATCGTGACCGCAAGCATTCTTCTGCTGCTGCTTGCGGGGTTTGTCGCGTCCTATCTGCTGTCGGAAACAATCGATTTATATTCGCTCGTCGGGTACGCCGTGTTCATCGGGTTTGCGCTCATCCTCATAACGCTGCCCGCGTTCGTTCAGAAAAAGTTCAAACTCTATATCCCGCCCTTTATCCAGACGGGACTGTGCGTCTACGCGCTGCTCTACCTCGTCAACGACCTTCTCCCATCGCCCGAAACGAACGGTGAGTTTGCGCTCGTACAGATCAACTTCCTGCCCGCCGTCGGCGGATTCTTTCTGTGCGCGGCGATCTTCTCGGTGGTCTATTCCCTGCTCCGCGCACGGGCGGACCGCAAACAGAGACACCTCGCCGCATGGACGGTCCCGCTCGTCTCGTTCGTCGTGACGACCCTTCTTCTGCTCCTCATCAACCTGCCCTCGCTCTTTATTACGCTGCCGCCCTTTTCGCACGGGGCGACCGATCTCACCTCCGTACTCATCAGTGCCGCGGGATATGAATTCGGCGCGGTCGCGTTCTGCCTGACGGGCTGGGTCACCCTCCGCACGGGGAAATCGGAATGGTACACCATCCGCAGTTTCCGCAACGCGGAACGCGTGAAGAGCGAGGCGCTCCGCCACAAAAACAGAACGCTTTTGACCGTGGTCGAGAACATGGAGCAGGACGCGACGGACTACCGCAAAATCTACAACCGCGCCAAGCGTCAGTTTTACCTTGCGCGGCTCGTCTTTCTCGTATTCTATGCGGGGTATCTCGTCTCCGCCTGCGTCGGATTTTACGCCATGGGCGGGCTCGGATACGCGCTCATCGCCATGAACGCCGCAGGTTTTCTGCTGACCGCCGCCGTCTATTTTTACGAGTTTTTCCTCTTCCGCAGGGGAGCGCTCAATCAGCGGCTGAGACGGCTGAAAATCGCGCGGACGGCGATCAAGCTGTACACCTTCTTTCTGACGGTGACTTCGTCGGTCGCGGCAAACGCCAACTACATGACGCTCACCGCGCTCATCGCGGTCATCATGGCGATCGTCAACCTTGCGGTGCTCTTCAACAATCTGTTCGGAAAGCCGCGCCACTATCCCGCCGCGCCGCCCATCCATGTCCGAGCCGAACGGCACAGCGCGCCGCCCGCGCAAGGCGCATCCGCAGGCATGGCTGCGGCGCAAGGCACGGCGGCAGACATGCTCCCCTCACAGGAAACGGCAGCAGCCGCGGACATGGTCCCGCCGTCGGACGCCGAACCGTAAAAAAGCGCACCCCGCAGGGTGCGCTTTTTTTATACAAACGATCAGGTAACAGGCTTTGCCGCAAACAGCGTAAATTCGCTCTCGGAAGTAAACGTGTGCGGCGTGAGTTCGACCGTCTCGCCGTTCCGCGAGACGACGAGCGTGAGCGTATCGCCGATGCGCACGTCGAACAGCAGCGTGGAGAGCATGTGCATACGCGTGAGCGCCTTTTCCGCGATCACCGTACCTTCCGCGTTGGTGATCTTGGCGGAGATGAGCGTATCGTTGACGTTCAGCCCCATCTCTGCCCCGACGCCCGACGAAGAGCGCACGATGACGGACTCCTCGATATACATTTTGCCCGTTAGGGGATCGCGCAAGCCCTCACTGCTCTCGATCTGCACCGTGACGCCCAGCGTGGCGCGGGTCGCGCCCTTGTCGTTCGAGCCTGCGTTTGCATTGTCGATGATACTCCGCGCGACGGCAGTCGCGAGATTGGACGGAATGGCGTAGCCGAATCCCGTTACGCCGTCCCCTTCGTCGCGGGCGTTGACGATGCCCACAAGCTCCCCGCTCGCGTTGAACAGTCCGCCGCCCGAATTGCCGTGATTGATCGCCGCGTCCGTGCGGATCTCCAAGAGGGAGAGCGTCGTCGAATCGTCGGCGGCGGTGATGTTGATGTACTCTGCGTCCACCGAGACAACGCCGCTCGTGACCGAGATGCCATCGCCCTCGGGATTGCCGATCGCGTACACGCTCTCGCCCACGGAGATGGAATCGGAGTCCGCGACCGTCGCCGCCGAAGCGGAACTTTCTTTGAGTACTTCGCTGTCCTCCACGCGCAGAACGGCAATATCGTAATTGATCGAGCCGCCCACATACGTTGCGGGAATGGACTCGGACGACCCGTAAAGGTAGACGATGATATCGTCGCTCACGTGCGAGACGGTCTCGTGTCCCGTGCTGTCCGCATTGTACACAACGTGGAAATTGGTGACGATACAGGCGTCCCCCTCCGTCTTGTCGATGGAACAGATCACGCCCGCGCCTGCGGAATATACCGTCTGGGACTGAGAAGTGGGGCGTCCGCTCGCCGTCTGGACATACTCCGTGAACGCGCACTCGATGCCCGTGACGGTGTTGACCGCCGCGTTCACGCTCGCGCTCGGATCTGCCGACGTTGCGCCGATCTCTTTGAGGAAATCGATATAGGTCCCCGTATATCCGTCCGCGGCAGCCTCCTCATAGAGCTGACGCCAGCCGGAGGGCGTCTCCTGCGCGGCAAGATATTCTTCGCGCGAGTCCGCCTCTCCGCTGCTTTCCGCGACCTTGGAGGGCGTGTTCCCGTCCGCAGTCGTCGATCCGAACATGGAACAGCCCGCAAGCGCGACCGACATCACCGCCGCAACGAGCAGCGACGTACACGCAAGCCATCTCTTTTTCATACGCGTTACCTCTCTTCGCTGATTTCTGACGATACCTTGTTCGTCATTATTATACGTTCTCCGCGCGGACGGCGTCATGACCGTACGGTGAAAACTCCGTGAATTTCACATTTTTTTTATTATACCACATTTCCGCGCCCTTTACAACTGCCGCGCCGCATTTGCCGCAAAAGCGGATTTTCTGCCCTGCGCGGCGCGGATTTTGAGATATAGTTTGAAACTGTATTTTCTCTATTTTACAGTTTTAAACTGTAAAATGTCAAGTGTCGGAGGAGAAAATATGCAGGAATTATACCGCCTGAGTGAAAATTTAAAACGGCTGCGCCTGCAATACGGCTTTACGCAATCCTACGTCGCACAGCAGATCGGCGTAAAGTACGCTTCCTACCATGCCTATGAAGCGGGCATCACCCTTCCCACGCTGGAACATTTTATCCTGCTGGCGAAACTGTACGACGTCCCGCTGGACGACCTCGTGGAATAATCCGCCGCGCGGAAAAATAACGCGCCGCATTTGCCGCAAAAGCGGTTTTCCTGTCCTGCACGGCGTATGCCTTTACAACTCTCCCGCCTCTCTTCGTTCGGCACCCTCTTGGCGGCACCAAGGTAGTGTGCCGCCTGCGGGCACGGAATTGCCGCTGATAAAGGCAATTCCTTAGTTCACCATGCGCGCACAGCGCACCGCGCTGCTGCGCATTACGCATGTCTCACCCTTGCACAGGGAGGGCAAAAATCCGCCGCCGCATCGCCTCTCTCGGTGAAGAAAATCACGCCGCCACAATATGACGCGAGAAAAGAACGCCGCCGCCCCGATGGGGCGGCGGCATCCTTTTGTTTTCAGAATGTTCCGCGCTGACGGTTACAGATCGTCCGCGTCCTGAACGGGCGTTTCATACGGGTTCTCCGTATTCACCCCCGTGTAGCTGCCGAGCGCATCCTCTTCGGACGCCATGTCGGAGCCCTGTTTCAGGTTCTTGCGCTTATCTGTCACAGTCGCCGGGATTCTGCCTGCCGCAGTTCTTCGCGTTGTTCTGACCGTTCTGCGCATTCTTGACGTTCTGCTTTCCGGCATTCGCCTTGTTGTTGTTCTTCTTCATACGATAATCTCCTTTGATCTCCCGAAATCCGCCGCAGAAAAGCCGCGTTTTTCAGAGATGATCTTTCGTGAAGGGAAGATGCACTTCTACTTCGCCCTGAGACGCTCCGCACAGCGGACATACGTTCCACGCTTCCTTGCTCGTGTGCATATAGCCGCACTCGCTGCAAATCCACAGCATCGGACGCTCCGCCGCGTAGAGAGAGCCGTCCTTGAACGCCTCGGCAAGATAGTTGAAGATGATCCGATGATGACTTTCCACCTTCGCAATCTGCTCGAATTTGAGCGCGATCTGCCCAAACCCCTCTTCGCGGGCGATCTTCGCAAACGACGGATAGACGTTTTCCGCCTCCGCCTCTTCGTCCGCCATTGCAAAGCGCAGATTCTCTTCGAGCGTACCCGCATGGAAGGGATAGTGCGCATCGATATGCACGTCGTCCCTGCTCCCGCCGTTTTTGAGCATCTGTTCAAAGAATACCCTCGCATGGTTCGTCTCGTTCTTTGCAATCGAGCGGACGACGTTTGCAAGCGCTTCATAGCCCTGCTTCATCGCCGCTTTCGCCGTAAGTTGGTACCGCATTCCCGCCTGACACTCTCCCGCGAATCCTCTCGCGAGATTGTGATAGGTCTGCGTCTTGATAAAGTCCATGCCAACCTCCCTTACACGCTCTATTTTGGACAGCCGTGCGGCGTTTTATACAGAAAAAAGAAAAACCCGCATTATCGCGGGTCAGTTTCATCGGAAATCTCCTCGCCGAGCGTTTCGGCGAGCGTCTCGCGCACTTCGTCCCCCTCCTGCTCCTCGCCCTCCACGGTGAGCACGTCGCCCGCAAGCAGAACCGTGTTCCCGTCGGGCGTAAAATGCGCGCCGCCGCGCTCAACGCGGAGAATGCGGACGTCGGGCGGAAAGAGAATATCGCGCACGGCGCGCCCCGCGGCAATGCCTTCCGCCGTCACGCGGCAGCGCACCGCAAAGGACTGCGCCATTTCCCCCTTGCGGTTCTCCGCAAGCATATCGTCGAGCAGTCTGTCGTAAATGGGTTTGGTGCGGAACAGCTCCCCGACGAGATACCCCACCGCCACGCCGATGACCGCGGGCAGCAGAAAGAGGTAATTCCATGTGAGTTCGACCGTCATGACGACGCCCGTGATGGGCGCTTTGACGACGGTGGTGAAGAACGCCGCCATGCAGATGACGACGAGCGCGTCCGAATACGCCGCGTCCATGCCCATCGCGCCGCAGAGGTAGCTCATGAGCGCGCCGATGCCCGCGCCGACGGCGAGCATGGGGATAAACGCGCCGCAGGGTACGCCCGCGCCCATATTGACGACGGTAAGAAGCAGTTTTACGATCACGACGATGAGCACCGTTGCCCAGAGCGGCGAGGAAAAGATGCGTTCCACGCCCTCCGAACCGCTGCCGAGCGCGGAGATGAAGTCATGCCCGCCGCCCATCGCGTAGGCGGTCAGAAGCCCCGCCGCGCCCGCGAGCAGGAAGGGAATGGTCATCTTGCCGACGCCCTTCCAGAGCGTGAGCCGCGCGAACAGACGCTTGGCGAAAAATACGAGGAAGTAAAATCCGACGCCCGCGAGCGCGCACACGAGCGCGGCAAGGAGCACATACGCGTAGAAAACGGGCTGCGTGCCGTCTGCCGCCGCAAAGGAAAAGGTGGTGAAATACGCGCCGACATCCATGCCGAACGCCGCATAGAGCAGGTTGCGCACCAGAACCGCAAACACGACGGAGGAAAACGCGCACACAAACACTTCGGGCGTGAACCGCTTCTGCCCCTCTTCAAAGGCGAACATCATGCCCGTGAACGGCGCGTTGAACGCGACCGCAAGCCCCGCGCAGGCGCCGCCCGTGATCTGATAGCGGCGGATGAGCGCGTTCCGCCTGAGCATATCGCTCGCGCCGCAGCCGCACGCGCCGCCGATCATGAGGCTCGGACCCTCCGCGCCCGCCGAAAGTCCCATAAAAATGGTGAACAGGCTCGCGGCGAACATTCCCGTGAGCGCCCTGTACCATTTGAACCGCATCAGCCCGCGCAGCGCGCCCTCCGTCTGCGGAATGCCGCTCCCGCGGATCACGGGCAGAAAGCGGAGCGTGCCGCCGATGACGACCGCGCCGAGAAAGAGCGCAAGGAACAGCAGCGGGATAAACGCGGGCTGCGCGCGGAAAAATGCGTAATATCCGCGCGAAAAGTCCTCCGCCATGGCGGCGAGGACGGTATATAACGTGACGACGACGCCCGCAAACGTGCCGGTCAGCGCCCCCACGAGTACGATCTGGAATCCGTTCCCCAGATGTTTTCTGACGTGTTTTACCCTCTCTCTCACGCCGCCATTGTACCACACCCTTCCGTAAATGTAAAGAAGAACGCGCCCCCGAACGGCGATAAAAAGCGCGGCGTACGGCATTTCTGCCGTACGCCGCGCAATCGTTCCCGCGATTTAAAACTGTGCGCGGTAGAGTTCGGCGTAGAAGCCGTTTTTTGCGAGCAGTTCCTCGTGCGTGCCCTGTTCGACGATGCGCCCCGCGTTCATGACGAGAATGAGATCGGCGTTTTTGATCGTGGAAAGACGGTGCGCGACGATGAAGCACGTGCGCCCCTCCATCAGCCGCGCGAAGGCGTCCTGCACCAACCGCTCGGTGCGGGTATCGATGTTACTCGTCGCCTCGTCGAGAATGAGCATGGGCGGGCGGCAAAGCATGACCCGCGCAATGCACAGGAGCTGCCGCTGACCCTCGCTCAGGCTTCCCGCCGCGCCGATCACGGTATCGTACCCCTGCGGCAGACGGCGGATAAAGCCGTCCGCGTGCGCTTCGCGCGCCGCGTCGAGCATCTCCTCTTCCGTGCAGTCGGGGTTGCCCATGCACAGGTTTTCGCGCACGGTGGCGCGTTTGAGCCACGTCTCCTGCAAGACCATGCCGTAATTCTTGCGCAGCGACCTGCGCGTGACGGCGCGGACGTCCTGCCCGTCCACCGAGACGGAACCGCCGTCCACGTCGTAAAAGCGCATTAAAAGGTTGATGAGCGTCGTCTTGCCGCAGCCCGTGGGACCGACGATGGCTATGCGCCGTCCCGCGGGCACGGAGACGTTCAGCCCCTTGATGAGTTCGGTATCCTCCCGATAGGAGAACGCCACGTCCCGCAGCGTGACTTCGCCAGCCGCGTGTCCGAGGTCGGGAAGAGACTGATCGCCCGGCTCTTCCTCCTCGCCGATCAGCGTGAAGATGCGCCCCGCGCAAGCGATGGCGTTCTGGAATTCGGCGAGCACTTCGGTGATCTCGTTAAAGGGCTTCGTGTACTGATTGACGTAGGAAAGGCAGCTCGTGAGAAGTCCCACGCTGAACGCCCCGCCCGTGGAGATGACGAGGAGCGCGCCCGTGAGCGCGACGCCCGCGTAGATGAGCGAGTTGATAAAGCGGGTCGTGGGGTTGGTCGTGGAGGAGAAGAACACGGCGCGCAGCGAACAGCGGCGGAACTGCTCGTTCTGTTCGCGGAAGAAGGCGGCGTTTTCGTCCTCGTGCGAGTACGCCTTGACGACTTTGAGGTTTCCGATGGCTTCGTCGATGAACGCCGTCTGCTCGGCGCGCACCTCCGCCTGTTTTTTGAAGGTCTTGTAGGTGCGCGAGGAGATGAACCGCGCCGCAAAGAGGGAGACGGGCGTTGCAAACAGCACGATGAGCGCGATCTCCCAGCGGAGCACGAATAAGATGACAAGAACGCCCAGAATGGTCACGACGCCCGTAAAAAGCTGCGTGAATCCCAGCAGAAGCCCGTCGGCGAACTGTTCCGCGTCGGCGAGGACGATCCCGCCCGTTTCGCCGTAGGCGTGCGAATCGAGATATCTGAAAGGCAGGCGTTGGAGCTTTGCGAACGCGTCCTGACGGAGGCGGGAAAGGGTGCGGTAGACGATGCGGTTATTGACGAGGCTCATCAGGTACTGCGCCGCGGCAGCCGCCGCAATGCACGCGCCGATGACGATGAACAGCCTGTAAATATGCGCGTAGTCGATATTGCCCGCGCCGACGATGCAGTCGATCGCCCGCCCCACGAAGTAGGGCACGGCGAGCTGCGCGAGCGCGCTGACGAGCGCCGCGAGCAGGGAGATCGCCACAAGGGGCATCTGCGGACGGAGATAGCGGAGAATCCCGCGGAAAGCGGAGGCGCGCGTCATGATACCGCCTCCTTTTCCTGCGATGCGAAGATCTCGCGGTACACCCTGCAAGAGAGGAGCAGTTCGTCGTGCGTGCCGATCCCCGCCACGCCGCCGTCGTCGAGCACCACGATCTTATCGGCGTGCCGCACGGACGCGATGCGCTGGGAGACGACCACCACCGTGCAGTCCAGCTCTTTGAGCGCGGCGCGCAGGCGCGCGTCCGTCGCATAGTCGAGCGCGGAAGAGCTGTCGTCGAGAATGAGCAGTTCGGGGTCTCTCACGAGCGCGCGGGCGATGGTGAGCCGCTGCCGCTGTCCGCCCGAGAGGTTCTTCCCCTCCTGCGCGATTTCGCCGTCCAGCCCGCCCTTGGCGGCGACCACGTCCGCCGCCTGCGCGATGCGCACCGCACGTTCCAGCTCCTCTTCCGTGGCGTCCGCCTTGCCCCAGAGCAGGTTGGAACGGATCGTCCCGCGGAAGAGCGCCGCCTTCTGCGGCACGACGCCGATGCGGGCGCGCAGCTCCCCGGCAGGGATCGTGTTCACGTCGTCGCCGCCGAGGCGCACCACGCCGCGGCTTGCGGGATAGAAGCGGGGCAGGAGGTTGACGAGCGTCGTCTTGCCCGAACCCGTGCCGCCCAGAACGCCCACCACTTCGCCGCGGGCGGCGGAGAACGTGACGTTATGCAGCGCGGGCGCGCCCCCCTTCGCGTAGGCAAAGGAGACGTTCTCGAAGGAGAACGCCGCGTCCCCCTTCTTTTCGGCGGGCGGCGCGAGCACGGACGGCTCGCCCTCGGCGTTCAGCACCTGTTCGATGCGCTTTTCGCAGGAGATCGCCTTGGAGACGGTAAAAATGAGATTGGCGAGCTTGACAAGCTCGACGAGAATGAGCGAGAGATAGCTGTACAGCGCGACGACGTCGCCCTGCAAGATCGCGCCGCCGTCCACGCGGAGAGAGCCGACCCAGACGAGCGCGATCGCGGCGACGGAGACGAGCGCAAAGGTGAGCGGATTGGTGATCGCGGCAATGCGCCCCACCTTCTCCTGTTCGCGGCTGAGCTTTTTGTTGCGCCCGCCAAATTCCTCCACTTCGTCCGCCTCTTTGCAGAACGCCCGCACCACGCGCGCGCCCGCAAGATTTTCCCGCGTCTGCAAATACACGCCGTCCGCGTGACCCTGCACGCGCTTATAGAGCGGAATACACGCCGCCATGACGGCGACGATCGCCGCGGTCAGAAGAGGCAGAACGGCGACGAACACGAGCGCGACCATGGGGTCGACGATGAACGCCATGATCGTCGCGCCGAACACGACGATGGGCGAGCGCAGGAGCAGGCGGAGCGTCATGTTCACGCCCGCCTGTACCTGATTGACGTCGCTCGTCATGCGGGTGATCATCGTCGCCGTGCCCGTCTCGTCGATCTGCGTATAGGAAAAGGATTGCAGCTTATCGAAGAGGCGGCTTCTGAGCTGGGCGCTCGCCCCCACCGCCGCCTTTGCCGCAAAAAACTGCGCCGTGAGCGCAAAGGCAAGCCCCGCCACGCCGAACGCGACGAGGATAAGGCAGCGCGTGACGATATACGTCGCGTCGCCCGACGCGATGCCCACGTCCACAATGTCCGCCACGACGAGCGGAACGAGAAGTTCCATACACGCTTCGAGCAGTTTGAAAAGGGGCGAGAGGATCGCCTCCGCCCGATACGGCCGGATACAGGAAAACAGATGTTTCACGCGTTTTCTCCACAATTCGATTGGTTCTTCCGCAATATAGCCTATCATGTTTCCCGCAGAAAGTCAAGCGCGCGGGCAACTGCCCGCGCGCCGCGTTTTCTGTTTTTCGGAACAGGTCAGACCCTGTTCTCCTCCTGCCGTCTGAGTGCGGGGGCGTCCGCCTCCTCCTTGCCGCGTTCCTTCACTTTTTCCTTGGCGAGAAGGTAGATTTCCTCTGTGGCAAGGGAGATCTTCGTGAGCTGATCGCGGTTGGAGACGGGGTGCAGCCAATAACTGTCGTCGGGCGTGGAAATATCCACGCAGTCCCCGAAAATGTTCTTTTTGTACTTATCTTTGCGGTAGGGATAGTCGTACTCGACGTGAACGCTTTCCAGCTCCGTCCCCGCCCAGAACAGCTCGCGCGGCTCGCCGTACGCCGTACAGACGAGCCTCGTTCCCTCGGGCGTCTGAATGAGTTTGCCCATGCCCTGATCGTAAAACCGCTTCGCATTGGGGAGGGTATGTACGGTGACGTCGTCCTCGAAACGGTAACTGCCCGAACGCACTTCCGCGCGGACGTTCTGCCGCTCCCACGCCATCCAGTCGGGAATATGCGAAAACTCCGTTTCCCCCTCTTCGGCGACAAGCTCGGAAAGCTCCGTCATCTGCCAGCCCTTGCCGCACGCGGTACACCACAGGCGCGTGCCCGAGGACTCCATTTTAAACTCCGTGCCGCAGTGCGGGCATTGGTACAGGATATTGTGCAATCCGTTTGCGCGGCGGGGATTTTTCAGCAGAATGCCCTGCTCGCGCTGATAGGCGTAGTCGTCGCGCTGCATGGCGCGGTGAATGCGCGCGTTCAGCTCGTCGGCGCTCAGCGATCTGACCTCTTCGGCGGTCGCGACGCACTCCAACTCGCACATAATGGGCAGATACTGCTCGTCTTTGTTCCACTGCGGCGCGGCAACGAACGTGCCGTACAGGCGCAGCACGACGGCGGGCACTTTTAAGAGCTTGCTCATCTTCCCGAGAGAATCGGGCAGAAATCCCGTCGTTCCGTCCAGCGTATAGCGCGCCTCGGGATAGATGCAGACGATGGATTTATACTTGTCCACGCAATAGCGCATATTGCGGATGAGGTTGAGGTCTTTTACGAACTTGCGCTTGCAGATACAGCCGAGCCTGCGCATGATCCAGTCCCCGACGTCGCGGATCGCGTCGATGGCGACGACGTTGTTCGCGTTGTGCGGCGCGACCGCCGTGTACATTGCGGGAAAGTCGAGCATGCTCGCGTGCGTGACGCACAGAAAGTACGGCGGCTCGATGCCCGTCATATTCATCTTCTTTACGGTGATTTTGCGCCCTTTCAGGCGGGGTTTGATCGCGAACTGCCGCGCGATCCACATCCAGAACCCGCTCGCTTTGAGCGGTTTTCTCGTAAAATCGTAGTGTTTTATTCTCTTTGCCATATCCTCTTCTCCCGTATAAGCGACCCCTCTTCGGATATGTATATTATAACAGCCCTCATACGGAAAGTCAAGATAGTCAAGAAAATTTTCAAAGCACGCCTTCGAGCAGGATCTTCAAGCCGATGACGATGAGCACGATCCCGCCGGCGATCCCCGCGGAACCGGCGAATTTGTTCCCCACCTTTTTGCCCACGTACACGGCGGCAAACGCGAGAATAAACGTGACCGCGCCGATGACGGCGGCGCACGCCGCGGCGTGGAAGGGAAGGGAGGACTGCGTTTCCGTCGCAAGCAGCGTTACGCCCACGGCGAGCGCGTCGAGGCTGGTCGCCACGCCCTGCACCAGAAGTTTTCCCGCGCCGAGCGGGCGTTCTTCGTGCGGGAGTTCCGCCTGCCCCGCCTTTTTGCGTTCGCGCATCTCCAAAATGCAGTCCACGATCATTTTCCCGCCGATAAACGCGAGCAGAACGAACGAGAGCCACGGCGCGATGCGCTCGACGACGGACGCGAACGCATACCCGCAGTAATAGCCGATCACGGGCATGACGAACTGAAACACGGCGAACGTCAGCGCGATCGCCAACGCTTTTACGGGGCGCATACGCGGCTCCGTCATGCCGTTCGTCATGCTCACGGCGACGGCGTCCATGGCGAGCGCCGCCCCGATGAGGAGGACTTCCCAAATACTCACGATCAATCTCCTTCCGATCGCGCGCCCTTCCGGAACGCGCACGATCCCGCAGTTTACGGGCAGAATACGGCTCTATAAAAAAAACTTATGCGCAAAGCGGCGGAAAAACGCCGATTTGCGCATAAGTCTCGTCATTTCAGATAGCGCCCGCGGCATTCGCCGCAATGTGTGGACGGTATCGCTCAGAAAGCCGACTACTCCCCTATGGCTTTTATATTATTTACTCTATCATTATTTTACTCTGTAAGCGGCGATCTGTCAATCGCTTTTACGCCTCTTCTTCGGGCAGAACGCGGAGAATGCTCCGCGCGCGGGAGAGCGGAACGGGCGCGGTCTGCGCGGTGCAGTCCTCCGTTTTCAGCACGACCGCCGTGACCCGCCGCCCCTCTCTGCCGTACGGGACGACGACTTTCTGCCCCGCCGTCACGCGCATGGGCGCAAGATACCAAAGCGGCGCGCCGCCGACGTCCACTTTCGCAAACGTATGCACGCTCAGATCGCCGAGCACGCCGCCCGCCATGGAATGGATCATAAAAAAACCTCCTCCGAAATGTTCACACTTTTTCTTTCAAACTGATGAAAGAAAAAGTCGTGAGTTTCAGGAAAACCCCGCAGTCGCTCACGCTTTTGTGCGCGGTTTTCCTCGCCGCCGCTGTTTTCGCAACAGTATAGCTCGCGGCGGCTCACTTTTCCGCATAAGCGCAGGTATGCGCAAATGTGGGGCGCGGGCGCAGGGAAACCCTGCTTGCGCAAGTGATTATAACTTGCCTCCCTCCCCGAGGGAGGTGCCCCGCAGGGGCGGTGGGAGTAACTCCCTCAGTCTGTGCAGCTTTGCTGCCCAGCCAGCTCCCTCACAGAGGGAGCCAAGGGGTTCTTGCCCTCCCTGCGCATGGCGAACTAAGAAATTGCCATTTCAGCGGCAATTAGTGTCCGACACGAGGAGAAAGTCTTGCTTGCAAAAGAATTTTGACGAAGTGGCGCACGAGCACTACGCGCGAAGTACCGCAGGCGGCACACTACCTTGGTGCCGCCGAGAAGAAAAGGCATAACGCAGTGACGCCTTTTGCAACAATTTTAAATCAGCTATGCGCAAAGGCGCGGGTTTGCTTGCGGGTGTCATTGACGGATTATCCCGCTTTGTATGCAAACTAAAACAGGGGCGCGAAGATTTTTGCAAGTTCGCAGACGCCGCGCCACACCACGTTGCGCTTGGCGTCCGATTCCGTTTGCAGCGCGGAGACGGCGAACGTCTGCTCGAAATCGCGCTTCATATCGACGAGCGCGCGCGTCCTGTACATAAACACCGCGTCCTCGAAGTGGAAGAGAAAGGAACGGTAATCGCAGTTGATCGTGCCGACCGTACCCACCTTGTCGTCCGAAAGGAATCCCTTGGCGTGAATGAACCCGGGCGTGTACTCGTAAATTTTCACGCCCGCGCGGATGAGCGCGAGATAGTTGGAGCGCGTGAGCGCGAACACGACGCGCTTATCGGGAATATACGGCGTGATGATGCGCACGTCCACCCCGCGCGCCGCCGCCATGACGAGCGCCTCGCGCAGGCGGTAATCGATGACGAGATAGGGCGTCATGATCCACACATAGTCTTTGGCGGTGTTGAGAATGTTGATATACACGTCCTCGCCGACGCTGCGCGCATACATGGGGCGCGGTCCGCTACCGTAGGGCTGAACGAACCCCTCGCCCTCGAACTTTTCGTACACGGGCGGAATATAGGGCGAGAAATCTTCGTTCGACCTGACGCTGATGTTGTACAGTTTCAAAAACATCAGCAGAAGCCCCTTGACGCCCTCCCCTTCCAGCCGCACCGCCGTATCCTTCCAATTTCCGAAGGGATGCTCGACGTTGACGTACTCGTCGGCGAGATTGATGCCGCCCGTGTAGCCGATGCGCCCGTCGATCACGGTGATCTTGCGGTGGTCGCGGTTGTTATGCACGTTGGTCACGACGGGTACGAAGGGATTGAACTTGACGCACTTAATGCCGAGCTTCTCCATCTTTTTGTGATAGACAAGGTGGACTTTGCCCATGCACCCGATGTCGTCGTACATAAAGCGCACTTCGACGCCCTCTTTCACCTTGCGGGCGAGGACTTCGAGGATGCTGTCCCAGAACTCCCCGCGCGAGATGATGAAATATTCCATGAAAATGTATTTCTCGGCGCGTTCCAGATCTTCCAGAAGGCGCGCCCAGAACAGTTCGCCCGTGGGGAAATACTCCGTTTTGGTGTTCTCGTACACGCAGGCGGAAGGCTCGTCCGCAAAGAGCACCTCGCTCACGTCCGACCAGCGGCGCATATCCTCGTTCAGCCGCCGCAGCGTGACCCCGCCGTTTTCATATTTTTTGGCGTACTCGTACAGCAGGCGATAGCGCTCCTGCACCTTGCGCGTGGGGCGGTGCGAGGAGAACACGCAGTAGATCGCCACGCCGAAGATATTGAGAAAGACGATGCACAGAATCCACGGGATCTTGGTCTCGGGGACCATGTCGCGGTTGGCGGCGTGCAGCGCGGTGAGAAAGACGATCAGCCAGCCGAGCACCTGCAACGCAATCGTGATCCACGAAGCCGCCTGCGGGAACTGCACGGCAAGCCAGCCCGCGAACAGGTAGATGATTCCGCAGATCACGAGAACGTCTACGATAAAGAACAGGATGATCGTGAGCGCGACGATGGAAAACCGGCTGAATATACGTTTTAGTATGCGCATAGGCGACCCTCCTCCGCATGAGTGTACCGTATTATATCACAAGCGTTCCGCCCCGTCAATCCCCGCGCGCGGAATCGTCATTCCCAATGCAGGCGGTGCAGCTCGCCGCGCCCGGAGAGCCCGTCAAACGCGTTCTGACGCAGCCCCTCGTACACGGCGACGGCGACGCTGTTGGAGAGATTGAGCGAACGCGCCGCCTCGCGCATGGGAATGCGGACGCATTCCTCGGGGTGCTTTACGAGCAGTTCCTCGTCGAGCCCGCGCGTCTCTTTGCCGAATACGAGGTAATCCCCCTCGCGAAATTCCGCCTCCGTATAGGCGCGGCGCGCCTTCGTCGTGAAAAAGTGAAAGCGGGCGTCCTGCGGGCAGGCGGCGAAGAACGCCTCGGCGTTCTCGTGCACGACGACGCTGACCAGATGCCAATAATCCAGCCCCGCGCGGCGGAGATATTTATCGGAAATTTCAAAGCCCAAGGGCTTTACGAGGTGAAGCGTGCAGCCCGTCGCCGCGCAGGTGCGCGCGATATTGCCCGCATTCTGCGGGATCTCGGGTTCTATGAGAACGACATGAAACATATTCCCTTCCCGTCCCTCTTTTGTTTGCTCTATTGTAGCGCAAAAAGCGTCTTTTGGCAAGTTAAAGTCTTTTCGATGAAAAAATTTTCACATTTCTTTGAATGCGGGCGGAATATAACTTGACAATCGCGTCAAAGGGCGTATAATGGAAGTTGTTCCTGACAGAACCTGAAAATCGCCTATACGAATCCATATTTTTTCTCATTAAAAAGCCGAGCGGTCACGCTCGGCTTTTTAATGTCCGGTTTTATCAGCTCAGGTAGTTCCCGCGCGCGCTCTCGCGGACGCGGAAGATGCGCACTTCGTCGCCCGTCTTTGCGTCGAGGTAGATAATATACTGTTCCTCGCCGTAGTTGCAGACGAACTCGTAGCACAGCGTTTCGCGCCCCATTGCGGGCACGACGGCGAGGTTGCTAGCGGCGACTTCCAGCTCGGGCGAGAGCTTTGCGCGCGCCTCGCCCTCGGTGATCGCGGGCTGCGTTTCGCGATCGCCGTTCCCGTGGTTGAGAAGGTATCCGCGGGCGTCCATGCCGACGACGCGCCCCTTCTCCTCGCACACGCGCACCTGCACCATGTCCGGATAGCGCCGCACGCCGTCCGTCTGTGCCACGTAGGTGATGCAGGCGACCATGCCCGTATCCGAGAACCACGTCGCGGTCAGATCCTCAAACCCGCGCGCCGCAAGAAATTCCCGCGCGACGGCGTCGCAGGAGGCGAGGTCGAAGTTCTTGACGGAACACTGTTCGTAGGTGTCGAAGAAGGCGACGTTCCCGCCGTTTTTGGTGACCTGCGCGAAGATCTCCGCCCCGTTTTCGTCGGTGATCTCGAAGTTATAGCACTGCATATCGCGCGCGGCGGTCTCCCCCGTCATGCGCACATCCGCGACATGGTACCCCTCGAAGAACGCGCGCACCTTCTGCTCCGCGTCCTTCACGCTGACTTCGGGCGCTTTTTCGACGCCGTTTTCTTCGACGTTGCCCTCCCCCGCGAAGGGCGCGTCGGAGATCTCTTCCCGCTTTTCCTGCGCCGAACTGCCCCATTCGCGGAAGCGCGACTGCACGCCGTCCGCCTCGCCCTCGAAGAAGGCGCGCAGCTCGTCTGCGGGCGTGTTCACGGCAAGGTCGTTCAATTCATGCGCGAGCGCGGCGTTGATCTCGTAAAGCTGCGCGGCAGCCGCCTTCTCCCGCTCGCTGAGCGGATCGCCCGCGGCGAGTTTTGCGAGCATTCTGCGCGCAAAATGATTGGTGCGATTGACGAACGCGGAAATATCCGTGCTCGTCGCCGCGTCGACGGGGATCTTTTCCAGCGCGCTCTCCATGAGGGAAGTCTCCACGAGGATCTCTGTCAGGAGCATGCGCTGTTCCCCCGCGCCCGCCGAAACGCGGAGCTTGGCGAGGTTGTCGTCCATCGTCTCCGTGACGGCGACGAGTTCGTACAGCGTGGAGCGGTAGGCGTTTTCCGCGCGCATCGCCATTTCGTTCATGCGGAAGGACCCCGCCGTGACCACCGTGGCGAGCGCGAGGCACGCCGCGCCCAGCGAAACGACCGCGGCGATCCAGCCGCCGATCCCGGGCGCGCGCTTCTTCTGCGAACGCTTCTCGGCGCGCGCCTGTTTCTTCTTATCGCGGGCGGCGGATCGTTTTGCGTGCGCCTGTTTGCGCGCGTTCTCCCGCTGTTTGCGCGCGTTCTCCCGCGCCTCTTCCTGCTGCTTTCTGCGCGCGATCTTTTCCCGCTTTTCGCGGGCGAGCCGCTGTTTCTTCTCCGCCGCGCTCTCGGTCGCGAGCATCTCGCGGCGGGCAGCTTTTTCCGCATGGCGGGCGGCGCGTTCGCTCTTTTGCTTGGCGATCGCCTCCATGCGCTTTTCCTTGGCTTCCAGCTTGGCTTTCATGCGCGCCTCTTTCTTCTTCGTCTTTTTCATGCGCGCCGCCTCTTTTTTGGCGGCGCGCGCCTTTGCCGCCTCGAACCGCGCTTCCGCCGCGGCGTTCTCCTCCGCCTTGGCTGCCTGCATCTGCTCGGCGACGCGGTCGTGCGCGGGCTGCGCGCGCTTTGCCTGCGGCGCGCGCTTTTGCGCCTTTTTCGTATTCTTTTTTTCCGTTTCCTTTTCCAGCGTCTCCACCTTTTCGGCGCCGCTCGAAACGTTTTTCCCGATCTTCTTCTCCATAACTCACCCTCCTATATCGCAAAGACGTGTTTGCCGATGACGGTCACCGTCTGCCGTTCAAAGATCCACGAACTCGTCGCAACGGCGGGGTTGTAATAGTACAGACACCCGTAGGTGGGATCCCAGCCGTTCATCGCGTCGCGCGCGGCGTTGTACGCCGTTTCGTCGGGCTCTAAATTGATCTGTCCGTCGTCCACCGCCGTGAACGCGCCCTTCTGATAGACGACGCCCGCCACCGTATTGGGGAACTGCGGACTCTTGACGCGGTTGACGATGACCGCGCCGATGGCGACCTGCCCCGTATAGCTCTCTCCTCTGCCCTCGGCGTAGATCGCCTTCGCCATCAGATAGAGATCGGACGAGGTATAGCCGTTCGCGCCGCCGCCCGAACTCCCCTGTCCGCCGCCCGAGCCGCCCTGACCCGCGAGTACGTTGTACGAATCGTTCATGCCGAGCGCCTTGTACGTCTCCTTGCCCACGACGCCGTCCGCCGTAAGCCCGTTCTTTTGCTGGAACGCGATGACCGCCTTTTTCGTGCCTGCGCCGAAAACGCCGTCGACCGCGCCCGAATAGTATCCCCAATTTTTGAGACGGCGCTGGACTTCCTTCACTTCGCCGCCCGAGCTGCCCTGCTTCAAAACGGCGGTCCGCACCGCCACGAGCGCTTCGTGCGGCGCCTGCGTGAGGGCGAGCGCAGTGCCGCCTGCGGCTGCGCCGCCGAGCAGAACGAGCGACAGCGCGCCGATCATCAAAGTCTTCTTCATAGTATCCTCCTGACGCTAACTTGCGCACCCCCGCGCGTTTTTATGCAAAAAAATACGGAGCTGACCGTCTCGGCCCCGCAACGATACGGCTTCCCGCCGGAAAGGAACGGTTGTCCCGCCCGAACGCAGGCATACGCGCTCCCCGTTCGGGAAAAGATCTGCATTTTTTACAACTTTTTTACAATTCGGGTAGATTTTTATGAGGACTTTTCGGCGCATATGTTCTATAATAGATTCGTACACAAAGGAAACGAGATCATATGCCGGCAACTTACGCACACAGAAAATTCGGAGAGGACATCGCAGCCGCGCTCGGGGAACGCTTTCCCGAAACGGTGCGCGCGCGCAGCGCGTTCGCGCTCGGACTGCACGGACCCGACCCTCTCTTCTACTACAAGCCGCTCAAAAAGAACGCCGTCCGCGCGCGGGGCGATCTTCTGCACGAGGAGAGCGCCGCGGCGTTCTTCGGGGCGGCGCGCGCCGTCTACCTCGCCCGCGGGAAACGGGAAGCCGACCGCGCGTACCTGTACGGGTTCGTATGCCACTTCTGTCTGGACAGCGTGTGCCACGCGGAAGTCGCGCGGCAGATGCAGGTCACGGGAATGTCGCACGTGGGCGTAGAAGCGGCGTTTGAGCGCATACTGCTTTCGGAGGACGGGCTCGATCCTGTGAAGGCGCGCACGGCAACGCATATCCGCGCGGAACGGGACGCCGTCTCCGCCCTCGCGGCATACTGCGGCGTGACGACCAGGCAGGCGAAAAAGGCGGCGAAGTCCATGCGCTTTTACAGCGGGCTTCTGCGCGCGCCCAACGCCTTCAAACGCGGCGTCGTCGCGCTCGGGCTGCGCCTTGCGGGAAAATACGAAAAACTCGCGCCCATGATGATCCCCCGCACGGAGACGGACGCCGCAAAAGGAAGCAACGCCGCGCTCCGCGCCCTCTACGACAGAGCGATCGGAAAAGCGGAGCGGCTCATTCCCGCGCTTGCGGCGTTTCTGGAAGGCGCGCCGCTCGACGAGACGTTCAACAGCAATTTTGAATCAGAGGAGAAGATATGAAGAAGCTATCGCCCCGGCGCAGGCTGGAACGCAATTGGATTTTGTACGACGTCGGCAATTCGGCGTTCACGCTGCTCATCAGTACGATCATGCCCATCTACTTCAATTACCTTGCGGGAGAGGGCGGGATCGACGCGACGACGGCGACCGCATATTGGGGATACGCGGCGAGCATCGTGACGCTGTGCGTTGCGATTTTAGGACCGACGCTCGGCACATTGAGCGACTTTTCGGGATATAAACGCCCCATCTTCTTTTTCTTTGCGATCGCGGGCGTGCTCGGCTGCGCCGCGCTCGGCATTCCCATGCCGTGGCTCGTGTTCCTCGTCGTCTTTATTCTCACCAAAATTTTCTATTCGGCGAGCCTCGTCTTTTACGATTCCATGCTCGTGGACGTGACGACGCACGAGCGCGCGGACGACGTCTCCTCCAAGGGCTATGCGTGGGGATATATCGGGAGCTGTATTCCCTTTATCATCAGCATCGTCATCGTGCAGTTCACGCCGCTGAATATCGCCGTTTCCATGCCCATCGCGCTTGCGATCAACGCGCTGTGGTGGTTCGGATTCACCATTCCGCTCATGAAGAGCTACCGCCAGACGCACTTCGTTCCCCGCACACCCCACGCCGTGCGCGACAACTTCAAACGGCTTTTTTCGGTGTTCTCCAAAAAGTCGGACGTGCAGAACAAAAAGGGAATCATCCTCTTCCTCGTCGCCTTCTTCCTCTATATTGACGGCGTATATACCATTATCGACATGGCGACGTCCTTCGGCACGGCGCTCGGATTCGATTCGACCAACCTGCTTTTGGCGCTCCTGCTCACGCAGGTGATCGCCTTCCCCTCCGCCATCGTCTTCGGAAAACTGACGGGCAAGGTGCGCAACGACGTGCTGATCCTCGTCTGCATCGTCGCGTACACGGGCATCGGTCTGTTCGCCGTGTTCATGACCGAAGTGTGGCAGTTCTGGACGCTTGCCACGGCGGTCGGGCTCTTCCAAGGGGGCGTGCAGGCGCTCTCGCGCTCCTACTTCGCAAAGATCATTCCCGCCGATCAGTCGGGGTGTCTGTTCGGCATTCTCGACATCTTCGGCAAGGGCGCGGCGTTCCTCGGAACGCTCCTCGTGAGCGTCGTCACGCAGGCGACGGATTCCGTCAACCTCGGCGCGATCCCCATCGTCTGTCTGTTCGCGGCGGGCATTGCGGTGTTCGTCGTCGCCGCGCGCGTCAACCGCCCCTATCTTGCAAAACAGGCAGCCGACGACGCGGCAGCCGCTGCAAACGCGCCGCTTGCAGACCCCGCCGCGGAAGATGGTGCGGAAGGTGAAGCCGCAGCCGCGGAAGATACGCCCGCGGCGGACGGCGACGACGCATCCGATTAAGGCGGATAAATTCCCACGGCTCATACAATCCTACCTAATTAAGATTGCGGCGGACTGAAATTCAGTCCGCCGCAATCTTTTTTCTATTGTCTGCGCAACCCCTTGGGATAATGATTTTTGAGAATGCCGCCCGCAATCTTGCCCAGCCCCAGCGGGTAATCGCCGTATCCGACGACGCACCAGCCGTTTTCCGCGTCCGTCTGGAAGGTCTCGCCGCGCAGGTATTTCTCCGTCTCCCCCTCCGACAGGGGCAGGAAACGGGCGCACTCCCCTTTTGTAACCGCCATGGCGAGGGCGTGGGCGGGCGTGAACCGCCTGCCGTCGAACGCGCCCAGCTCGATCCCGACGCGCAGCGTCCGCACGGGCAGGGCGGGCATTGCCTCGGGGAGCAGGTACATTCTGCCGTCGTCCAGCGTCGTCAGCCGTCCCGCGGGCGGGCGGACAAAGAACGCGCGGGCAAACGCCGCATACGCCTTCTCCGCCGCCGCGTTTCTGCGCACGGGAAAGGCGGGCGCATTGCCGCGCTCCGCGCCGCTCTTTTCGAGCAACGCCGCAAAATGCCCCTCGCCGCGCACCTCGTGCGGGAACAGCATTTCCTCTCCGATCAGCGTAAACTCCGCATGGCGGGCGAGGAACGCCTCGATCTGACCCTCGTTCTCCGCACGCTCGAACGTGCAGGTGGAGTACACGAGCCGCCCGCCGCCGCGCAGCATGGCGGCAGCCTCGTCCAAAATCGCCGCCTGTCGGACGGCGCAGCGAGAAACGTTCTCCTCGCTCCATTCGGCGATCGCGTTTTCGTCCTTGCGGAACATTCCCTCGCCCGAACAGGGCGCGTCTACGAGGATCTTATCGAAATACGCGGGAAAACAGCGCGCGAGCGCGGCGGGATCTGCGCTGACGACGGCGCAGTTTTTCACGCCGAGCCGTTCGACGTTCTGCGAGAGGATGCGCGCGCGGTCGTACACATATTCGTTGGCGATGAGAACGCCCCCGCCCCCCATCGCGGCGGCGAGCTGGGTGGTCTTGCCGCCGGGCGCGGCGCACAGGTCGAGCACGCGCTCTTCGGGGCGCGCGTCGAGCAGGGGCGCGGCGCACATGGCGCTCGGCTCCTGCGCGTAGAACAGCCCCGCATGGTGGGCGGGAAACGCGCCGAGCCGCTCCGCGTCGGTATAGAATCCCGTCTTCTCCCACGGGACGGGATCGCCCGCGTGCGGGAAAATTGCCGCGAACGCCGCGGGGGAGAGTTTCAGCGTATTGGCGCGCACGCCGCGCAGGGGCGGCTGCTCCATGGCGCGCAAAAAGGCGGGGAACCCCTCTCCCAGCCTTTTCTGCATTCTGTTAAGATATTCTGCGGGCAGATTCATAGCCCCTCCAACGCGTGTTCCAGACGGTCGAGCGGAACGTACGTCGCGCCCGCGCTCACGGCGTTCTGAAAGCGCACGCCGCCCGCCCCGCGGGCGATATAGACGTTGCACTCCCCGGGATGGGACGTGTATCTGCCTCCCGACGCGAAGATCGCGGCGACGAGGTGTACGGAGAGCGGAACTTCCTCTTCCACCTCCTTGGAGAAGCAGAACACCTTCCCTTCGAGCGTGCCGCCCTTTTTGCGGCGGTGCATATATTTGTTGACGTAACGGTAAAATTCGTCGTGCGCCTTTGCTCTGCGGTCGCGTTCCTCGTCGCGCTCGGCAATGTAGTTTTTCAACCCCTGCGAGGCGAGCGGCGTGATCTTCCCGCCCGCAATGCGCCCCGCGCGGATACGGTACCGCTCGACCAGCCCCATGACGCTCCCCGCGCCCTCGCGCGCGACGAGCGCCTGACAGACGCGCATGGTGGCGTAGGCGTCGTCTACGGCGCGGTGCGGCGTAAATTCCACGCCCAGCTCCTCCGCCATCGCGCCCAACCCGAGCTGACGGGTGAAGCACCTCTGCGTGTTCATATAAAAGAACTGCGTATCGTAGAAATCGAAGCGGAAGGACGGGAGCTTGTAGCGGCGCGTTTCGAGGTTGAGGTAATTCACGTCGTTGAGCGTCGCGTGACCGAGCACGATATGCTCCTTATCTTCGAGGAGCGCCTTGATGCGCGCATACGCCGCGGGGAAAGGCGGATAGGTTTTGAAATCCTCGTACTCGTAGGGCAGCACAAGCCCCTCCCGCCCCTTGCGGTCGGTGAGGTGGAACTTCCCCTTGGGGTTGAGGAGAATATCCTCGCGCTCCAAGACGTTGAACTGCTCGTCCGTGAGCACATACCCGAAGGCGCAGATCTTCGCCACGCTCTTAAAGACGCAGGCGCACTCGATGTCGAAAAAGACGTACTTCATCTGCGGGGAAGAATCTTCTCCGCCCCGCCCATATACGGACGAAGGACCTCGGGAATATCCACGCTGCCGTCCGCGTTGAGGTGGTTTTCAAGGAACGCGATGAGCATTCTCGGCGGCGCGACCACGGTATTATTGAGGGTGTGCGCGAAGCTGCTCCCCTTTTCGCCCTTGTAGCGGATACCGAGCCGTCTTGCCTGCGCGTCGGTGAGGTTGGAGCAGGACCCGACTTCAAAATACTTCTTCTGGCGGGGGCTCCACGCCTCCACGTCCACGCTCCTGTATTTGAGGTCGGCAAGATCGCCCGAGCAGCATTCGAGCGTGCGCACGGGAATGCCCATGGAGACGAACAGCTCCACCGTGTAATGCCACATTCTGTCGTACCACATTTCGCTCTCTTCGGGCTTGCAGATGACGATCATCTCCTGCTTTTCAAATTGGTGAATGCGGTAGATGCCGCGCTCCTCGATGCCGTGCGCGCCCTTCTCCTTGCGGAAGCAGGGCGAATAGCTGGTGAGCGTGAGCGGAAGCTGCTTTTCGTCGATGGCGGTGTTCATGAACCGCCCGATCATGGAGTGTTCGCTCGTACCGATGAGGTAGAGATCCTCGCCCTCGATCTTGTACATCATGCCCTCCATCTCCTCGAAGCTCATCACGCCCGAGACGACGTCGGAACGGATCATGAAGGGCGGAATGCAGTAGGTGAATCCCTTGCCGATCATGAAATCGCGCGCATACGCGAGCACGGCGGAGTGCAGCCGCGCCACGTCGCCCGTCAGATAGTAAAAGCCCTGCCCCGACGTGCGGCGCGCGCTGTCGAGGTCGATACCCTGCAAACGTTCGAGAATATCGAGATGATAGGGAACTTCAAAATCGGGAACTTTGGGTTCGAGGAAACGCTCGCGTTCGACGTTCTCGGAATCGTCCTTCCCGACGGGCGTCTCGTCGGATATGATATTGGGAATGCGCATCATGACGGCTTTGAGGCGCGCGCCGACCTCTTCCGACTCCGCCTCGATCTGGGAAAGGCGCGCGGCGTCGGCATTCACCTGCGCCTTGACCGCCTCCGCTTCCTCCGTCTTTTTCTCGCGCATGAGCATACCGATCTGCTTGGAGAGCGCGTTGCGCGCGGCGCGCAGGCTGTCCCCCTCCGTTTGCAGCGCGCGGCGCTTCTCGTCGAGAGCGAGCGCCTCGTCCACGAGCGGCAGTTTCTGGTGCTGGAATTTCTTTTCAATGTTTCTGCGGACGAGGTCGGGCTCGCTGCGCAGCAGGGCGATATCGATCATAATTCACTCCGGATAATATCTTTTGATTTGCAACTATTATATATCAATCGGCAGAAAAAAGCAACTTTTCCCGCAGGGAAAGGCGGAAGCGGACAAAAATTTCGCAAAAGCGGCGCACGGATATTTTGACTTTTTCCCGCGTACGGTGTATAATGACGGTGGACGTTGGGCGCAGCCTCGGACATGGTGCGCCGCGATGCCCGAAAAAGAACGGGAGAACACCCCATTGAAAGAAAAGACAGAACAACCTCAGACGGAAAACGAGGCACCCATGACCGCGCCCGAAGCCGCAGAAGAAACGCCTGCTGCGAACAAGCGGTTTTCCTCGCGCGTGCTGGACGCGAACGCCGTAAAGAAGGACGACGGTTCGCGCAAGGCGCTCATGAAAAAGTTCCGCCGCGCCAAGGGCATTCCCGCCGCGGAGGAAGTGGAACGCTTCGAGCCGTCGCCCGATAAGGGGCTTTCGGCGGAGCAGGTGGAAACGCGCTTTTCGCAGCTCCTCTTCAACGACGTCAACAAGAAATATTCCAAGTCGTACGCGAGCATCTTCGTCGGCAATATCTGCACCTTCTTCAACCTGCTGTGCCTGATCGTCGCGGTGGCGCTCGCCTATGCCGGAGCGCCCCTCTCGCAGTTCCTCTTCGTGGCGATCTTCGCCGCCAACCTCATCATCGGCATCGTGCAGGAACTTCTGGCAAAGCGGCAGATCGACAAGCTCTCCGTGCTCATCTCGGCGACGGCGAAAGTCATGCGCGGCGGGATACGGACGGAGATCCCCGTGCGCGACATTGTGCTGGACGACATTATCCTTCTGGAAGCGGGGCAGCAGATCCCTGCCGACTGCGTTCTGCTGGACGGCATCGTGGAAGTCAACGAATCGCTCCTGACGGGCGAGAGCGTTCCCGTCAAAAAAGCCGTCGGCGAAACGCTGTACGCAGGCTCGTACGTTGCGAGCGGCGCGTGCCGCGTCCGCGCCGACAAGGTCGGCAAGGCGACCTACCTCAACTCGCTCACTTCCAAGGCGAAAAAGTATAAAAAACCCAAGTCGGAGATCATGAACTCCATCCGCCTCTTTATCCGCGTGATCGGCATCATGATCCCCTTCATCGCGGCGGCGATGTTCTGGGTCAACTGGAAGGCGACGGGGTCAGACATGAGCCTCACCATTCAGTTCACCTGCGCCGTGGTCATCGGCATGATCCCTTCGGGGCTGCTGCTCCTCACCTCGTTTGCCATGGCGATCGGCGTCATGCGGCTCGCCAAAAAACAGACGCTCGTGCAGGACCTGTATTCGCTGGAAATGCTGGCGCGCGTCAACGTGCTGTGTCTGGATAAGACGGGCACCATCACCGACGGCAGAATGACGGTGAACGACTGCATGATCCTCAACAACTATGTGGATTATTCGCTCGACGAGGTCATGGGCAGTATGCTGAGCGCGCTGGAAGACAACAACCAGACCTCGATCGCCCTCTACAACCGTTTCGGGCACTCCAACGCATTGCAGGCGACGGCGACCATTCCCTTTTCGAGCAAGCGCAAGCTCTCGGCGGTCACCTTCGGCGACGCGGGTACGTTCGCGATGGGCGCGCCCGAGTTCGTCCTCCGCCCCATGCCGACCAAGATCGACAAGATCGTCAAACAGTATGCGGCGGCGGGACTCAGAGTGCTTCTGCTCGCCTATTCGCCCAACCCCATTTCGGGCGGGCGGCTGCCCTCCCTCTTCCGCCCTGCGGCGATCATCACCCTTGCGGACAATATCCGCTCGGACGCGATCGAAACGATCAAATGGTTCCGCGAAAACGACGTGGACATCAAGATCATCTCGGGCGACAACCCCGTGACCGTCTCGGAAGTGGCGCGCCGCGTCGGCGTGAAGAACGCGGGGCAGTATATCTCGCTCGACGGACTGACGGACATCGAGGTGGAGAACGTCGCATCGCAGTACACCGTATTCGGCAGAGTGACGCCCGAACAGAAGGCGATCTTGGTGCGCACCATCAAGAAACAGGGCAGCACGGTCGCCATGACAGGCGACGGCGTGAACGATATTCTCGCCCTCAAAGAGGCGGACTGCGCGATCTCCGTTGCGTCGGGCAGCGAGGCGGCGCGCAACGTTTCGCACCTCGTTCTGATGGACAACAACTTCCTCAACCTCCCCAACGTCGTGTACGAGGGGCGGCGGGTCATCAACAACATCAAATCGAGCGCTTCGCTCTACATTATGAAGACGCTCTTTACCGTCCTTCTGGCGGTGTTCTGCTTTGCGCTCGGCTCGCAGTACTTCTTTACCACCAACAATATGCTGCTGTTCGAAACGCTCGTCACCGCGCTCCCCTCCATGGTGCTCGCCCTGCAACCCAACGGCGACCGCGTCAAGGGCAAGTTTATTCCCTTCGTCCTGTCGCGATCTATCCCCGGCGCAGTCACGCTCTTTTTGTGCGTGCTCGCCGTGTATGCGGGGATCGCGTTCCTGCCCGATCAGTTCGGCGAGCTGCGCGTGCAGATCGGAGAGAACACGCTCATCAATCCCCTCTTCGTGCTGGCGGTCACTTTCGGCGGGCTTGTCATGCTTTTCCGCATTCTGCAACCATTCAACGGACTGCGATTCATCACTTATGCCGTCTCCGTCCTCATCAGCATTCTCGTGCTGGCGGTCCGCCCGATCGGCGAAATCGTCTATACGGGCTGGACGGACGTCGTACTCGATTTCACGCAGATCCTCTATATCATCTGCATCGTGCTTGCCGCCTTCCCCGTCTCGAATATGCTCGTCAAACTGTGCGATCTGATGAATCCGTCGGAGTAGAATCACTTGCTCACAGATTTTCCGCGAACTGACGCGGAAAATCTTCGTGAATTTGAAAGAAAACCCGCGGACACGCCTATGGCTAACCGCGGGTTTTCTCTCTGCGGCGCAATCGCAACATAATAGCGCGCCGCATTCACTTTTTCCTCAAAAGTTGCTTACGCAACAATCAGGGGCGCAAAAGGCATAACGCAGTGACGCCTTTTGCAGCGGATTGATAACATGAATTTTCTCAGATCATAGCGAAGCGTAATTCAACTTACATAGTCGCAAAAAAGGAGGCGTCAGCCTCCTTTTTTGCGTAAGTTCTTGCAGTTTTGCCTTGATTTTTTCAAGGGCGCGGGCGGGGTCTGTCTCTTCCAGCGTCGCGCTCTCCATCGGGCAAAGCCCGTCACCCGTGCGGTTGACAATGCGCTCCGTCAGCTCCCCGTAACAAAAGGTTATCCCGTGCGCGGAGAACACCTCCGCCGCAGGTTTGCTCAATACGGCGGCGTACAGCGTTTTCACGCCCAAGAGCACATACAGAAACGCCGCCGCCCGCCCGACGACCTTATCCGCCGCCGACGCGCCGCGCCAATCCCCTTCCAGCCAGCCGAGAAGAGGCTTCACGCCCCGCAGACAGCTCGTCTCGCAACGCGCGCTGCGGACAATCGCGCAGGTCGTTCCGCCCGTCAGAAGGACTTTTGCGCGGTCGAGATCGGAAAGGGCGGTCTGAACGTCAGTCATGCTCCCCCTTCCGCGCCGCCATGCGCTCCACCCAGAACACGATGAGCGGCACGAGCGCCCATTGCAGGACGATCCCGGGCAATCCCGTGACGATGCTCGTCCAGATGCTCGCGACGGGCAGTCCGCCGCCGAACCCGTAAAAGGCAATCAGAACGGCTGCCGAACGGAGCGCACGCCCCGCAGCTTGCTTCCGTTTTATCCTATCACATTTTTCCCGCCTTGTAAAGAGGGACGGAAAAATTTTGCCAAAAAGGCGCTGTCGCCAAAACCGCGGAGCGCGCCGCGCGGTATCGCACAAAAAGCCCGCCAGAGCGGACTTTTTGCATTTCCTAATTCTTATTCACTTGCGCTGCCCCTTTGGGGCGATGCAGCTCAGGCAAAAAAATAAACCCGCTTACCGCGGGTTTATCTTATTTCCTCAAATTACTTTCCGGGGTTCTTGATATTCGACTGAGCTGCCGCAAGTCTCGCGATGTAAAAGAGCGATTTGCTCCTGCAAATCGCTCTTTTTCCGCTCGCACTTAATTATTTGCGAGGATTCTTGATGTTAGCCTGTACAAAGGTGTTACTTTGAAGGGCAAATAGTCTATGCAAAAAAATTTTTTCAGTTCCATAATTTCAGCCGATAAAAGAAGTGTTCAACTTATAT
>CAJFFP010000027.1 GCA_904373325.1 Candidatus Gallimonas merdigallinarum
GCGACGATGCGCGGGCTCGCCTTTGCGCACAACATCCGCGAACCGCTCGTCACCGTTTACGGCAACGAGGCGGTGAAAAAGGTGTACGACTGGGCGCACGAGACCATGATCGGCAAGATCAAGGACGGCTACACCTATCGGCTGTTAAAGGCGTACGAACCCGTGCAGGCGGGGGATTACACCGTCATTCCGCTCCCCGTACGGCACGATCCGAATGAGAACTGCTATATCTTCGTCATCCGCAAGGGCGGCAAAACCATTCTGTACGGAAACGACACGGGCATGCTGTACGAAGAGGTGTTCGACTATCTCAAACGGCAGAAAATTTATTTCGATATGGTCAGCCTCGACTGCACCATGGTGGAAAATCCCGTATCCGACGAGGGCACGCATATGGGCATCGACGGAGACGTGCGCGTGAAGGCAAGGCTCATGGAGAACGGAAACGCGGACGGGCGGACGAAGTTCTTTGCCAATCACTTCTCGCACAACGGGAACCCCATGCAGGACCGCCTGGAAACGCTGCTCCTGCCGCACGGGATCACGCCCACGTACGACGGGCTGGAAGTGGAACTTTGATGAAACGATGATACAATTTTACTGTACCGACAGTCTTGTTAAATTTTTCCCCGAGACAAAACGAGCGCGCCGCCTGAAAAACGGCGGCGCGCTTTTCAATGAAAAATACGCGTTGCAGCTTTTTCTGCTTTCGGACGAGATGCGGAAGGAAGTCTCAGTCCGATGCTCCCGTTCCGACGCGGTGCGGCTGTATGCCGAGGATTATATCCCCGCGGTTACGGTAACGCTTCCCGGGGCGGACGACTATACGGTCGGAAAGACGGGGCTGTATCCCGATCTCCTGCGCCCGCTCAGCGTTACGGACTTTTTCCTGCGCCCGCAGATCCCTTGCCCCGTGTTCGTCGAAATCGACTGCGGCAAACTCGGCGCGGGCAGGCACAGGCTGACGTTTACGGCGGAGTGCGCGGGCGAAACGCTCGCCGAGACGGCGTTCACGCTCACCGTCGCAGGGGCGGAGAGTGCGGAGAGCGATCTCATCGTGACCGATTGGCTGCACTGCGACTGCATTGCAAATTATTACGGCGTTCCCGTGAACGGCAGCCGCTATTTCGCGCTGGTTGAAAACTTCATCCGCACCGCCGTTGCGCACGGGATCAACACCGTTTTCGTACCCTGTTTCACGCCCCCGCTCGATACCGCGATCGGGCATCACCGCACCAACGTGCAGCTCGTCGGCGTGACGGAGGAGAACGGCGCGTATCGCTTTGATTTCTCCGCGCTGAAAACGTTCATCGAAATCGCCAAGCGCGCGGGCGCGGCGTATTACGAGGTGAATCACCTGTTTTCGCAGTGGGGCGCAAAGGCGTGTCCCGACGTCTATATCCGAAAAAACGGCAGGACGGTGCGCTGTTTCGGATACAAGACCGCGGCGGACAGTCCGCAGTACCGCGCATTCCTGCGCGCCTTCCTGCCCGCGCTGGACGCGAAGTTCAAAGAGTGGGGCATTGCCGAAAGAGCGCTGTATCACCTCTCCGACGAGCCGAACGGCGAGCATCTGGAACGGTATCGGGCGCACCTGCAATTTTTCAAGGAAGTGCTGCCCGACTGCCGCGTCATGGACGCGCTGAGCGATTTTGCGTATCGGGAGATCGGCATCGACCTTCCCGTCGTCGCGATCGATTCCTGCGAGCCGTTTTTCGCAAGCGGAACGGAAATTATGGTCTATTACTGCACGGGGCAGGACAGACATTTCGAGCCGAACAGCTTTTTCTGCACGCCGTCCGAACGCAACCGCGTGCTTGGGGTCATGCTCTACAAATACGGCGCGCGCGGGTTTTTGCATTGGGGCTATAATTTCTATAATACCTACCTTTCCCTGCGCGGCGTCGATCCGTTCTACGAGACGGACAGCGCGGGGCGGTTTCAGGCGGGGGACGCCTTTCGGGTGTATCCCGCGAAGGACGGCGCGCTCGCGTCGCTTCGGCTGAAAGTGTTTGCCGACGGCTTGCAGGATTACAGACTGCTATCCGCCGTCGAACGGAAAAAGGGGCGGGCGTTCGTCCTTGCCCTTCTCGAAGAGCGCGGCTTTTACGGGTTCTTCCGTTATCCGCACGACGGAAGGGCGCTGCTTCGCCTGCACGACGAATTGTGCGGCATTCTGGCAGAGCAGAGAGATTGAAACAGAGCAGAGAGAGCGAATATGAAGTTTGAATTTTGTAAGATACATTTCGCGGAAAAGAACGGGACGCTCTGCGCGGGCGCGTTCGGCGAACCCGATTGCTGCGTTCCCGTTTCCGACGTGCGCGTCGCGGGGGCGGATATCGTCTCTCCGTCGCCCGCGAAACAGGCGCTTTCCGCGCCCGAATCGCTCCGCCTGCAAGACGTGCGCAGAGAGGACGGGCGGCTCGTTATTGTACAGAGCAGCGCGCTCTGTCGCGTGGAAACACAGCTCGAAGCGCTCGGCGAAGGGATGCGCGTTTCGGTGAGCGTGGAAAACGTTTCCGAAAGAGAGATCGTTTTGGAGAACGTTTCCATGCTCAATCTGAGCGGATTCTCCTTCGCGCGCAGAGAAAATACATATCTGTACCGCTTCCACAACAGCCACCACTGCGAGTGTCAGCCGCGCCGCCTCTCGCTCGATCAGCTCGGGCTGTTTGAGACCGATCACCGCAATTTCAAGCGGATCAGCGGCTGCAACGTCGGGAGCTGGTCCTCAAAGGAAGAGCTTCCGCAGGCGATCTTGGAGGACGCGGAGAACGGTTCTTTTCTGTTCTTCCAGATCGAGTCGTGCGGCGGCTGGTATTGGGAGATCGCGGAGGGGTGCGGCAGGTCGCTGTATCTCTCGTTGAGCGGCGGAAACTTTACGTTCCATAATTGGAAAAAACGGCTCGCGCCCGGGGAGATATATTCCTCCCGCTGCGCGGCGGTCTGCGTCGGGGAAAGCCTGAACGACGTGATACGGAAGATGACTTCCTATCGGCGCGCAAGCGCGCAGTTCGGGACTGCCGACGCGTCGCTTCCCGTCATTTTCAACGAGTATATGTACCTCTCATGGGATTCTCCCAAAGAGGAGCGCACGCGCGCGCTCGTGCCGCTCGTCGCCGCGTACGGCGCGGACGTCTACGTCATCGACTGCGGCTGGCACGACGATATCGACGACGAAAAAATCTATCCGTACGTGGGGAAATGGCGCGAGAGCAGACTGCGCCTGCCGCACGGGGTCAGGGCGATCACCGACTATATCCGCTCTTTCGGCATGAAGGCGGGGCTATGGATCGAGCCGGAAGTGCTCGGCACGCGCAGCGGGGCGTCCTATCCCGAAGAGGCGTATATCCGCACGAACGGGGAGCGCGTCTGCGTGGCGGGAAGATATTTTCTGGATTTCCGCCATCCCGAAGTGCGCCGCCGCATGGGAGAGACCGTCTCCCGCATGGTGGAGGAATACGGCGCGCAGTATATCAAGATCGACTGCAATCAGGACTGCGGCGTCGGAACGGAAATCGCGAGCGACTCCTGCGGAGAGGGGCTGGAACAGACCACGCAGGCGTTCTGGAATTGGCTGGAAGAGCAGCGGAAACTATATCCCGACGTCATTTTTGAAAGCTGTTCCAGCGGCGGAATGCGCATGGATTGGCAGAGCCTGCGGGTAAGCTCGGTGATTTCTGCGTCCGATCAGATCGTTTACACGAAATTTCCCTATATCATCGGCAACATTTTTTCGGCTGCGCTTCCCGAACAGGCTGCTTTTTGGAGCTATCCCGTCATCGACAGCAAGTACGAGCCTGCCGAAAACCGCCCGACGGACGAAGAGGTCTCCGTGAACATGGTCAACGGGATCATGGGCAGAATGCACCTCGCGTCCGACCTCCGTAAGCTGACGGACGGGCAGGCGGAACTCGTCAGAGAAGGGGTTGCGTTTGCAAAGGCGTGCAACGGATTCCGCCGCACCGCCGTTCCCTTCCTGCCGTTCGGGTTTGCGAAGTTCGGCGATGCCAAAGCCGCCGTGGGACTGAAAAATGCGGACGCGGTTTTGCTCGCGGTGTGGAACCTCGGCGAACACGGCGCGGTCAAAGTGCCGCTCGGCGGGAAGGGGGGCAGGATCTCCGACGCCTATCCGAACAGTCTGAAAGGAAACTGTCGGCTGAACGGCGACGCGGTGGAGATAAATCTCAAAAAGAATACGGCGGTCGTTTTGAAAATCGAATACGATCGGGAAGAGGCGACAAGATGATTGATTTCGGAACGGGCGGATTCCGCGGGGTAATCGGGGATACGTTCACAAGGCACAACGTGGAGCTGACCGCGTCGGCGCTCGCGCTCGTTTTGCGCGAGGAAAACAAAGCGGATTTATCGGTTGCGGTGGGATATGACCGCAGATTCATGTCGGAGACGGCTGCCGTCTGGTTTGCCGAGCGGCTGCGCGCGGCGGGAATCAACGTTCTGCTCTCCGACCGCGCAACGCCGACGCCCGCCGTCATGTACACCGTGTGGAGCCGCGGGCTGTACGGCGGGGTCATGTTCACCGCAAGCCACAATCCGTACTATTTCAACGGCATCAAACTCTTTACGGACGGCGGCGTCGATGCGGACGTCGCGTTTACCGCAAAGGTGGAGGAAAAGGCGCGCCTGATCGAAGGAAGTTCCGCGCCCGAGGCTGCGCGCGGCGAGTTCGTTCGGGAAGATTTTCTGGAAGGGTATCTCGCCTTCGTCGGCAGTTTTCTCTCCGACCGTCTGCAAGACAGCGGCGTTAAAATTTTTTATGACGCGCTGTACGGCGTTGGGGCGGAGAGCATCAACGCCCTTGCGCAGCGGTATCGGTTCCGCAATTTTACGCTTGCGCACGGAACGCGGGACGCCTTTTTCGGGTTCTCGCTCCCCAATCCGACGGAGAGCGTCATGCGGGGCATTTACGAGAAGAACGCGGGCGGCGCTTACGATTTTATGATGGCGACGGACAGCGACGCCGACCGTCTCGGGATCGTGGACGAAAAGGGGAACGTCGTCGGCAGCAACGATATTTTAGGCGCGCTGTATTACTATCTGCACAAGTACCGCGGCATGAGGGGCGCGGCGGTAAAAAACTGCGCGACTTCTCTGCTCCTCGATAAACTCGCCGAAAAATTCGGAGAAAAGTGCTATGAGGTCGACGTGGGCTTTAAAAATATTTCGCGGAAGATGCTGGAAACGGATGCGCTCATCGGCGGGGAAAGCTCGGGCGGACTGACGGTCCGCGGCTATATTCACGGAAAAGACAGCGTATTTTCTTCCATGCTCTTCACGGAAATGGCGGTCGTCATGGGAAAACCCGTCTCCGAGATCGTCCGCGAAGTCCATGAATTTGCTGGATATTCGCTGTTCGCGGAAGAACGGACGGTGGAAGTGCGGTCTTTGGCAGACGTAAAAGAATTTCTCGGAAAATCCGATCCTGCAATCACCGAGCCTGTCAGGCGCGCCGCGGCGTTCGGACGCAATTACAAATACGAGCTGGAAAACGGCTGGGCGCTTCTGAGAATGTCCGGAACGGAACCCGTTCTGCGCATTTTTGCCGAGACGGAGAGCGAATCCAAGACGCGGCGTATTCTGAACGAGCTGGAAGGTTTCCTGAAAAAATTTGCATAATTCGGTCGTTTGAGTTAAAATACATCGGCGAGGGGTGGAAATTTGGAATCGGTACTATTGGAATTGCGCCATCTTGTCAGTATGTTGGTTGCCGTTCTGCTGGGGTTTGCGATCGGGTACGAGCGCAAACTCCGCTATAAAGAGGCGGGGATCCGCACGCATACCATCGTCTGCGCAGGTTCCGCGCTCATGATGCTCGTATCCAAATACGGGTTCGGCGGCGAGGACGCGGACGCGTCCCGTGTGGCGGCGCAGATCGTCGCAGGGGTGGGCTTTCTGGGCGCAGGGATCATCGTGTACAGAAAACACGAGGTGCACGGGCTTACGACCGCCGCGGGCGTATGGGCGACGGCGGGCGTTGGTATGGCGGCAGGCGCGGGATTATATCTCATCGCTGCGGGCGCAACTGTCATTCTGATCGGCGTACAGTGTCTGTTTCATATCAAGTGCAAATTCTTTCAGACCAAGAAGTATTTTCAGGTGAAAATTTGCTTCGTGAGCGACGGAGATGCAAACGATACCATCAAAGAACTCTTTCAGACAGATCGTTTTTATCGTCTGGTCATCGAGCGAAAGGGCGGGGAGGCGGTGTATCACGCCACGCTGAACACGGATCAGGAATACTCTTCGCAGCGGCTGGGCGAGATCATGGCGCGTTACTCGTTTATCCGTTCCATCGAGCGGTGCGACGAGGCGTAAACCGAACATTTTTATAATAGGAGAAAAAACTATGAACAACCTTCCCGCATGGCTTGCGGACGCGGTATTTTACGAAATTTACCCGCAGTCCTTTCAGGATTCCGACGGCGACGGCATCGGCGATATCAACGGCATGACCGCACGCCTCGACTACATCAAAGAGCTCGGCTGCAACGCCGTGTGGGTGAATCCGTGGTACGATTCGCCCTTCGGCGACGCGGGCTACGACGTGCGCGACTATAAGAAAGTCGCGCCCCGCTACGGCACGAACGAGGACGCAAAGCGCTTCTTTGACGAGGCGCACAAGCGCGGTATGCACGTGCTCATCGACCTCGTCCCGGGACACACCGCCATCGATCACGAATGGTTCAAAGCGTCGGCAAAATATGAGCGCAACGAGTATACCGACCGCTATATCTGGACGGACGGCACGTGGTCGCTTCCGGAAAACACCGCCTATCTTCGCGGAATGTACGCGCGGGACGGCGTCGCGGTCGCCAATTATTTTTCCCATCAGCCCGCGCTCAACTACGGGTACGCCCACCCGGACAAGCCGTGGAAGATGTCTGCCGACTCTCCCGCCGCGCTTGCAACGCGCGAGGCGATCAAGGACGTCATGCGCTTCTGGCTCGATTTGGGCGCGGACGGCTTCCGCGTCGACATGGCGTTAAAACTTGTCAAGGACGACGACGAGGGGCGTCCCGCAAATATCCGCCTGTGGCAGGATTTCCGCGCCTTCCTCGAAAGGGAGTATCCGCACTGCGCCATGGTGTCGGAGTGGGGCGTGCCCAAAGAGTCCATTGCGGGCGGCTTCCACATGGACTTCATGCTGCATTTCGGTCCGCCCGCGTATACTTCGCTCTTCCGCGGAGAAAGACCCTTCTTTGCAAAAGAGGGGGAAGGCGATATCACAGCTTTCCTCGATACATTTTCTGCCATGCTCGCTTCCACCGATGGCAAGGGGCTCATCTGCATCCCGTCGGGGAATCACGATATGCCCCGCCTTGCACGCGGAAGGGATATGCGCGATCTGAAAATCTGCTTTGCCTTCCTTCTGACCATGCCGGGCGCGCCCTTCCTCTATTACGGCGACGAGATCGGCATGCGATATCTTGCGGGGATCCCTTCCGTGGAGGGCGGCTACTTCCGTACGGGCTCACGCTCGCCCATGCAGTGGGAAAGAAGAACGGGCTTCGGGTTTACCTCGTCGGCAACGTCGTACATTCCTTTCGACAAGAGCGCCGACGCGCCCACCGTGTCCGAACAGCGGGCGGACGCGGATTCGCTGTGGAACGCCGTGAAAGAACTGCTCGCCCTGCGGAAAGCACACAAGGCATTGCAGTCGTTCGGCGAATTTACGCCGCTGTATGCCGAAAAGGGAAAATATCCCTTCGTCTACGAGCGCAAAGCGGAGGGCGAGCGCATCGTCGTCGCGCTCAACCCTGCGGAAAGAAAAGCGGAAGTCCCTTTCCCGCTGAACGGCAAAATTTTGTGGAAAGCCGGTGAGACACCGAAGGGCGGTACCATGTCCGCATGCAGCGCCGCCGTAATTCTTATGAAGTGAGGAAAATCAATGGAAAATTTTGATTTGGTAAACCTTGTCGGGCAGTTTCAGATCCAAGGAACGTTTTCCGCGTGTAAGCGTTACGGCGAGGGGCACATCAACGACACCTTCAAAGTGACGGCGGAGGCGGACGGCAAAGAGACGCACTACATTTTGCAGCGCATCAATAACCGCCTGTTTCCCGACGTGGAAAAGCTCATGCACAACATCGAACTCGTCACGGACTTCTGCCGCAGGAGCGTGCTTGCGCGCGGAGGCGATCCCATGCGCGAATGCCTCACGCTCATCCGCACCAAGGACGGCAAGGCATATTACTGCGACGGGAAAGATTACTACCGTATGTACGTATTCATCGAAAACGCGACTTCCTACCAGAGCGTGCGCGCACCGCGGGATTTCTACGAGAGCGCGGTGGCGTTCGGGAACTTTGCAAATCTTCTGGCGGACTTCGACGCGTCTCAGCTCTACGAGGTATTGCCCGACTTCCACAATACCAAAGTGCGCTATGCCAATTTCCTCGCCGCCGTCGAAAAGGACATTTGCGGCAGGGCGAAGGAAGTGAAAAAAGAGATCGGATGGGTGAAAACGCATAGCGATCTTTGCGGAAAGATTGTGGATGCGATCGCTTCGGGCGAGATCCCTCTGCGCGTCACGCACAACGATACCAAGCTCAACAACGTGATGCTGGACGATGAAACGGGAAAAGGGCTTGCGGTCATCGACCTTGACACGGTCATGCCGGGGAGCCTGTGCTACGACTTTGGCGACAGTATCCGCTTCGGCTGCAATTCCGCGGCGGAAGACGAGCCCGATACGGAGAAGGTGCATTTCGTGTTCGATCTGTACAAGACCTATCTGGACGGCTATCTCTCTGCGGTGGGGAAGTGCATCACGCAGCGGGAGAAAGAACTGCTGCCGTGGGGCGCGGTACTGATGACATACGAGTGCGGAATGCGGTTTCTGACGGACTATCTCGAAGGGGACACCTATTTCAGGACGCACCGCGAAAGGCACAATCTGGACCGCGCGCACACGCAGTTCAAGCTCGTGGACGAAATGCTCGCGTGCTTTGACGAAATGCAGGCAGCCGTAAAGTGACGCTCGAAGAAGACAGAACGTACTATCTGCGGGAGAACGTGACGGGCGCGGAGAGTGAGAAATGCCGCTTTCGCTGCCGTTTCGGCAAACGGGAGGCGGAGTTCTTCTTTGACGTGACGGACGGGGATATTATCAGCCCGTTTCAAGAGGACAACGAGGACGTCTGGCAGGGAGACGCGGTGGAAGTGTTTCTCTCGCCGGACGGGGATCTCACCCGCTACTATGAATTGGAAGTGTCCCCGTTCGGGGTACGGTTCTGGGGCGAGATCGCGTTTTCGGAGAGTATGCGGGTATTGAAGAAGCTCCCGCCGCCTTTCCGAGCGGAAGTAACGCGCACGAAAGACGGGTATGCCGTGCATATCCGCCTGCCGCTTTCTGCGCTGAAAGGGTTCGACCGCAGCGCAATGAAACTGAACGCCTTTTGTTTGGACAGACGTACGGACGGCGGACAAGACTTGTACGCGCTCAATCCCACGCGGTGCGACACGTTCCATAAACCGCAGTATATTTTGAAGATTCGGACGGAAAAAGTTGAGGAATCGTTATGAAGCTCATCGTTACCAAAGACTACGAGGAACTTTCCGCGCGTGCCGCAAAAATCATGCTGGAAGTGGTAAAGGAAAATCCGTACGCCGTGCTGGGGCTTGCTACGGGCACAACGCCGCTTGGCTTGTATGCGCATATGATCGTCGATCATGAAAAGTACGGCACAAGCTACGCGCATATCCGCACGGTCAATCTGGACGAGTACAAGGGACTGCCCAAAACGCACCCGCAGAGTTATGCGTATTTCATGCGCAAGAATCTGTTCGACGGGCTGGACATCGATCCCGAGAACACCAACATTGAAAACGGCATGGCGGAGGACGAGGCAAAGGAGTGCGCCCGCTACGACGCGCTTCTCGAACAGCTCCCGCGGGACATTCAGCTTCTGGGTTTGGGCAGCAACGGGCATATCGCGTTCAACGAGCCGCATACGCCGTTCGGGAGCGGCACGCACGTCGTGGAGCTTGCGGAGAGTACGGTGAGGGACAACGCGCGTCTCTTTGACGACATCTCCGAAGTGCCGCGCAAGGCGTTCACGATGGGAATCAGACAGATCATGCAGGCGAAGAAAATTCTAATCCTGGCGAGCGGGGCGAACAAGGCGGACGCCGTTTACAAGATGGTAAAAGGGGAAGTGACGGAGAGCGTTCCCGCGTCCGTATTGCAGCTCCACCCCGACTGTATTCTCATCGCCGATCAGGATGCGGCAGCAAAACTGTAAGGAGACGAAATGATCACATATATTCCGGACGGAATGCAGGAACAGAAAGCCATTGAACGCACGACCCACCTTGCGATTTCCGCGCATCAGGACGATATTGAATTTATGGCGTACGCGCCCGTTGCGGAGTGTTTCGGCGCGCCCGGCAAGTGGTTCGGCGCGATCGTCGTGACGGACGGCGCGGGCAGTCCGAGGAGCGGCTTATATGCCGATTACACGGACGAACAGATGAAGGAAGTGCGCGTCGTCGAACAGAAAAAGGCGGCGATGGTGGGCGAGTACGGCTTTTTGGCAATGCTCTCCCACCCGTCCAAAGAGGTCAAGGACGCGGGCAATATCAAAATCATCGAAGAGCTTGCCGACCTTATCCGAAAGGCAAAACCGAAATATCTCTACACGCACAACCTTGCGGACAAGCACGAGACGCACGTTGCAACGGCGCTTAAAGTCATCGCGGCGTTGCGGCGGCTTTCGCCCGAGGAGCGCCCCGAAAAGGTGTACGGGTGCGAAGTTTGGCGCGATCTCGATTGGGTGAACGACGACGAAAAGGTGTACCTCGACTGCGGAGCGCATCCCAACCTGATGCGCTGTTTATCGGCGGTGTTCGATAGTCAGATCGTGGGCGGCAAGCGGTATGATTTAGCGGCAGAGGGGCGCAGGCTTGCGAATGCCACGTTCTCCACAAGCCATGCGTGCGATACCTATTCTGCGCTCAACTACGCGATGGACTTGACGCCGCTTATGGGTCAATCCGTCGATATCGACGACTATATCGCAGGCTATATCGATCGCTTCAAAGTGAACGTCAAAGAGACCATCGGCAGGTTTTTGGTATAATCAGAAAATAAAAACGAAGCAGTCCTATCGGGATCAGACGCAAACGGGTTGTATTCTTGTACGCATTTTGCGCGCGGCGCTGCTGCCGCTGTGCGGCGCGCTTTATTCCCGTTTGGGGTGAGCCTGTCTGCCTGATCTGTACCGATGAGCCGCAATAGACCAAAGCGGTCTTTTGCGGCTTGGAAGCAATATGAGGCGCGCCCGTCGGCAATTTGCCGACGGGCGCGCAGGTATTTTCTGTCTGTTGTCCGCTGTGAAAGATTGCGTTTATGCCTTTTTGGCGCGGCGGGCTTTGAGCTCGGCGTCGCGCGCGAGGATCTGATCGATGATGGAGATCGCCTCGTCGATCTTATCCGCCGCCTCCGAAATGCCGCCGAGGTCCGCGCTGTCGCGCCTGCCGAATTTATAGGGCGCGAGCAGGTCGCGCGCATTTTCGATTTTCGTCGCCGCCGTGCCGATGTCCCCGTCGCGTTCCTTGTCCGAGATCTGCGTCGCGGTAAATTCGAGTTTTTCGGCGCGGTAGAGCAGTTTCGTAACGCGGCGGAAGAACTGATAGCGCGTGAGCGAAGCCGCGGTGCGGGCAAACGCTTTCAGATCGTCGGAGAGGGAGGAAAACTGTTTTTTCAGTTCGGCGTGCTTGGGAAGCTTCCCCGCCCTCCGGAGCAGGGCGAGAATGAACAGCCCCACGACGATGATCGCCGCATAAATCACGTATTCGATGATGAGACGGGCGGTATCCGCTCCGCCGTCGGCAGTCGTCTCCGTTAAAAGCAGAAACGGGTTCATGCGTCACCTCCTTTGCGCGGCGAGCCGTCCGCCGCGCCCTCGGGAGAAGCGTCGTCCGCCCGATCCTGCCAATCGTCGCGCAATTTTACTTCGAGACGGTTGAACGGCTTTTCGATGCCGTGTTCCGTAAGCGTGTTCAGGGCGATCTCTCTGAGGTCGTAATAGAGATCCCAATAGTTTTCGGTCAGTCCCCATGCGCGGACGGAAAATTTCAGCGTGCTTTCGCCGTAGTCCGCCAGCACGACGGAAGGCGCGGGCGTCGTGACCGTATATTTGTACGATGCGACCGCATCCAACAGCATCGCCTTGACCTCGGCGACGTCGACGCCGTACGGCACGGGTACGTCAAAGACGACGCGACGGAGGGGCATCGCGCTGTAATTGATGAGCTTGCTCCCGAGCACTTCGCTGTTGGGGACGATGATCTCTTCGTTGCTGTACGTTAAAATCTTCGTATTGAACAGGCGGATATCCTGCACCAGCCCGTCCAGCCCGCCGATCGCAATATAGTCGCCCTTTTTAAAGGGTTTCGTGAAGATGATGATCACGCCGTTCGCAAGGCTTGCGAGACTGTCTTTGAGGGCGAGCGCAATGGCGAGCGCGACCGCCGAAAACGCCGCGATGATGCCTGCCGTCGAAAAGCCGAGCGAGCTGACGAGAACGATCACGAGCACGACGTACAGCACCACCGTGATGATGGAGATGATAAACGTCGAGGCGGATCTGTCCAGCTTGCTGCTCTTCATGGCGGCGGAGCGGGCGATGATGCGCACGATCTTGATGACGATGAGTCCGAGAATGAGAAAGGCGATCGCCCGAACAATGGCAAGCCCCGTGTTCTGCACGAAGTCCGTGCCGATCGCTTTCAGCGTTTCCCATATATCATTCATAGGAAAACCTCCTTTTTACAGGATACTGTAAGGGAGTAATACGAACCCGACCAAAAGCGGAAACTGTGCGCTCATTCATTGTTGAAGCCCTTGCCCGTGCCACACGGCACGCGCTGCGGGCTTCGCCTTGTCTGACCGCTCATCTTACCGCTTTTGATTGCTTCGCACCTTTGGCGAGCACCTTATTCCCTTCTCAAAATTCTTTTTAAAAGAATTTTGAGAAAAAGGAGCGGCAAACGCATAAGG
>CAJFFP010000028.1 GCA_904373325.1 Candidatus Gallimonas merdigallinarum
CCGAATGAAAGTTCGGGGGCTTCGTTTTGGCTTCTGCCCGAACGGATGAAATGCGTGACGCGATCGCGCCGACGGCGAACGATCGCTATTCCGTCGCGGGAAAACCGCTCCTCACAAGTCCTGCCGGAAGCTCCATCATAAGCCCCCGAATGAAAGTTCGGGGGCTTCGTTTTGGCTTCTGCCCGAACGGATGAAATAAACTTTGTTTCAGAAATCGGAATGCAGGTATGTTTTTTGCGGTGAAACGATTGAGAAACAGAGAGAGATATGCTATAATACTCCTCACTTAGAAGAGAATTATCAAACGGGTACTCCATGTCGCAGCGCGTGACGCGCGTTTCTGTTGCGGTGCGGGACGTTTCCGAAAACAGGAGACTTTACTGATGAAAAAACGCATTATTTTCGTATTAGGCATCATCATGTGCATGATTTTGTCCGTCGGCATTTTTACTGCCTGCGCTACGAAGAAAGACGTTTCGCAAAAGTATACGATTTCGTTTTATGCCGACGAAGAGCTCGTCTTTACGTTGAAAACTGCGGGCAATGAAGAGATCGGGCTGCCCGACGCGCCGCAGAAAGAGGGGTTCACGTTCGACGGTTGGTATTCGGACAAAGGCACATGGGAGAATGAGCTGATGCAGGATACCTTTTCAGAACGGGCGTTGACGGAAAATATTGACGTCTACGCCCACTATATTCCGACCGATACCCCCCTCCCTTCGGAGTATACGATCACATTTTACATCGACGGCAGCGCGTCCGACGCCATACAAACTTCGGGGAACGAAACGCTGACGCTGCCTTCTGCGCCGAACAAAGACAACTATACGTTTGAAGGATGGTTTTTCGATAACGGCACATGGAAGAGGGAGCTGACGGAAACGACATATGCAGATAAGCCGCTGACGACGGATGTGAACGTGTATGCTTATTACAAAAAGACCGAAGCGACGGATCCGGAGCCTCCGCAGAAATATACGGTGCAATTCGATACGGACGGCGGAACAGTCGTGAGCGATATGACCGTATCGACCATAGCCAAATCGCCCGAAACGACCAAGAAAGGGTACACGTTCGTCGGCTGGTATACCGAAAGCTCCTTCACGAACAAGGTAACGTTCCCGTACGAGGTGACGAAGGCGCAGACTTTGTATGCGAAATGGGAGCAGAACGGCTCCGAAAAAATCGTGTTTTCCGTTGACGGGAACGGCGTCCTGACGGGCGTAAGCGGTCTGACGGCAAACAATACCGACGTAGTGATCCCGTCGGAGGTCGGCGGCGTCACGGTCAGAGAGATCGGAATGGGCGTTTTCAAGGACAATCGGAATATCGTCAGTCTCACGATCCCCGATTCCGTCACAACGCTTCAAAATCGGATATGTTCCGGCTGCACCGCTTTGCGCGAAGTGTGGCTGCCGTCCGGACTGACGGTAATTCCCGATGAGACCTTTGACGGATGTTCTTCGCTGAGCACGGTACACTTTCCGAACACCCTCAGGGAGATCCGCTCCGACGCATTCTGCGGCACGGGACTGACGGAATTTATCGCGCCGGATTCGCTTACGGCGATATGGGGTTGCGCGTTCAAGGATTGTGCCGAGCTCACATACGTCGACCTGAAAAACGTGAGCAGCGTTTCGGGCGGCGCGTTCCAGAATTGCACGGCGCTGCGGTCTGTCCGTCTCTCCGACGAACTGACCGAATTGCCCGATCATCTCTTCGACGGATGCGCGTCCCTTGCGGAAATCGATATGCCGGATCGTCCGATCGCCATTTCTGCCTTTATTCTCAACGGAACGGCGTATTATAACGATAAGTCGAATTGGGAAAAGGGCGTATTGTACGCGGACGGTTATCTGATCGCGGCTGACCAAACGTTTGCTTCGGAGACGGAATATGCGGTAAAGGCGGGCACGCGCGTCATTGCGGACAAAGCGTTCTCCAACGTGGGCTATTCGGCAAAGCTCAGAAAAATGACCCTGCCGGACCGCTTGTACCGCATTGGTCAAGAGGCGTTTTCCAAACTCTCTTTGCTGACGGAGATCAATATTCCGGATTCGGTGCGGTCCGTCGGGTACGGGGCGTTCAGCGGAACGGGGTATAAGAACTATTCGGACGGCGGATTATACGTCGGGAATTGGCTGGTTGCGGTCCAAAAAGTCGCCATGGAGTCGTTCACGGTGCGCGAGGGCACGGTCGGCGTGGCGGACGGAAGAGATTCGTCGCTCTTCCCGACAAAAGCGCAGGCGGTCACGCAGTTGACGCTGCCTTCCTCGTTGCAGTATATCGGGGCGCGGAGCTTTGCCCGTCTGCGCAATATTACGGATCTGAAACTGCCGTCTGAGCTGCGCACGCTGGGCGAGGGTGCGTTTGAAGGCTGCCTCTCCCTGAAAACGGTCAATCTCGGCAAATGTACGAAGTTGGAGAGCATCGGCGGGGCGGCGTTCAAGGAAGCGGCGATCTCGGAAATCACCGTTCCGGCAAGCGTCTTTTCCATGGGCGAGCTGGTGTTCAACCTCAACAAGGTCGATCTGACCATTCATTGCGAGGCGTCGGAGCAGCCGAGCGGCTGGAATGACAAATGGTGGGATTCCAACAAAGAGGGCGTAACGATCACGGTTGAGTGGAAAAACTCATAAAAAATGCGGACGGGACCGCCTTCCCCGCAGGGGACGGAGGGTTTACGCGGTCGCGCCGCGCCGATAGATTACAATCGGCGCGGCGCGTTTTTTTGATAAACAGTTTTCCTTATGAAAGGGCAGGCAGAATAAAATGGCAGGCAGGTACGCGTTATCCGATTTACACATTTTTCTTTCCGCAAAAATCTTTATTTCCCGCGAAAATATGGTATAATAAGAGAAACACTTAGTAAGAAAAACACCCTGCGGAGGCGATACCATATGGAACGCAAATATATCGCGATCGACTTAAAATCATTCTATGCCTCCGTGGAGTGCGTGGCGCGCGGATTGGACCCGCTTACGACCAACCTCGTCGTCGCCGATCTGCGCCGCACGGAAAAGACCATCTGTCTCGCCGTATCGCCGTCGCTGAAAGCGTACGGGATTCCCGGGCGGGCGCGGCTGTTCGAGGTCGTCCAGAAGGTGCGCGACGTCAACCGCGCGCGCAAAAAACGCGCGCCCGCACACGATTTTACGGGCAGTTCCGTCTACGACGCGGAACTCAAAGCAGACCCGTCCCTCGCCGTCGACTATATCGTCGCGCCGCCGCGCATGGCGCATTATATGCAGTGCAGTGCGAAAATCTACGAGATCTATCTGAAATACGTTGCGCCCGAAGATATCCACGTCTATTCCATCGACGAAGTGTTCATCGACGCGACGAGCTATTTACAGCCGATGGGGCTGACCGCGCGGGAGTTCGCAAAACTCCTCATGCGGGAAGTGCTCGAAGAGACGGGCATCACGGCGACGGCGGGCGTCGGCACCAATCTCTATCTGTGCAAGGTCGCCATGGATATCGGCGCAAAGCACGCCGCGCCCGATGAAAACGGCGCGCGCATTGCCGAACTCAACGAGACTTCCTACCGCCGTCTGCTGTGGGATCACCGCCCCATAACCGATTTCTGGCGCGTGGGCGCGGGGTATGCCAAAAAGCTCGCGGCGCACGGAATGTACACGATGGGGGACGTCGCCCGCTGTTCGCTCGGGAAAACGGGCGAATACTATAATGAGGATCTGTTGTATCAGCTCTTCGGCGTGAACGCCGAACTGCTCATCGACCACGCATGGGGGTGGGAGCCGTGTACGATTGCGGACATCAAGGCGTACAAGCCGCAGTCCAACAGCATCGGCGCGGGGCAGGTCTTGCAGTGCGCTTATCCGTTCGATAAGGCGCGGCTCGTCGCGAGCGAAATGGCGGAGGGGCTTGCGCTCTCGCTCGTGGAAAAGGAACTCGTCTGCGATCAGATCGTCATGACGGTGGGGTACGACATCGACAATCCCTCCTATACGGGCGAATTTACGACCGACCGCTACGGGCGGAAGATCCCCAAACACGCGCACGGAACGGAGAATCTCGGCAGGCAGACCTCCTCCGCCAAGCTCATCGTGCAGGCGGTCGCGTCGCTGTTCGACAGGGTCGTCGATCCCGCGCTCTCGGTGCGGAGAATGTACATCACCGCTACGCACGTCGTCCCCGAGCGCGAAAAGCGCGCCCCTGCGGCGCAGCAGCTCGACCTCTTTTCCGATTACGGTGCGGAGGCGGCGAAGCGCGAAGCGGAAGAGGCGGCGTTGGAAAAGGAGAAGCGGCGGCAGCTCGCCGTGCTGGAAATCAAGAACAAATACGGCAAGAACGCCATTTTGAAGGGGAAGAACTTTGAGGAGGGCGCGACGGCAAAGGAACGGAACGAGCAGGTGGGAGGACACAAGGCATGAGTAAGTACGACGATATGCTGTATCTGCCGCACCACGTTTCCATGACGCACCCGCATATGCCGCGCGCCGACCGCGCGGCGCAGTTCGCGCCCTTTGCCGCGCTGACGGGGTACGAGGACGTCATCGGCGAAACGGCGCGCCTCACCGACGCGCGCGCGGAACAGGACGAATCCCATCTTGCGGAACTTGACGGGCAACTGCGCGCCCTTGCGGCGGACGGGAACGCGGAGGTGACGATCGTCTATTTCGTCGCGGACGCGAAAAAGGCGGGCGGCAGGTACGAAAGCCATACGGGAAAAATCAGAAAAATCGACGGCGCGCTCCGTCAGATCGTCATGGCGGACGGCGTGAAAATTGCGCTGGGCGACGTTGTTGAAATTGCAGAAGCGGGCGGCGGGTCTGAAATATGATCCGCCGTTTTTTCTTCCGCAAACGCGGAAATTTTTTGCCGCGGGGATTGAAGCGGCGCGCCCGATATGATATACTATGGTATCATTGTAAGCAAACGACGGAGGAAGAAGGTATGAAACTTGTACGGCAGGTCACAACGACGGAAAGCGAATGCTTTCGGGAGGGCGTTCGCGCGGGGAGCGGCGCGCCGAGCGTGCTCTCGGAGCTTGCGCCCGAGCGCGAAGTCGTATGGCGCGGATTCGGCGGCTGCCTGAACGAGGCGGGCATCGCCGCGCTCGATACGCTCCCGCCCGAACAACGAGAAAAAATTCTGGACGATCTGTTCCTTCCCGACAGAATGGGGCTGAATTTCTGCCGCCTGCCCGTCGGCGCGAACGATTACGCGCTCGAATGGTACTCCCTCGACGAGACTGCGGACGACTATGCGTTAGAGCATTTCTCCATCGCGCGGGACAAAAAATTTGTGCTCCGCTTTGCCAAAGAGGCGCTCGCGCGCAATCCAGAAATCACCTTTTTCGCCTCCCCGTGGAGCCCGCCTTCGTGGATGAAAGAGCCTGCGCACTATCACGGCGGGCGTATCCGCCAAGAAGAGAAGGTTCTCTCCGCATATGCGCGCTATCTCGTCCGATACGTGCAGGCGTACGCGGCGGAGGGCGTGCATATCGCGCAGATCAATCCGCAGAACGAGTTCGCTTCGGAAAACAATTATCCGACCTGCCTGTGGTCGGGCGAAGCGGTGCGCGATTTTATCGCCCGCTACCTCGGCCCCGCGTTTGAAGAGAGCGGGCTGGATACGGAGATCTGGCTCGGCACGATCAACGGCACGGGGACGCTGGGCGGGTTCGGTTCGCGGTACAACGAATTTACGCAGACGGTACTCGACGACCCCGCGGCGTATCGCTATATCAAGGGAGTCGCCTACCAGTGGGAGGGGAAGAACGCGCTGCGCCCCAGCGTGGAAAGCTATCCCGAGCTGAACTATATTCAGAGCGAAAACGAGTGCGGCGACGGCACGAACAGTTGGGCGTATGCGAACTACGTGTTCGAGCTGATGCGCCATTACATTACGGGCGGCGTCTGCGCGTATGTGTATTGGAACACCGTTCTGCCGCGCGGCGGCGTGAGCACGTGGGGCTGGAAGCAGAACAGCATGATCACCACCGAAAGCGGCGCGGCGAAGCATGAGTACGAGTACTATATTTTCCGCCATGCGGCGGCATTCGTGCGGAAGGGCGCGCGCGTGCTCCGCCTCGGCGGGCATATGAGCGGCAACGCGTTCGGATTTGCCAATCCCAACGGCACGCGCGTGATCGCGGTGCAGAATCCCTTCCCGTACGAAAAGACGGTTTCCTTCGGCGGCGTCGTCTGCGCCCTCGCGCCGCATTCCGTCTCGACCCTCGTATTTGCGGAATAGCGGCGCAAAAATCCCGACGGGACGGGTTTTCGGGCAGGAATGGCAGAAAGTGGACGGGTGAAAGGTTGCCGTTTTTTCTGTGAAAGAATTGACAAGCAGGTTTGCGTATGCTATAATGATCCCGCTATCAAGGGATAAAAGCGTTGCGCCCTTACGTTCGGCGCAACAAAATTGGGGAGAATTTTTACAATGGAAAAAACGCAAAGCGCGGCAGAGGAAAAGAAGATCACAGCGCCCGAAGAGCCTCCCGCAGAAGAGAAAACGGAACTTGTGATAGAGCCCGCGACGGAGGAAGTCGCGGCTGAGGAGACCGCGGCGGAGACGGCTGCGGCGGAGGAAATTGCGGCGGCAGCCGCAGAGCAAATCGCGGAGGACGCGCCCTCCGTCGGCATGGAAGAAAGCGCGCAGGAACAGCCCGCCGAGGAATTTAAACCCAAATCGGGGTTCCGCTACGGCTGTTACCTCTTCGTCAAGCGGTCGTTCGATATTTTCGCGTCCTTTCTTGCGATCGTGCTCCTGTCGTGGCTGATCCTGATCTGTATCCTCGTCAAGTGGTTGGAGGATTTTCATAATCCGATCTACGTTTCCAAGCGCGTCGGAAAGAACGGGAAAATTTTCAAATTTTATAAGATCCGCACCATGTGTCCGAACGCGGAGGCGATGAAGCAGAGACTCATCGACGAGGGACTGAACGAGGCGGACGGACCTGCGTTCAAAATGAAGAACGACCCTCGGATCACGAAGGTCGGAAAGGTGTTCCGCAAGCTGTCGCTGGACGAGCTTCCGCAGCTGTTTAATATTCTGAACGGCTCGATGAGCGTCGTCGGCCCGCGCCCGCCCATTCCGTCCGAAGTGGAGCAGTACACCGAATATCAGCGGCACCGCCTTGACGTAAAGGGCGGATTGCTGTGTCTGTGGCAGATTCAGAAGAACCGCAACGCGATCGGATTCGACGAATGGGTGCGGCTCGATCTGGAATATATTCAGAAGCAGAGCGTCTGGCTGGATCTGAAAATCATTTTCAAGGGCGCGTTCATGGTGATTTTCGACCGCAGCGGCGAATGATCTGCCGTCATGGCAGAAAAAGGCACGCCGAAAGTCCGATAAATACGGCTGTGAAAATATTTCCCGCGCGGAAGCGAGCGGTTTTTTCCGAAAAACCTCTTTACACCGCGCGGGTTTTGTTATATAATAGAAAAGTAAGATAGGTAAGATATGCGTACAGTATTCGGAAGTTGGAAATATATCTTCAAAAATCTGTGGTTCGTATTGCCTTTTTCGGTCGTCCCCGCGGTGTTTATGGCATTGTCGCTCGATTATGATCGGATCTCGGTGGTCGTGCGCGGATTTTTTACGGGGGCGCCGCAGGCGGGTTTCCTCGACTTTTTCCATGCGTGGAGCTTTTTCCGCTTTGACAGCGTGCTCGGCGTGATATACAGCGCGATTGCCGTGGTCGGCATCATCTTTTTTATGGCGGCGCTCATTGCGTTCGTCGAAAAGCATATGCGCCTCGGAAAGCGCACGCTGAGCGGCGTGGGCGCGCAGCTTTTTAACGCGCTTCCGTCCGCCGCGTTCGTCACGCTCGCCTATCTTGTATTTTATGAGATCTGGGCGGTGGTGCTCTCCGCCGTTTTATACGTCATCTCGCAGGTGGATATCGTCGCGGTCGTCTACGTTTTGTATATTGCCGCGGTCGTATTGTTCCTGTTTGTGCTCGTCTATCTGGCGACGGTGCTCTATCTGTGGCTTCCCTGCAAGCTCATGACGGGATTCCGCTTCTTCGAGGCATTCCTCTATTCCTATCGTCTGATGGTCGAGCGCCGCTGGAAGCTCGTGCTCTCGTTTGTGATCTCCGCGGCGGCAATGCTCGTCGTGATCGGCGTCAGCGTGTTTTTGCCCGATCCCGCGTTCCACGTCATCGGCGCGGCGCTCTTCCTGCTGCTCTTCCCCAATTTCTGCGTCCGTATGGAGGTCGTCTACTTTGAGGGAGATAAGCTGGACAGGGAGGACGAACTCCACAGTTACAGGAGATACTGATATGAGATTCCGCAACGCGTTCCATATTACGATGGATAATTTTTCTTCGACGTTCAAGATGCTGCTGTACCGCCTCGTCGTTGCGGCGGTCACGTTCAGCCTTGTGTACGTCATTCTCCGTCTTGCGCTCGACCCCGTAATGCAGAGCGCGGAATGGGTCACGCTGCGCGAAATGCCGGGCGAATTTTTCCGCGCGCTGGTCAGCGGCGATTCCGCCGTGTTGCAGACCTTTCAGGAAAATTTTCACACTTCGCTGATGGATTTTCTCTCTCTTCTGGCGAGCAACGGCGGAGCGATCGCGGGCGCTGCCGTGGGCGTCTGCCTCATCTATCTGCTTTCGCGCTTTTTAAACGGGCTTTGCCTGTTCGCGATTGCGGGAACGATGTACGACAGAATGAGCGTCTTTTCGCGCACGAGCTTTTCGGCTTCCTATTTCAAGAACCTCGGGCGCGCCGCGCTCTATGAAGTCATCTATGTGCCGATCGTCTTTTTGTACGATGCGGTCACCATACTTATCTGCTGGTTTTTCTTCTTCTATGTGCCGTCTTTCCTGCCCTCGTGGGGATTTTTGCCCGTCGTTTTATCGCTGTGCCTGACGATCACGCTCATCGTGTGTTTGCAGTCGCTGAAAATGACGCTGGCCTCCGCGTGGATCCCGTCCGTCGTATCGGGCGAGAAGAGCGTGACGCAGGGGCTTCGGGGCGCGCTCTGCGCCAAAAAGGGGTTCTGGCGGCGGTTTGCGACCTTCCTCGCGGCGATCTATATCATCATTGTCGCGAACGTGGGGTTTGGTCTGTTCACCATCGGCAGCGCGCTCTTTGTCACCGTGCCGCTGAGTTTCCTCTTCCTCCTCGGGTTGCAGTTCGTGCATTACTTCGAGGACAACGAGAAGAAATACTTCATCTCCGTGCATGATATTGCAGGCTCTGCTGAAGCGACGAAGTGCGCGGACGATCTCATCACCGCGGAGGACAGCTTGGAGGAGCTGAACCGCAAGATCAACGAGCCTTCCGTCAGGCAGGACGACGACGGAAAGGACGCGTAAAATTCGGGAAATACGGGCGTGCGGAGAGCGCGCCCGAACAAATAAGGAGTGGAATGATATGAGTTATCAGAGCATCTACGAATCTTGGCTTGCCGACCCCCGTCTCGCAGAGGCGGACAGAGCGGAACTGAAAGCCATCGCGTCGGACGAGAAGGAGAAGGAGTACCGCTTCGGCGGCGAGCTGGAATTCGGCACGGCGGGTATGCGCGGCATCATCGGCTGCGGCATGAACATGATGAACGTCTATACCGTCATGCGCGCCACGCAGGGGCTTTCCGAGTACATCAAAACGCTCCCCGCGGCGGATCAGGCGAAGGGCGTCGTCATCTCCTACGATACGAGAAGAAATTCCCGCCTGTTTGCCGAGAAGGCGGCGGGCGTGCTCGCAAAGAACGGCATCAAGGCGTATCTCTTCGACGACGTGCATCCCGTGCCCATGCTCTCGTATGCGGTGCGTTACCTCGGAACGATCGCGGGTATCATGATCACCGCGTCGCACAATCCCAAGGAGTACAACGGCTATAAAGTGTACGGCGAGGACGGCGCGCAGATGTCGCCCGAAGCGACGAAGATCGTCGTCGGATTCATCGAAAAGATCACGGATTATCTCTCGGTGACGGGTGTGGAAGAAAGCCCGCTCATTCTTCCCGTGCCCAAGGAAGTGGACGATACCTATATCGAGGCGCTCAAAAAGCTCACGCTGTCCGCAGAGGCAGTCAAAAAGTGCGGGAAGGACCTCAAACTCGTCTATACCCCCGTGCATGGTTCGGGCTACGTTCCCGTCACGCGCATTCTGAAAGAGCTGGGCATCAACGTGACCGTCGTGGAGGAGCAGACGACCAAGGACACGGAGTTCTCCACCGTCGCCGTTCCCAATCCCGAATTTAAAGAGACGCTCTCCATGGGCATCGCGCTTGCAAATAAGATCCATGCGGACGTCGTGTTCGGCACCGACCCCGACTCCGACCGTCTGGGCGTCGCCGTCAAGAACGAGAAGGGCGAGTTCGTCGCGCTCTCGGGCAATCAGGTCGGCATTCTGCTTCTGGACTATATCCTGACCCGTCTCAAAGAGGAGAACGCGCTCCCGAAGAACGCGGCGGTCGTCAAGTCGTTCGTTACGACGGGCATGGCGAAGGCGATCTGCGCGGATTTCGGCGTCGCGCTCTTTGAAACGCCCGTCGGCTTCAAGTTCATCGGCGAAAAGATCAAGGAATGGGAGAAGGACGGTTCGCATACCTATGTGTTCGGCTTCGAGGAGTCGTGCGGATATCTCCGCGGCACCCATGCCCGCGATAAGGACGCCGTCGTCGCGTCCATGCTGTGCGCCGAGATGGTCTGCTACTACACCTATATCGGCAAGACGGTATGGGGGAGACTCAACGAAATTTACGCGAAGTACGGGTATGTGCTCGATAAGAACGAATCCATTCAGTACTCCGGTCTGAACGCGATGAAGGAGATGAACGCCGTCGTCGACGTGCTTAAAACGGTAAGCGTGACCGCGTTCGGTCCGTTCAAAGTGGAGGCGGTGCGCGACTATTCCGCGGACATCCGCCGCACGGCAGACGGAAAGACCGAGCCGCTGAATATCCCCAAGTGCAACTGCGTGTACTACGAACTCGAAGGCGGTTCGTTCGTCTGCGTGCGCCCCTCCGGTACGGAGCCGAAGCTGAAAATTTACTACTCCGTGAAGGCGGCTTCCGAGGCTGCGGCAGAGGACGCGCTCGCCGCGTGCAAGGCGTCCGTGAAGGAACTGCTCGCTTCCGTCAAGTAATTCGCGCGCCGATCGCGGCAAAGTTTTTCAGAGAATGGAAACGCGCGGCGCGGCGTATTGCCGCCCGCAAAATCCGTTGCAGCAATGCAGCGGATTTTTTTGTGCTCCGAGAGGCATGGAACGGGCGGTTATCTTTACTTTTTTTTGAAGCAGTTGCAACATTTTCAAACATTTTATTTGACATAAGACGGTCATTTCGCGTATAATGAGAGCTGAAAAGGAAGTAATGTCATGATTTATCTGAAAGATTTTAAGCAGGGTCGTATTTTGTACGAGGCGCTCGATTCGGAAGTCCGCCTCGGGATCATGGATGAGCTTTTGCAGAAGGGGGAGCTGAACCTCGCCTATTTTGCCAAGCGGTTCAACGTTTCGAACGGCGCGATCACGGCGCACATCAAAAAACTGCACGCGGCGGGACTGATCGAGATCTCCACCTCGTCCGGGATCCGCGGAACGCAGAAGATCTGTTCGCTTGCAACGGATAAGATCGTCATCGATTTACTTCCGCACCCGAACGAAGAGGGGCGCGTGGAGTCCGTACATATCGACGTGGGGCATTACGTCGATTATTGCGTGCGTCCCACCTGCGGGCTGGCGACGGACGAACGCGTCGTCGGCAGATTCGACGATCCCGCCTGTTTTTCCTACCCCGAACGTTTCCGCGCGGGCATTCTGTGGTTTGCGAGCGGATATGTGGAGTATCTCGTTCCCAATTACCTTCAAGAGGGCGAACGCCTGCGCGAACTGCATTTTTCCATGGAGCTTGCATCCGAGGCGCCCGGATATGCGGCGTATTATCCGAGCGACATTTCGTTCTCCGTCAACGGAAATCAGCTCGGCGTCTACCGCAGCAAGGGCGAATACAACGACCGCGCCGGAACGGTCGGACCGTCGTGGTGGTACGGAAATTTAGGGCAGTACGGCAAAAAAGTCGTGCTCTCCGTCAACGAGGACGGCACCTTCCTCGGCGGCGTGAAGGTCTCCGAAACGCGCATCGGCGATCTCGGGCTGAAGGCGGGCGATCAGATCCGTTTCCGCATCGCCGTTCCGGAGGACGCGGAGCATTGCGGCGGCGTTACGATCTTCGGCAAGGGCTTCGGCGATTACGACGAGGGGATCGTTTGCAGTTTTATTTGCAAATAGGTTCACGAAATTCTTTTCGAACTGACGAAAAGAATTTCCGTGAGTTATAGAGAAACCCAATGTTCGCCGTTGGCTCTGCGTTCGGTTTCTCTCGCCGCCGCTGTTTTGCAACAGTATAGCACGCGACGGCTCACTTTTTGAAAAATGTACCGCAGCAATCACGAAAATATTTTTGCAGAAAAGATTTTCGTGAAGAGGAGCGACAGGCGTAAAAAGTGCGGCGTT
>CAJFFP010000029.1 GCA_904373325.1 Candidatus Gallimonas merdigallinarum
GCTAGTAGTCAAGGGCTATGCCCGCCCCGCCTTTGGCGGCACGAGCCGCAGGCGAAGTATAATGAAGAACCACCAGCTAAGCTGGTGGGTTCCTTTTTTGTATAACGTGAAGTAAGACGATTGGAACTGCGTGCGCCAATGCACCATTTACTCCACCCCCGCTTATTCAGGCGCAGCGCAGTCACCTGTCAGGTCCCCTGCGCAGAGTACTTCGCGCCATTTGTTGCTTGCAGCCCCTCTCCCGCTCCGTGCGCTGCGCTCGTGCCGCCATAAAATGTTCCGCAGTACTCACGAAAAAGGTTGACATTGGTCAAACTTTTTCGTGAAGAGGAGCGGCAGGCATATTTTACGCGCGTGCGCCGCAAGGCGGACGCGCGCGCAGTTTGCCTTGCCGCGACGAGGGGTGAACTGGCAGAGTACTTCGCGCCATTTGTTGCTTGCAGTCCCTCTCCCGCTCCGTGCGTTGCGCTCGTGCCGCCTTCGGCGGGGTGAACTGCGCAGAGTACTTCGCGCCATTTGTTGCTTGCAGCCTCTCTCCCGCTCCGTGCGTTGCGCTCGTGCCGCCATAAAATGTTCCGCAGTACTCGCGAAAAAGGTTGACTTTTGTTAAACTTTTTCGTGAAGAGGAGCGGCAGGCATATTTTACGCGCGTGCGCCGCAAGGCGGACGCGCGCGCAGTTTGCCTTGCCGCGACGAGGGGTGAACTGGAGATCCTCTCTGAAAGCGGAAGTTTTCCTTCAAAGGAGGTTCCCCACTGCATTGACGCCCCATTCCCGACCGTGGGCAATCGGGATGGGACGGAGCTTAAACTAAGTTAAGCCGCAAGCGCTACGCGACGAGCGGAAGCTCTGCGCGCAACAGCCGACCTTCTTTCTTTCTTGTCAGCATTTAAATTTAATTTCCGTTTTTACGGAGCCGAGCCTCCGGCGTGCGTCCGACAAACTCCGCTTGCAATCGAATCCGTAACAGGCCCGTATGCGGCGTCGGTCTATTTATATTATACCCAACACGGCATTTTGTCAACCAAAACGAGCGGTTATCCCGCTCTGAGAAAAATTCCCTCCCGCCCTTTTCCCGCGGGCGCAAAAATCAGTTGAGAATGACGTCTTTCAGGCTTTCGTACTTCTGCATTGCCGCAGAGCGGATCGCCTCGAAATTCAGCCGCCGTTCAAACGCTTCATCGGTCAGCTTTTTCGCCGTGAAGATGACGTCCGTCGAATATCTGAGATTTTTGATGTCGCTCAGAAATTTACCGCTCTGGCGCGTTCCGAGGAAATCGCCGCTGCCGCGCAGCTCCAAATCCTTTTCCGCGAGCGCAAAGCCGTCGGACGTGTTCTTGAACACGGTGAGCCGCTCCCGCGCCGTTTCGCTGTCCGACCCGACGAAGAGAAAACACCAGCTCTTTTCGCTCCCGCGCCCCACTCTGCCGCGAAGCTGATGCAGCTGCGAGAGCCCGAACCGCTCGGCGTTCATGATGACCATGATCGTCGCGTCGGGTACGTCGACGCCGACTTCGATGACGGTCGTGGAGACGAGGCAGTCGTATTCCTTATTCTTGAACGCCGCCATGACGGCGCTCTTTTCCTTCTCCTTCATGCGTCCGTGCAGGAGCGCGAACCGCACGTCGGGAAGCCTGTTTTTCAGCTCCTCCCAAAGCTCGGTGACGGAGGTCACCTCGCCCTCGTCGTCATCGATCTTCGCGCACACGAAATACGCCTGACGCCCCTTTTTCGCCTCGCCGCGCACATATGCGAGCATATCGTCGTATTTGTACGACGGAACGATCGCCGTGGTGATGGGCTTGCGGTCGAGCGGCTTATCGGGAATGGTCGTCACGTCCAGATCGCCGTACACGACGAGCGAGAGCGTGCGCGGAATGGGCGTTGCAGACATGACGAGCACGTCGGGGGCGTCCCCTTTTTCGCTCAATATATTGCGCTGCGCCACGCCGAAACGGTGCTGTTCGTCGCACACGCAGAAGGCGAGGTTTTTAAAGTGTACGTCGCCCTGCAACACGGCGTGCGTACCGCACAGGACGTCGATCTCCCCCGCCGCGAGCGCGGCTTTGAGTTCGCGCTTTTCCTTCGCCGTACTGCCGCCCGCAAGATACCCCACGCGGTAATCGGGGAACATTTTTTCAAGGAGCGCGAAATTCTGCGCGGCAAGCACTTCCGTGGGCGAGAGATAGACCGCCTGAAATCCGCTTTTGAGCGCCATAAAAATCCCCGTGAGCGCGACTGCCGTTTTGCCGCTCCCGACGTCGCCTTGCAGCAGACGGTTCATGCGGACGGGACCCGTCACGTTATCGTAGATCGCGCGGACGGCTGCCTGCTGCCCCGCCGTGAACGGGAAGGGAAAGCGCGCTTCAAACTGCGCCACTTCGCGCTCGGTGACGGTATAGCGGTTGCGGCGCGCCTCCTGCCGATCGCCCTTGATGAGCTTGAACGCCGAGAGCAGGATAAAGTATTCCTCCAACGCAATGCGTTCCGCGCCCGCGCGCGCTTCTTCCTGCGTTTTGGGCGCGTGAACGGCGTAATACGCTGATTTCAAGGGGGAAAGATCGTACTTTTTGACGATTTCCCACGGAATGACCGTCTCCAACGGCTCTGCCGAGAGCGCGGCGGAAACGGCGTCGCGCACGGCGCGCTGCGTGAGCGACCCGCGCAGCGGATACACGGGCACCAGCCCTTTGAGCCGCGCCACGCGCCCGAGCGGCTCGAAGCTCGGATTGACGATGGAAACCTGCCCGTAGCGGTTCTGCACCCTGCCGTAAAAGAGGTAATCGCCCGCTTTGAGCCGCTCGGCGAGATAGGGCATATTGAACCACACCGCGGGGAAGGTGACGCCGTCCTGTTCCAGCCACGCGCGCACCGTTTTCAGGCGGGAATAATGCCGCACAGGCTCGACGGACACGAGACGGCACGCCAGAAGCGCCATATCGTTGTGGAACACTTCCCGCACCGACGTGCGGTTGGTCATATCGAGATAGGCGCGCGGAAAATGGCGGACGAGCGCGGCGCTGTCCGTAATGCCCAATTTATAAAAATCTTTGGCGCGCTTTTCCGTTACGCCTTTGAGCCGAAGGAGTTCCATCTCAAAAAATCATTCAATATTTTTAATTGATATGCAAACTTTTCGTTATGAAAAAAGAGCGGCGCGCGCTCTTTTCATGCTTATTCGAGAGACAGCAGATAGTAGTACACAGGCTGCCCGCCGTAGTGGAAATCCACGTCGCAGTCGGGGAAGGCTTCCTGCACCTTTTCGGCAAGCGCGGCGGCGTCCGATTCGTCGATCCCCTCTCCGTAATAGAGGGTGATGACCTCGTGCGAGTCGTCTTTCAGCTTATCGAGAAGTTTTAAAACGGTCTCGTCCACGTTATGCCCTTTGGCAAGGATCTTCTTATCGTCAAGCCCGATGATGTCCCCTTCCTTGATGGAGAATCCGTTGACGGAAGTCGTGCGCACGGCGTGCGTGACCTGTCCGGACTTGACGTTGTCGATCGCGTGGATCATGTTCGTCTTGTTTTCCTCGACGGGAGCTTCGGGGCTGAACGCCAGCGCGGCGGCAAAGCCCTGCGGCACATTTTTGGTGGGAATGACGTGAATGGTGCGGTTTTCCACAAGCGCCTTTGCCTGTTCCGCCGCAAGCACGATATTTTTGTTGTTGGGGAACACGAACACGTTTTCCGCGTTGATCTTCTGCACGGCAGTCGCAATATCCGAAGCGGAGGGGTTCATCGTCTGCCCGCCCTCGATGACGCGGTCGACGAACAGATCTTTGAAGATCTCCGAGATCCCCTCGCCCGCGCAGACGGCGAGCATTCCCTGCTCCTTCTTTTCCGCCTCGCGCTTTGCTTTGAGCGCGCGGTTCTGTTCGAGCATATTCTCGATCTTGGGGCGGTCGAGTTCGCCGAGTTCGAGCGCGTACGTCAGCGCGACGCCGGGGCTGTTGGTATGCACATGTACTTTGACCATTTCGAGATCGCCGATGCAGATGACGCTGTCGCCGATGTTCATCAGATTTTCGCGGAGCTTATCGATGTCGGCAAGCGTGGTGCTCTTTTTCAGATTGATCACGAAAAATTCCGTGCAGTAGGCAAACTGGATCTCGCCGAGATCCATATTGATGATGTCGGAATTGTCGCCGAAGTCGGCGTCCATCGAAGCCGCCTGATTGGCTGCCTCCGTCTGGACTTCGGAGACGATCTCGTCGCCCATGAGCGCGGACAGAAATCCGCGCATGATGGTCATGAGACCGACGCCGCCCGAGTCCACAACGCCCGCCTTTTTCAGCACGGGCAGAAGTTCGGGCGTCTGCGCGAGCGCCCTGTCGCCCTCCTCGATGACGGCGGGAAGGAAGGTCTCGAAATCGCGGAGCTTGCCCGCGTTCTTCACCGCAAATTCGCTCATCATGCGCACGACGGTGAGAATGGTGCCTTCCTTGGGAATGGAGACCGCGCTGTACGCGACTTTGGTGCCTGCCTCCATCGCCTTTGCAAACGTCTTGGTATCGACTTCGGGCTTGCCGTCGCGGAGAACGGAGCAGATGCCGCGGAAAATCTGAGAAAGAATAACGCCCGAGTTGCCGCGCGCGCCGCGCAGCGCCCCTTTGGAGACGCGGTCGCACACCTCGGGGAAGCTGTTGGATGCGACGGAAGTAAGTTCCTTGACCGCCGATTGCAGCGTGAGCGACATATTCGTACCCGTATCGCCGTCCGGCACGGGGAATACGTTGAGCGCGTCTACCTTAGCCCGATTGTTTTCGAGCATTTTTGCGCCGACGAGAACCATCTTGCGGAAGGTGGCGCAGTTGATCGTTTTTTGCATGAATAGTATCTCTCCCGAATATTATCCCGCAGAGGCAGAGGTTACAATTTCAACCCGACGACGTTCACGTTCACGGTGTCCACAATCATTCCCGTGAAGTATTCCACCTTATACTTGATGCCCTCTTTCAAAGATTCCGCAACAGCCTCGATGGATACGCCGTACTTGATGAGTACGGAAACGTCGATAAAAATACGGTTGCCGGACGTGACGACTTTCACGCCCTTGCCTCCTGCGTCTCTCTTGAACATTTCGGAAAACGAGTCGGTAAAGCGGCGCGAAACGGTATCCACGATGCCGTAACTTTCCAAGGCAGCCCAAGAGGCGACCTTTGCGATGGCAAGGTCGGAGATAGAAATTTTTCCGTATGCGTTGCTGGTGCTGACTGACATAAGCGTTCTCCTCAGCGTTCTCTCATCTATTCTAACCTATCGCGAGGCAATTTGCAAGCGTTATTGAAAAAAATTTCACACGATCGGCAAAAATTTTCATAGAAACGCCTCGTTTTTCATTGCTTTTTTTTGGGAAAACTGCTATCATAGACACGTTCGTTGCGAGCACGTTTTTCCGTGCGCGCATAAATTTACGAAAAATACGCCCGTCGGGAGGAAGAAATATGTCGAGAGTTTGCACTGTCTGCGGAAAGGGTCAGACGTCCGGTAACAACGTGAGCCACTCCAATCGTAAGACCAAGCGCGCGTTCAAGGCGAACGTGCAGAAGGTTTCCTACGTGAAGGACGGCAAAGTGGAGACCGGTTACGTGTGCGCACGTTGCCTGAAAAGCGACAAGATCGAGCGCGTATAACCTCATGATTCCGAATCGGAAAAGGACTGCCAAGCGGCAGTCCTTTTATCTTTTCCGAAAAAATCTTTTTAAAGAATATATTCGAGCTGGCAGTCGAACGGCTCCCGCGCGGCGTGGGCGGCGTCGATCTCCTCCGCGTCGCGGCAGCCCATCCCGCGGTAAAACGCCTGCGTTTCGACCGCCGAATGAGAGGAGATATACAGCTTTTCCCCGCCCATGCGCCGCGCCGCGTCGGCGGCGAGCGCAAACAGCTTTTTTCCCATGCCCTGCCCGCGCAGTTCCCTCGAAACGTGCAGGGAAGTGAGGTCGCGGTACTGCCCGCGCGAACCGAGCGGCGGCGCTTCCACCGAACAGAACCCTTTCAGCGCGCCGCATACAAACGCTCCGAACACCGCGCCGCCCCTTTCCAGCGTGCGAATAAGGCATTCGGTCAGAAAGCGATAGTCCTCCGCGCTCCAATCGTCGAGAAAGGGATCGGGGCGGACGCACCACGTTCCGTTCGCGCCGCGACGATAGCAGTTTACAACCTCCTGACGGCGGTCGAACGCCGCAAACAACCGCGGCGTAAGCTCCGCCCGTCCGACCGCACGGTATTGTATGTTCATAAGTTCTCCTTGAATACGCGCACAACGTTGTCCCGCGCGGCTTTTTCGGCGGCGCGCGTGCCGATCGCGCCCGCAAGTTCTTCCAGAAAACGCGGCATTGCCGCAGGCGACGGAAGGAATTGATTGGGCGGAATGCCGTCGAAATCGCTCCCGATGGCAAGCACGTCCTCTCCGCCCGCCGCGACGATCGCCTTCGCGTGCGCAAGCAGTCCGCGCCGCTGCCCTTCCGAAGAATGGTCTGATCCGACAAAATCGGCGCAGAAATTCAGCCCGACCACGCCGCCGCAGTCGGCAACGCGCCTGATTTGCCCGTCCGTCAGATTGCGCGCCCACCCGCACACGCTTGCCGCGTTGGAGTGCGTCGCCAAAAACGGGCGTTTGAATGACGCCACGTCGGAAAAGAGCCGATCGCTCCCGTGCGAAACGTCGGGCAGCATTTTCAGCTCCGCCATGCGCGCGACCGCCTCGAACCCGAACGCCGTCAGTCCGCGCTCCCCCTCCCGCAGCGTGGGCGGAACGCGCCCCGCGCACAGTCCCGCGTAATCGGGAAAATTGGGGAAGCCGAGCGACGTGGGCGTATTCCAGACAAGCCCCATGATCCGCACGCCGCGCGCATAGAGCGTATCCAGCCGCGAAAGCTCGCCTTGGAGCGCGTCGCCCTCCGCCGTGAGCATGGCGTTGACGCCGTCCTCCGCGATCCCCTCCGCGTCCGTCGCGCGGCGGTATCCCTCGCGGGCGCACATTTCGTCGAACTTGTCGGCAAGCCGCAGGAAGGCGTCGAAGCCGCCGTCTCCTACGAACGCCGCAAAGCATTGCAGCAGACAGCCGCCCTGCGCCAGCCGCTCCTTCGTGACTTGCAAAACGCCCTCTTGGGTGAGGGCGTCGCAATGCAGATCGCAGTACTTCATTTCTTTCGTCGGAACAGCCGCAGAATGAGCCGTACGGGGTACGGAGGTCTCACGCAGACGATCACGTTCAAAGTTCCCCTCCTTCATCAATGAAAACGAGCACCGTTCCCTCCACCGTAAAGCGCGCCGTATCCGCCGTGACCACGTTGGAAATGCCGCGCGTAGAGCCGTAGACGAACGCCTCGGGCAGAGGATAATAGAACCCGCTGTTCTCCATTATATGCACATTCCCGCCAAAAGGGACAATGGAGAGCGTGCTCCCCTTTCTGCCCGTGACGACGACCTCGCCCTCCGCGGCAAAGATACGGGCGTAATTGGTGACCATCACGGCGCGGACGCCCTTTTTCAGCGCGGCGTACAGAAGGTGCAGATTGCCCAGAAAGTGATCTTCCCTGCCGCCTCCGCCGCCGTAAAACTCGATCTCGTCCGCGCCCGCCGCGATCGCGCGCATCAGCGCAAGCTCGCCGTCGGTATAGTTTTTTTCGGAAGGATACACCTCCGCGGGCGGCGGATCGGGCATATAGGAGAGGGAATCGTAGTCGCCGAGATTTTCGTCGATGCGCACCCTGTCCTTCGCCCATTCGTATGCGCCGTCACAGCACCACACGCGCGCGGCGGACGCGTCGATCTCGCCGCGATAAGGCTCTCCGTTGAGTAAGATGACCGCCTTCATTTTGCCGAGCCGTGCAGGCGGCTGATCGTCCACTTCATATCCTGCGAACGGAACACCGTGCTTCCCGCGACGATGACGTTCGCGCCCGCCTCGATGACGGCGTCCACGTTCTCCTCCGTAATGCCGCCGTCCACCTCGATGTCCATATCGGGCTTGCCGCTCTTGATGCAGAACGCGCGCAGTTTTTCGATTTTTTGCAGCGTTTCGGGCAGAAAACGCTGTCCGCCCCACCCGGGGTGCACGCTCATGAGAAGGAGCATATCCGCATCCTCCACGCAGTCGTAAAGGCTCTCGACGGGCGTGTTCGGATTGATGACCGCGCTCGCCTTCATGCCGTAATTTTTGATGATGCGCAGCGTCTGCACCGTAAGGCTGCGGCACTCCTCCACGTGTACGGTGACGATGTTCGCCCCCGCGCGCGCGAACCCTTCAAGGCGCGTATCCGGACGCATGACCATGAGATGGCAGTCAAGCGGCAGAGAGGTGTACGGACGGATATGTTCGATCATCTGATTGCCGAACGTGATCGTCGGAACAAAGTTGCCGTCCATCACGTCGCAATGGATATAATCCGCGCCGCACTGTTCGAGTTTCCGCACCGTTTCGCCCATACGCGCAAAATCGCCCGCTAATATGGACGGCGCAACCTTTACTTTCAGCATAATGCCCCCTTATTTATCTCCACGGTTTTTCGCTTTTCCGCGATAAAATTCCGTGAAATTCTGTCTTTCCCGATTTGCGGAAAACGCAAACCGACGTACGGCAGATTGCCGCATTTATTCCGTAACGTTTGTATCTGCTCCCAGATACTTTGCACGCAGTTGACCGCACGCGCCGCCTCGTCGCCGCAAAGCGGATTTTTTGCGCCGCTCGCGCTGCTCGCGGCGCATTTCCTACGCTTGCGGCTCCTCTTCCCCAAAACCTGCTTCGCAGCTTTTCGGGAGCCCTGCATCGGCGGCGCCCAGATACTTTGCTCTAAGTTGTCCGCAGGCGCCGCCGATGTCGGAACCCATGCTGCGGCGGAGCGTTGCGGAGATCCCGCGCGAGAGAAGCTCCTGCAAAAACGCCTGCGCCATGCGCTCGTCGGCGGCGCGGAGATGCCGCTCCTTGACCGCGTTCAGGCGGATGAGGTTGACGTGACAGGGTTTCCCCTTCAACAGCTCCGCAAGCGCGGCGGCGTGCGCGATATCGCTGTTTTCGCCCGCGATGAGGCTGTATTCAAAGATATACCGCCGCCCCGTCTTTTGAAAATAGTGGGCGCAGGCGTCGAGGATCTCCGCGATCGAATAGGCGTTCGCCACGGGCATGGTGCGGGCGCGCTCCTCGTCTGTGACCGCGTGCAGCGACACGGTGAGGTTGAGCGGAATCCCCTCGTCCGCAAAGGCGCGCATCGCGGGGACAAGCCCGCACGTGGAAAGGCTGATATTGCGCGCGCTCATGCCAAGCCCCTCTTCCGCCGTGAGATTTCTTAAAAATCGCACGACGTTCTCGTAGTTATCGAACGGTTCTCCGCTCCCCATGAGCACGACGTTGGTGACGGCGCGCTTTTTGAGCGACCCGCCCTCCGCACGGTTGACGGCGAGGATCTGCGCAAGAATTTCGCCCGCGGTCAGGTTGCGCACAAGCCCGCCCAGCGTGGAGGCGCAGAACCTGCACCCCATGCGGCAGCCCACCTGCGTGGAAACGCACTGCGTATTGCCGTACTTGTACTTCATGAGCACGCCTTCGACGATATTGCCGTCCGCAAGCGCGAAGAGAAACTTTTTCGTGCCGTCTCTGGCGGTGAGCGTCTCCAAAATGCGAACGGGCTCCTCCTCGAACCGCTCCGCAAGGCGGGCGCGGAGCGCGGCGGAGACGGGGATCTCCGAAAGTTTTTTGCCCTGCGTAAGCCCCTCCATGAGCTGCTTGGCGCGGAAGGGTTTTTCGCCCTCCGCCGAAACGAGCGCTTTCAGCTCCGCGAAGGACTTGTCCTGTAAGATCTCTTTCATACCCGCCTCATTTTCGCGACGTAGAAGCCCGCGCCGAACGCCTCGTCGGGCAGAAACTGAATGCCGTAACGCTTTTTTTCATGCGAAAGCGGACTTTCGGGGAGTTCCGCGCGGAATTCGGGGTGTTTTTCCAGAAACGCGCCCACAACGCCGTCGTTCTCCTCCGAGAACAGGGAACAGGTGGAATAGTACAGCGCGCCGTCCTCCGCCACGTAGCGCGAGCAATTCTCCAAAATCGCAAGCTGCGTCCGGAAAAGCCCCGCAAGATCCTCTTCCTTTTTCAGGAGCGGAAGATCGGGATTTTCGCACACCGTGCCGAAGCCCGAACAGGGCACGTCGCACAGCACGCCGTCGAAGGCGTTTTCAAACGCGGGATCGAACGCGGAACTGTCCTTCTGCAACGCCGTCACGTTGTGCTTGCCCATGCGCGAAAGGTAACTTTCGATGAGCGCGACGCGGTGCGCGTGCAATTCGCACGCCGTGACGCGTTTACACTTATCGGCAAGCAGGACGGACTTTCCGCCCGGCGCGGCGCACGCGTCGAGCATACGCCCGCACGGCTCGACCACGCCGCAGATCGCGACGCTCCCGACCGATTGGAAGGTATAATCGCCTGCGAAAAAGGCGGCGTCACGCGCGAAATTTTCAAAGATATACACGCCGCGGAAGGGCGTAGCGATATGCGGGCGATTGAGGTAGTCCTCCTCTCCGCGCGCAAAGCGCACCGTAACGCCCTTGCTCTTCGCGCGTACGATGCTCTCCGTGCGGTCGCCGTATTCGGCGCGCAGTTTCTTGATTGCAAACAGCGGATAGGGCGTGGTGACGGCAAGACCCTCGTCCCCTGCGGGAATGGCGACTTTCGCGGCGTCGAACGCGCGGAGCGCGGCGTTGGCAAATCCCGCCGCCCCGCCCTTGCCGAGCTTTTTCAGCAGTTCGACGGCGGTATCCGTGACCATGTATTTGGGTTTTTGCAGGAAGATGAGCCAATAGAGCGCGATCTTCATGACGATGCGCATCGTCTGTTTGGGGCTTTTGGGCGCGACCGATTTCAGACACAGCGAGAGATAGCTGTCGTTTTCGAGAACGCCGTACACCGTTTTGACCGTGCGCGTGCGGTGCAGTTCCTCGACGGGCGTTTCGGCAAGCGCGATTTTCAGATGCGCGCCCGCGCCGTACACCTTCACGAGGATCTGATAGGGATCATAGAACGGGTTTGTCAAAACGCGCCCCCTTTCTGAGTTTTCCGCCGTTCGCGAAGGCGGTATCCGCCATGCGCTTTCCGCCCGCGGGCTGCACCTCGGTGAGGCGCACCGCGCCCGCGCCGCATCTGACGACAAGCCCCTCCTTGGGCGAGCAGGCGAGCACCGCACCCGCCTCCTCCGCGCCGTCGTACGGGAGGGCGGCGGCGTTGTAGCAGTTGAGCAAGATTCCCTCCCCCGCGGCATAGGCGAGCGGCGCGGGAGAAAGTCCGCGAATGAGCGCGCTCACTTCGGCGGCGGGACGGGTGAAGTCGATCTGCGTGCGCGTAACCTTGCGGCACACGCTCCCCTCGCCCTGTTTTTGCAGAGCGACGTCTCCGCGCGCAATGCGCGAGACCGCCTCAACGATGAGCTTTGCGCCGAGCGCGGCGAGCTTCTGCGTGAGCGTGCCGCAGGTATCCGTGAGGGCGACGGGAATGCGCTCTTGCAGGAACATATCCCCCGTATCCAGCCCCGCGTCCGTTTTCATGATGGTAACGCCCGTCTCCGCTGCGCCGTCCATGATGGCGCGCGCGATGGGCGCCGCGCCGCGGTATGCGGGGAGCAGGCTTGCGTGGACGTTCCAGACGCCCAGCGGGAACAGATTCAGCACTTCCTGCGTTAAGATCTGCCCGTATGCGCACGTCACCATGAGATCCGCCCCCACGGCTGCGAGCGCGGAACAGTCGGCTTTGAGCTTTTCGGGCTGCAACACGGGAATGCCGCGCGCGGCTGCCGCAACTTTGACGGGCGACGGCGTTAAAACGCCCTTCCGTCCCTGCGGCTTATCGGGCTGGGTGAGCACGGCGGCAATCTGGAATTTTTCCGCCAACGCCTCCAACGAGGGAACGGCAAATTCGGGCGTGCCGGCAAAGATGATTTTCATGCGGAGTTCTCCTTTTCAGGGCGCGGTACGGCGTATCTTTTTATCAGTCGTCCACGTCGTGAACGTCGGTCGCCTTGTCGGTATACAGCACGCCGTCGAGGTGGTCGAGCTCATGGCAGACGGCGCGCGCGAAGAACCCGCGCGCCACGAGGGAATATTTATCCCCCTGCCTGTCCTGAAAGACGATTTTCACTTTTTCGGGGCGGACGACCACGCCCGCCTTGCCGCGCACCGAAAGACAGCCCTCGGGTCCGCTCTGTTCTCCCTTCTGGGAGACGATGACGGGATTGATGAACTCAAAAAATCCCTCTTCGACGTCCACCTGAACGGCGCGGACGGGAACGCCGACCTGCGGCGCGGCAAGTCCCGCGCCCTCGGCGTCTTTGAGCGTATCCTTCATATCGTCGAGGAGTCTGAACAGCTCGTCGTCGAAACGGGTGACGGGTTTGCATTTCTCTCTGAGGACGGGATCGCCGACCTGAACGATTTCACGAATCATAATACTCCTTTTTATTCTATCTTCACGAATTTTCTCGTCCAAAGGGACGACAAAATTCCGTGATCTGAGCAGGAAGTTGCGGGTACGCGCCCGCCCCTTGCCTTCCCCCTCGGGGGAAGGTGTCTGCGAAGCAGACGGATGAGGGGATAGGACGTGCGCTAACCGCACCTCCCGCTCTGCGGGCGAACCTTAGGGGCTTACAATTATAGTTCGCCCGCATTCACACCTACCTGAAAGCCGCGTGAGCGGCA
>CAJFFP010000030.1 GCA_904373325.1 Candidatus Gallimonas merdigallinarum
GTAACAGACGCGCTGACTGGAAGGTCGTTCTATGTGCGCGTGGCGCACGGGCTAGTAGTCAAGGGCTATGCCCGCCCCGCCTTTGGCGGCACGAGCCGCGGGCGAAGTATAATGAAGAACCCACCAGCTAAGCTGGTGGGTTCCTTTTTATTTGAAAAAGTTTTGTATGATCTCCAAGATCTTACTCTTATAGACGACGTTCGCCCTCCCGCCCGTAAAGCACAGCGGCGGATAGACCACGCACCACCAATTATCCCCCTCCCCCGTGCCGAGTTCGAGAATGAGCGCGTCGTACACGCCCGCGGGCAGGGTCGCGCCGTCGTACACGCGGGTCGGAAATTCCTCCTTCCGCACGCTCGCCCGCGCGCCGTAAGCGTAGCCGTTCTCTTCGAGAATGCGCTCCGCCACGGTCTCGATCCCGCCGAGGCGCGCCTCGATGGCGCCGATCGCCGCCGCCTTCGTTTCGCACTCCGCCACCACGGGCGTGAGGTATTCCACCACGCCGTCGCGCACTTCGTATTTGACCGCCTGATCGTCCGCGCCGTTGGAGTTCGCGCGGATATGTACGCGCAGGTACGCCGCCGTTTGGGAATTTTCCCCCGCGCCCGCAGTCCCGAACAGGCACGCCGTCAGCACGACCGCCGCAAACAGCAGCGCGATCAGTATTGCTTTCTTCATAAAAATACCCTCCGTATCGTTCACGGAGGGTATTGCCATATGATTGAATTTTTATACCTGTCCCCGCAAAGCCGCGGCGGGTTCGGTGTTTTTCAGCGGCGGAACGCGCCTGTGATCACGCCGCCGCCGAGGCACTGCGTCTCGTCGTACAGCACGGCGTACTGCCCTTCCGTGACGGCGCGCTGCGGCTCGTCGAAGAGGATTTTCAGCGAGGTCTCCCCCGTCCGCTCCACGCGCACGCCCTGCTCGCCCTGACGGTAGCGGAACTTCGCGCGGCAGGAAAACGCCCTCTCCGCAGGCGGGAAGGGAATGAAGTTCATGCCCTCCACCGTACAGCCGTCCGTCAGAAGCGGCGACTCGTCCCCGTGCGAAACGTAGAGGATATTGCGCTCCAAGTCCTTCCGCACGACGAACCATCTGCCGTCCTCGCCCTTTTTCCCGCCGAGGTCAAGTCCGCGGCGCTGCCCGAGCGTGTAGTACATCAGCCCCATGTGCTCGCCCACCTCTTCTCCCGCGAGGGTGACGATCTTCCCGCGCTGCGCAGGCAGATAGGTTTGCAGGAATTTGCGGAAATTGCGCTCCCCGATGAAGCAGATGCCCGTGGAATCCTTTTTCCGCGCGGTCGCAAGCCCGTTCTGTTCGGCGATGGCGCGCACTTCCGCTTTGGTCAGGTCGGCGAGCGGAAAGAGCACCCCGTCGAGCTGGCGTTGGGTCAACTGATTGAGAAAATACGTCTGATCCTTGTTCGCGTCCTTCGCTTTGAGCAGGCGGTGAACGCCGCCCTCGTGCGAAATGCCGCAGTAATGCCCCGTGGCGATATAGTCCGCGCCTAGCGCGCGGGCGTACTCCTTGAACGGTCCGAATTTGATCTCGCGGTTGCACAGAACGTCCGGATTGGGCGTTCTGCCCGCGCGGTACTCGGCGAGGAAGTAGGAAAAGACGCGGTCCATGTATTCCTTTGCGAAATTGACCGTATAATAGGGAATATCGAGCAATCCGCACACGCGCACCACGTCGTCGAAGTCCTCTTCCGCCGTGCACGCGCCGTTTTCGTCCGTCTCCTCCCAATTCTTCATGAACAGTCCTACAACGTTGTAGCCCTGCTCTTTGAGGAGAAGCGCCGCAACGGAGCTGTCCACCCCGCCGCTCATGCCGACGACGACCGTCTTTGTATTCTGATTGTCCCGCATCTGTCTCCTCCCCAAAATTTTTTTAAAATTATAGCATATTCGCGCAAAAATATAAAGCATTTTCGGGCGGAATGTGGTATAATAGCCGCATAATCCATGCGGGCGCACCGCGCCCCCGCGAGGTTTTTGCGTTCCCCCGCACGACAATTTTATACCACCATGCACTCGTGGCGCAATCGGACAGCGGTCAGCCCCGAGCGCAGCCCGACCGAGGGGACCCCTTTGGGGTGTCGGTCGCCGATGAAGGTTGCGGAAACTCCCCGCACAACAATTTCATATCATCATGCACTCGTGGCGCAATTGGATAGCGTGTCAGCCCCGAGCGCAGCCCGACCGAGGGGACCCCTCTGGGGTGTCGGTCGCCGATGAAGGTTGCGGAAACTTTCTGCACGACAATTTTATATCACCATGCACTCGTGGCGCAATTGGATAGCGTGTCAGCCCCGAGCGCAGCCCGACCGAGGGGACCCCTTTGGGGTGTCGGTCGCCGATGAAGGTTGTGGAAACTCTCCGCACGACAATTTCATATCACCATGCACTCGTGGCGCAATTGGATAGCGTGTCAGCCTCCGACGCTGAAGGTTGTGGGTTCGATCCCCGCCGGGTGCACCAAAGCCCCCTTTTTCGGGGGCTTTTGCATTCGGCAGGGGAGCAGCCCTTCGTTCGCCCGACGCCGAAGGCGGCGCAGGCCGCTCCCGTTTTTCCTGTCTGTCAATACAATCTTCGCAAAAAAATATATATATTGAATTTATGCGGGCTTTGTGCTATGATACTCTTGGAAAAAAGTGCGGGCGGACGGCGCACTTTTACAAATTTTTAACATTTTTTTAGCAATTCAAAAACAGCGCGACGGTATAATATGTGCGAAAAGCGGAGGGAGCGTATGATCAAAATTCTTTTGGCGGAAGACGATAAAGACCTCAACGCCCTTGTGTGCGCCCGACTTGTGGCGGAGGGATACGAGGCGATCTCATGCTCGGACGGACAGGAGGCGATCGACGCGCTCGGATCGCGCGAAGTCGATCTTGTGATCACGGACATCATGATGCCCCGCGTGGACGGGTTCGCCCTTGCGGAATATATCCGCGAGACGGATACCAAGCTCCCCATTCTCTTTCTGACCGCGCTGGACGACAAGCCCTCCAAACAGCGCGGATTCGCCATCGGGATCGACGACTATGTGGCAAAGCCCTTCGATACCGACCTTTTCATGCTGCGCGTGGGCGCGCTCCTGCGGCGCGCGAACATCGAGCGCACGCGCGAACTTGCCGTCGGAAACCTGCGCATGAACAAGGACGAGCACACCGCCTATCTGGACGGCGAAGAACTCCCCCTCACCGTGCGCGAGTTCGATATTTTATTCAAGCTCCTCTCCTTCCCCAAGCGCACGTTCACGCGCAAACAGCTCATGGATGAGTTCTGGGACTACGATTCTTCCGCGACGTCGCGCACCGTGGACGTATATATTGCCAAACTCCGCGAAAAGACGGCGGACTGCACGGGATTCGAGCTGGTGACCGTACACGGGCTGGGCTATAAGGCGGTGCTCCGATGAAGCGGCGTTCGGGCGCGTCCGCGCTCGACGCGGCAATCTTCTTTCTGACCGTGGCGGCGATCGTCACCGTGGCGGTGCTCGTCTATTCCGCCCTGCCCGCCGATATGGCGGACGGCGCGAAGGCGGGGATCATGCTCGGCGTCATCGCCGCGCTCGCCCTTTTCTGCACCGCCGCCGACCTTGTGCGGCGGAAACTGACGGAGGACCGCCCCGTGCAGAAGATTCTCGACGCGACGGACGCGATCGCCGCGGGCGACTTCTCCGTGCGCTTGCAGCCGCGCCACCTTTACCGCCATCGCGACCAATACGACGCGATCATGGAAAACCTCAACAAGATGGCGGCGGAACTTTCGCGGACGGAGATGCTGCACAACGACTTCGTTTCCAACGTCTCGCATGAGCTGAAAACGCCCATCGCCGTTATCCGCAACTACGCCGAGGCGCTCGCAAACGGCGCGCCCGACGAGGAGACCCGCCGGAAATACGCCGACGCGCTGGTCGCCGCGTCCAAACGCCTGACCGCGCTCGTGACCAACGTGCTCAAACTCAATAAATTGGAGAATCAGACCCTCTCGCCCGCCTTCCGCCGTTTCCGCCTCGACGAAATGCTCGCCGAAGCCGCGCTCGCCTACGAGGACGCCATTGAGCGAAAGCATATCGACCTTATATGCGACCTCGAAGAGACGGAGATCACCTCCGCGCCCGACTATCTGGAAATCGTCTGGAACAACCTGCTCTCCAACGCCGTGAAGTTCACGGGCGAGGGCGGAACGATCTCCCTTTCGCTGCGGACGGAGGGCAGCAAAGCCATTGTCCGCGTGGCGGACACGGGCTGCGGCATTTCCGCCGAGACGGGAAAGCATATCTTTGAGAAATTCTATCAGGGCGAGCGTTCGCACGCGCAGGAAGGCAACGGGCTGGGGCTTGCGCTCGTCAAAAAAGTCATCGACCTCATCGGCGGAGAGATCTCCGTCGAGAGCGAAGTCGGCAAGGGCAGCGCGTTCACCGTGACGCTGCACGGCGTATGAGCGTTCTGAAAAAGATTGGGGCATGGCTGAAATCGCCGCGCGGACCCATTCTGTGGGCGATATGGGCGGCAACGCTTAGCGCGGTCGCGGGCGCGATCGTGCTGACGACCCGCCGCTGCGACCCACCCGCCGTTTACTTTGTGTACGCGTTTGCGGCGATGACGGCGGTTCTGCTCGCGTACTCCGTCTACACCGCCGTCAAAGCGGTCCCCCGCGCGAAAGCCGCCTTCCTCGCGCGCACGGAAAAGCACCCCGCGGCGCGCAGGTTTTTCCGCGATTACGGGTTCCGCACCGTCGCGTTCGGCGTGTTCGCGCTGCTCGTCAACGTGGGTTACGCCGTCCTGCAAATGGTTCTCGCCATCGTCTTTTCCTCCGTATGGTACGGCGTGCTGTCGGGATACTACTTCTGCCTCGGCGCGCTCCGCTGCCTGCTCGTTGCGGGCTGGAACAGGGTGAAAAAGCGGGCGCAGGGCGACGATTACGCCCTCGCGGACGGAAAACTGCGCCTCTACCGCCTGTGCGGAATCGCGCTCCTGCTGCTGGAAATCGCGCTCACCGCCGCCGTCACGCAGATGGTCATGTCGGAGAACGCCTCGCCGAGTTCGGAAGTGATGGCGATCTCCTCGGCGGCGTACACCTTCTATCGGGTGGGCATCGCGATATGGAACGTGACGAAGTCGCACCGCCTGCGCGATCCGCTCCTGCAATCCTTCCGCAATATCGGTCTGACGGACGCCGCCGTCGCCCTGCTCGCCTTGGAAACGACGATGATCGCGACCTTCGGCGGCGAGACGAGCGAAGCCCTTCTGACCGTGCGCGCAACGACGGGATTTGCCGTCTGCGCGCTCACCATCGCGCTCGGCGTCTTTATGATCGTGCGCGGCACGCAGCGGCTGAAAACGCTGCAACAAGAGGGCGGAACGGCGCAGGACGCGGCGCGGCAGACGGAAGACGCCGCATCGTCCGGCGCGCATTTTCAGGAAAATCATGAGAACGACAAGCTCACCGAGGAGAGAGACGATGAACGACAGCGATAAATTTTCTTACACCTATTCCGCGCCCACCGAAGAGGAGCGCAGGGAGATCGAGGACATCCGCAGCGCATACGCGCCCGCGGCAAAGTCGGAGGACAGACTTGCGCAGCTCCGCGCGCTCAACGAGCGCGCGACGCGCCCCGCGCGCATTGCGGCGCTTACGCTCGGCATCGGGGGCATACTCCTGTTCGGGCTGGGCATGAGCATGACGCTCGCGTGGGAGCTGATTGCGGGCGGCATTGTGGTGGCGGCCATCGGAATGCTTGCCACGATCGTCGCGAACCCCGTCCGCCGCGTGCTCTTGAAACGCGGCAAGCAAAAGTACGGCGCGGAGATCCTACGCCTCACGGACGAACTTTTAGGCGAAAAAAACACGGACAAATGACGTCCGTGTTTTTTCTTGCGTATGAAAGACAAAATTTACGCGTTTGCGATTTCGACTTCAACGTCTCCGTTGTTGCAGTCCACGGCGAGCGTCTTGCTGCCGCCCGTCTTGCTCTCGGGGAGCGACGTTTCGCCCTTCTTGACGTTGCAGGCGATCGCGTAATCGTCCCAGCTTCCCACAATCGTTCCCGTGATATTCCCGTTCTTTGCGCTCAGCGTGACCGAGCTTCCCGCCGAGATCTTTTCAAAGGACAGATCGCCGCCGTTGACGGTCAGAGAGACGTTCTGCGCCGAGATCGTCCCCGTTGCGGAGATCGCCTCGTTGGTCGTGCTCACCGAAACGTCGGTCAGCTCCTGCGGGAGACAGACGCGGATCGTGCGGTACTCCGCCGACGGCTGTACCCCGACGAAATCCGTCCACGATTGGTCGAGGTCGAGGGTCACCGAAAGCACGCCCTCTTCCGAAAGCGAAATGTTGTAAGACGTTTTTTCACTCTCATAATAGTCGATGCGCAGCTTTCCGTCCTCGGAGGGCGCAAGTTCGACCGCTCTGTCCGATACGTCGACGGAGACGGAGCGAACCTCCCCTTCCTCAACGTAAGTCTGTGCCGTAAATACTTCATCGCTCGTGCAGCCGCTCATCGCTCCCATGAGCGCAAATGCCGCAACCGCCGCCGCAACTGCTACTTTTTTCATACATTCCTCCTGTACGCTTGACAATGCGTTCTTCGTTTGGTATGATCATCATAAACCTTTGTGTAACACAAATGTCAAGGGAAAAACGGGGTTATGGAAAAATTTTTTTCGGTGAGCCAAACGGCGGAAATGGTCGGCATGACGGCGGAGACGTTGCGCCACTACGACCGCATCGGGCTGGTGCGCCCGAACAAGACGGACGAATGGACGGGCTACCGCTACTATACGGAGCAGGAAGTCGTCATGCTGCGCATCGTCCGCGCGCTGCGCTGCATGGATCTGCCGCTCGAAGAGATCAAGCGGCTCCTGCAATCGGACGATTTAAGCGAAACGGCGGCGTTTTTAAAAGACGCCGAGGCACAAGCCGACGAGAAGATCGCGCAGCTTCTGGACGCGAAGGCGCGCATCGGGCGCGCGCGGGCTTATTACGAGCGGAAAGCCGCAGAATTTTCGGAGCACGAGGGCGCGTTCTTCCGGGATTATCCCGAACGGGTCGTTCTGCTCGCAACCGCCCTGCAAACGCCGACGATGGAAAATCTGTACGATTACCACCGCCATTTCTACGCGCAGGTCGGGCAACAGCGGCGCGGCGACTTCGCCTTTGCGGACACGGCGGGCGTGTACGAGCGCGAGGGCAACGCGCATATGTTTGCCTTATGCGAGCGGTACGCGCAGACGGACGGGCTTGTCGTTCTGCCGGCGGGGCGGTATCTGTGTGCCGACTGCACCGAAGAGACCCTTTCGGAAACGCTCCGCGCCCTGAAAGAGCGTGCGGCAAAAGATGCCGCGCCGCCCGCCTTCACGCTGCGCTTTATCGTCATCAGCGGCATTGCGCGGTGGCGGTATCGGCTGGAAGTTCCCTATCTTCCACAATAATCCGCCCCGTTTACAATTCTTTTACAAAACGTTTACGCTCCGCTTACAAAAAAGCAAAATTTCGGAAATATCTCCGCGGTATACTCATGGTACAAAATCAAGAAAGGAGATATGATTATGGAAAACGAACGCAAATACGCGGAGGAGATCCGCAAACAGTACCAGCCGAAGAGCGAGACGGAGAGCAAGCTCGAAAAGCTGCACAAACTTGACGGCGCGGTCCGCTGCCCCGCGGAGATCTTCGCCTACGCCTTCGGAGTCTTAGGCGCGCTCATTCTCGGCGTGGGAATGTGCCTTGCAATGGAAGTCATCGGCAGCATGATGCCGCTCGGGATCGTCATCGGAATCGTGGGCATAGCGATGGTCGCCGCGAACTACTTCATCTACCGCGCGATTTTAAACTCCCGCAAAAAGAAGTATGCGGACCGCGTGATTTCCCTCAGCGACGAACTCCTGCACAGCGAACAGGCATAAGAAAAAAGAACTCCCCGCCAAGGGAGTTCTTTCTCTTATGCAAATTACAGTTACGGGGCGTTTTCGACGGTAAACCCGTGCGCCGAGAGGAAATCGAGCGAGAGTTCTACCCAGCGCGCGGCGCGCCTGTAACGGCGCTGCCCCGCGTAATCGGCGTTGGATTCCAGATCGGCAACCGACATTCCGTGCTCGCCCTCTTCAAAGACGTGCAGTTCGGCGGGAACGTGCGCATTGCGGAGCGCCCTGTACAGCATGACCGCGTTTTCGGGCGGCACACAGGTATCCCCGTCCGTCGTCCACAGAAAGACGGGCGGCGCGTCGGCGGGAACGTGCTTTTCCAGCGAATACGTCTGAAACTTCTGCTCGTCTCCGCCGCAGAAGTGATAAAAGGAATCTCTGTGCCAATACCGCTCGTCCGCCGTGACGACGGGGTAACACATGACAGACGCGTCGGGGCGCACGTCCGCGCATTCCTTCCCGAAGCGCGATACAAGCGCGGGATCGCGCCACAACAGCGAGATACAGCCGCACAGATGCCCGCCCGCGGAAAATCCCACGGCGGCGATCCTGCCGCTTAAATCGAGCGCGTCCCGCTCGCGGCGCAGGTACAGCATCGCCATTGCCGCCTCCGTGAGCTGCTCGGGATAGCTGTGCGGCGTAATGTCGTAATCGAGTACGAAGCAGTCGAACCCCTGCGCAAAATATCTGAGCGCGACAGGCTCGGCTTCCCTCTGCGAAACGAACGCATAGGCGCCGCCCGGGATCACGAGCACCGCGGGGCGCAGCCGCCTGAGCCTCAGCTCCTCCACCTGCGTATGGCGGAAGCAGGTGAGCGTGCCGCGCTCCGCCCCCTCCCGCGCGATATGAAAGTATTCATACAAGTCAATTTTTTCGATGAGCATATCCGCCTCCTGCCGAAAATTATACACCAATCGGCGCGCAAATGCAAGGATAGCGCCCCTTTTTGCGCATAAAATACAATTATTTTTGCAATGGGTCTTGATTTTTCCCCGAAACACTGTATAATAGAAACAGCGGGTGTGAAAAAGGCACACTGCCTGAAAACACCGCAAGTCTGAATAAGGGGACAATTTATGAGTATCTCTGCAAAGGATATCCGCAACGTTGCCATCGTCGGACACAGCGGCGAGGGCAAAACCACGCTCTTTGAAGCCATGCTCTTCAACGGCGGCGCGATCGAGCGCATGGGAAAAGTGGAAAACGGAACGACCGTTTCCGACTTCGACGAACAGGAGATCGCAAGAAAGATGTCCATTTCCCTCGCGGTGAGTTCCGTCGAGTGGAAGGGCGTGAAGATCAATCTTCTGGACGTACCCGGGTTTTACGACTTCGAGGGCGAATTTGCCGAAGCGCTCCGCGCGGCGGGCGCGGTCGTCGTGGTGACGGGCGCGAACGGCACGGTGACGGTGGGCGCGGAAAAGGCGATCGACATCTGTCTGCGCGCAAAGAAGCCGCTCATCATCTTCATCAACGGCATGGACAAGGAAAACGCCGATTACAGCGCGACCATTGCGGCGTTCAAGGAAAAATACAAGAACAAGCTCGCACCCATCCAGATCCCCATCATGGACGGGAACAAGATGACGGGCAACGCCAACGCGCTCACGGGGAAGGCGTACCACTTCACGAACACGGGTCCCGAAGAGATCGCCGTTCCCGAGGAATACCGCCGCGACTACGAGGCGATGAGCCTTGCGCTCATGGAGACCGCCGCCGAAAACGACGACGTGCTGCTCGAAAAGTACTTCGATCAGGGGTATCTCTCGCGCGAGGACATGATCCACGGTATCCGCAAGGGTATCTTCAACATCAACGTCATTCCCGTCATGGCGGGCAGCGCGCTGCAAAATAAGGGCGTCATCAACCTGATGAACGAGATCGTCAAATACCTGCCCGAGGCGGCGGAACGCGCCGAACAGCCCGCGCTCGACCTTGCAAAGAACGCCGTCGTCGGCGTCTCGTGCGACGAGGACGGTCCCTTCGCGGCGCAGGTGTTCAAGACGGCGGTAGACCCCTTCGTGGGCAAGATGAACTATCTGCGCATCTGCCGCGGAACGCTGAAAGCGGGCATGACGGTGCTCAATCCCAACACGGGCACGCAGGAGCGCATCGCAGCCGTCTATCAGATCAAGGGCAAAAAACTCGAATCGGTGCCGCAGCTCGACGCGGGCGACATCGGCGCGGTGAGCAAGCTCGCCAACACGGGCACGGGCGACACGCTGTGCGACGAGAGCGCGCCCGTCAGATTCGACCCCATCCCCTTCCACAAACCCGTTCTCTACATGGCAGTGTACGCAGCCGTACGCGGCACGGAGGACAAAGTGTTCGGCGGGCTCAACCGCCTCATGGAAGAGGACAAGAGCTTTACCGTGAGCAAAAACCACGACACGGGCGAGACGCTCGTCGGCGGACAGGGCGAGGTACACCTCGACGTCATCAAAAAGAAACTCAAATCCAAATTCGGCGCGGACGCGGAGTTCCGCACGCCCGCGGTCGCCTATAAGGAGACCATCCGCAAACAGGCGCTCGCCGAAGGCAAGTACAAAAAGCAGACGGGCGGACACGGGCAGTACGGTCACTGCAAGATCCGCTTCGAGCCGTGCGAGAAGGACTTCGAGTTCGCCGAGGAAGTCGTGGGCGGCACCGTGCCCAAACAGTACATTCCCGCCGTTGAAAAGGGGCTGATCGAATGCCTGCCCCACGGCGTGCTCGCGGGATTCCCCGTGATCCGCGTAAAAGCCGTTTTATACGACGGAAGCTATCACGACGTGGACTCCTCCGAAGCGGCGTTCAAGGCGGCGGCGGAGATCGCCTTCAAGGAGGGCATGAAGAACGCCGATCCCGTTCTTCTGGAACCCCTCTCGCACCTGAAAATCGCCGTACCCGAACAGTACGTCGGCGACGTCATGGGCGATCTGAACAAGCGCCGCGGGCGCATCATCGGCATGGACGCGCAGGAGGACGGCACGCAGGTCGTCACCGCCGAAGCGCCGCAGGGCGAACTCCTGACCTATGCGACCGCGCTCCGCTCCATGACGCAGGGCCGCGGCAAGTTCACCGAGACGTTCGCGCGCTACGAACAGGCGCCCGACGCCGTTCTGCAATCGCTGAACAAATAACTGCAAGCATAAAGCGCGCCGCCCCGAGAAAATCTCGGGGCGGCGTTCTCTCAAAAAAGCCGCAAACTCTACGGCGCAGTCTTTCCCGAAAGAATTTTTTCGGAGCGTTCCAACCCGCTTGACTTCCCGCCCGTGTTTTGCTATAATTTTTCTATGCCGCTGTGGCGAAACCGGCAGACGCAAGGGACTTAAAATCCCTCGGTAGCGATACCGTACCGGTTCAAATCCGGTCAGCGGCACCAAAAAAAGCACCCGTACGGGTGCTTTTTTGTTGTATCGTCAGTTATTTGTGATGACGGACGAGATCGAACGCCTTGGCGATCTCCATGACGATAATGGGTACGATCGCGAGCGCAAGCCCGATGACGTACACTTCCCAAGGGAGATATTCCGCGCCGAAGCCGAACACTTCCATCACGCCGGGCGTGAACAGCACGAACGCGATGAGCGCGATCGCGATCAGCGTGACGATATTGAGCACTTTGTTGGAGAACGGTCCGATCTTGAAGAGCGAATGCCCCGAGCGCATATTGTACGCGTGGAGCGACTGCGAGAGCGCAAGCACAAGGAAGGTCGCCGCGCTGCACCCCTCGGAATCCAGCCCGAAGCCGTACCGTGCGATACAGTAACTCGAAAGCGCGAGCGCCGCAAACATACAGCCCTGCAAAATGATCTGAATCCCGTATCCGTGCGCAAAGATACTTTCGTTCTTCGACCGCGGCCGCTGATCCATGACGTCGGGTTCGAGCTTCTCCATGCCGAGCGCAACGGCGGGCAGGGAATCGCCGATCAGGTTGATCCACAGAAGCTGAATGGAGATAAAGGGCGAGATCTGCCAGATGCACATGGCAAGGAACACGACGATGATCTCCGAGATATTCGTCCCGAGCAGGAATCCGACCACCTTTTTGATATTGGAGTAGATTCCGCGCCCCTCTTTGACCGCGTCTACGATCGTCGCGAAGTTGTCGTCCGTCAGCGTC
>CAJFFP010000031.1 GCA_904373325.1 Candidatus Gallimonas merdigallinarum
TACCTCGGTATTACTGCGTCATCTTCACAAAAATCTGACGCGAAAATCTTCACGCCAAAGGTGCGAAGCAATCAAAAGCGGCAAGATGAGCGGTCAGACGAGGCGAAGCCCGCAGCGCGTGCCGTGTGGCACGGGCAAAGGCTTCAACAATGTATGAGCGCACAGTTTCCGCTTTTGATCGGGTTCGTATTACTCCCTTACAGTATCACTGTTCCAAAATATTCGGAGAGGTCAGGAATGTACAAGTTTACGCTTTCGACGGATTCGACCTGCGATCTGTACCACGATTTTATCGTGGAGAACGATATTGCATTCGTTTCTTTGACGTTTACCATGGAAAAGGACGGGAAGATGGAGGATCGCCTCGATAATTTCACGCAATATTCGCAGTACGTCGATTTCTACAACGAGCTGCGGGCGGGCGGGTTCTCGCGCACGTCGATGCTCAATTACGAATCGCACTATCAGCACTTCCTTGCGCTTGCCGAGAAGGGCGCGGAGGACGTGGTGCATTTCACGATCTCCTCGGGACTGTCGCCCACAAAGACGGTCGCGGCGAAGGCGGCGGCGGACGTTAAGAAGGATTATCCCAAGTTCGAGGTGTACGTCGTCGATCCGCTGACGGCGACGGTGGGGCAGGGGGCGCTCGTGCGGCTCGCGCTCAGATGCCGCAACGAGGGCAAAACGGCGCAGGAGACGTACGACTACGTCAACGGAATGCGCCTGCATATCCAGCACTTTATCGTGGCAGACGACCTGAAATATCTCAAAAGGGGCGGACGCGTTTCCGCAGCGAGCGCAGCCATCGGCGGAATGCTCGACATTAAGCCCATCCTCTCCTTCGATAACGACGGAAAGCTCTTCGTGCTGAGCAAGGTGCGCGGGCAGAAGAAGGCGATCAGTTTCATCAAGGCGAAGCTGGAAAAGGAAGGACCGGACGAATTGGGCGAGGTGTTCATCGTACATACCGACAACGAGTCTGCGGCGCGGGAGCTGGAAGAGTATGTAAAGGAGAAGTTCCATATCCAGCCGCACGTCTTCATCATGGGACCCGTGATCGGTTCCCACGTGGGACCCAACGCGTTTGCGCTTGGATACATTACGAAGTCGCTCCGCAACGAGTTCTGAGCTTTTCGCAGCCTGCCGCGGTACGGCGGGCTGCATTTTTCCCTGAAACTGCAAATATCGTACAGGTGCGTGCCAACATTTTTCCTTGCCCTCGGGCGGGGAATGGCATAAACTGTATGCGTGCGGAGCAATCCGCAAAATACAAATCAGACCGATGAGGGTACTCTCTTTGCGAAGAGAGTTTAATAGGGAAGAGAGGTCATTCCTCCGCAGCCCCCGCTACTGTTCGGAGCGCGACGTATCCACTGCGCAAGCGGGAAGGATACGCCAAAGCAAACGCTTCGGGAAGTCGTCGGAATTGCCGCAGGGTTCGCAGCGTGCGAAGCGCGGCAACTTCGGAAGGCGCAATGCGCCGACGACGAGAGCCAGGAGACCTGCCCGCATCGGAATACACTTCTTTTTTCGGGTCGGAGAAGAGGAGCGCGCGGCAGGATATGATCCTGTTTTTTCCGTACGCTTTCTTTTTCGGGAAGCGTATTTTCTTTTACTCACGGTTAAATTTTTTTGGAGGATACTTATGAAACAGTTCAAAGGTCTTATTGCGGCGGCTGCCGCGTCCGCCGTTCTCGTGTGCGGCGCATTGTTTTCCGCCTGCGCGCAGGATTCCTCGATCGGCGCGGCGAAAGCGGAGGTGCTCGCAAGCGATACGGGGCACGTCGTCATCGAAGTGACGGAGGGCGATACCTCGAAGAGCCTTTACGACGCGCTTACCGTATTTCAGGAGGAGGAAAAACTCACCTTCTCGGGCAGCGAGAGCGAGTACGGGTACTATATCACGTCCGTCAACGGCGTGGAGGCGGCGGGGGACAGCTATTGGGCGGTCTACACGACGCTCGGCACGCTGGACGGCACTTCCTATTCCGACGCGCAGTGGGGTACGTACGAATACGAGGGCAAGACGCTTGCGAGCGCGTCGTACGGCGTTTCGGGTCTGCCCCTCGTTGCGGGCGAGTATTACGCGCTCGTCTGGACGGCAATGTAAACGCCGATCGCGGACATGGTGCAGGTAAAACGCGTCTGAACGCGTGCGGAAGGAGCGGGAAATCCATTGATTGATGCGTCGCCGCGGCAGGGCGGCGGAAGGAGGAGCGTATGAAATACAGGGGCGCGGCGCATACCGTTGCAGTGTGCGCGGTCATGACGGCGCTTCTCATCGCCGTACAGTATGCGCTCGGGTTCGTCCCGGGGGTGGAGCTTGTCACGGTGTTTTTGCTCGTGTTCTGCTATGTGTTCGGGGCGAAATGCGGCGTACTCGTCGCAACGGCGTTCTCCCTTCTGCGCTGTTTTCTTTGGGGATTTTATCCCAACGTCATCATTCTCTATCTTGTCTATTTCAACGCCTTTGCGCTGCTCTTCGGCTGGCTCGGCAGGCGGGAAAAACCCGTCGCCGTGTGGGTATGCCCCGCGCTGCTTGTCCTCCTTGCGGCGGGGTGTGCTGCGGGAGCCGTCATCGGGATTCCCGTCAGCGTGCTCTATCGGGCGCGTCTGACGGGAATGCTCCGGGCGCTCTTCGGGGTGCTTGCGGCGCTCCTTGCGCTGTATCTCGTGCTCCTGTGCGTGGGCGGAAAGGCAAAGCGTTTCGGGCGGGAGGCGGCGTCCGTCACCGCGCTCGCGGCGCTGTGCACCGTCTGTTTTACCCTGCTGGACGACGTGCTCACGCCGCTCTGGTACGGCTATACGTGGGACGCCGCGGTCGCCTATTTCTATACGGGATTTTTCTCCATGCTCCCGCAGACCCTCTGCACGGTGGTGAGCGTGCTCCTGCTCTTTGAGCCGCTCAAACGGATCTTTCGGTCCGCTTCGGCGCTCGGGAAGGGGGATCGGCGCAAAAAAATCGCGCGGAGCCGCGCGCAAACGCCGAGAAAAAGCGAGGACGACGGCGAAAACGCCGCTTCAAACGATGGACGAACGCAAAAAGATGTGGTATAATTACCATATCTTTTTTATTTTGGAGCAATTTTTATGGCGAAGGACAATTTCGTAGAGCAAATCGCGGACATCGACAGCGACTTCCCGCAGTGGTACACGGACGTCGTTTTAAAGACCAAACTCGTGGATTACGGTCCCGTCAAGGGGACGATGGTCATCCGTCCGTACGGCTATGCGATCTGGGAGAATATTCAGAAAGAGCTTGACAGGCGGTTCAAGGATGCGGGGATCGAAAACGCGTACTTCCCGCTGCTCATTCCCATGAGCTTTATGACGAAGGAGGCGGAGCACGTGGAAGGGTTTGCGCCCGAAGTTGCGGTCGTCACCCACGCGGGCGGAGAAAAGCTCGCCGAGCCGCTCGTCATCCGTCCCACGTCCGAGACCATTATCGGCAGTATGTATTCCAAGTGGATCCAATCCTACCGCGATCTGCCCGTGCTGATGAATCAGTGGGCGAACGTCATGCGTTGGGAAAAGACCACCCGCCCCTTCCTCCGCACGAGCGAATTTTTGTGGCAGGAGGGGCATACCGTACACGCTTCCGAAGAGGAGGCGATGGATGAGACGCTGAAAATGCTCGCCGTCTATGAAGAGTTCGCAAAGACCTGCCTTGCAATGCCCGTTCTGACGGGGCGCAAGACGGAGAAAGAGAAGTTCGCGGGCGCGGTTGCAACGTTCGGCATGGAAGCGATGATGCACGACGGCAAGAGCTTGCAGGCGGGCACGACGCACTATCTCGGGCAGAACTTCGCAAAGGCGTTCGAGATTAAATTCCTCGATAAAGACGGCGCTTTGAAGTACGGCTACACGACGTCGTTCGGCGTTTCCACGCGGCTCATCGGCGCGCTCATCATGACGCACGGCGACAGGCGCGGGCTTGTCATGCCGCCCGTCGTCGCGCCCGTGCAGGTCGTCATCGTTCCCATCGCGTCCAAAAAAGAGGGCGTGCTGGAAGCGTGCCGCGATCTCAAAGAAAAACTCGCCGCCGCGGGCGTGCGCGTCGTTCTGGACGAGAGCGAAAATTCGCCCGGCTGGAAGTTCAACGAATGGGAGATGAAGGGCGTGCCCGTGCGCATCGAGCTTGGCCCGCGCGATCTGGAAGCGGGCAAGTGCCTGATGGCGCGGCGCGATACCTTAGAGAAAGGGGAGTACGCGCTGGATTCCGCCGCTGAAAGCGTGCGGGCTCTGCTCAAAGAAATTTCCGAAAATATGTACAATTCCGCAAAGGCGCGCATGGATAGGCGTATTGTGCGCGCAAACACCCTTGCGGAACTGCTTGCGGGCGTGGACGGCGGCAATTTCGTCCGCGCAGGCTGGTGCGGCTGCCGCGAATGCGAGGACAAAGTGAAGGAGTTCGCGCAGGCGACCGCCCGCGTGATGGACGGCGAGAATACGTCCGATACCTGCATTGTCTGCGGCAAGAAAGCGGAGCGCACCGTCGTATTTGCCCGCGCATACTAATAAATTCACGAAATTCTTTTTAAACTGATAAAAAGAATTTCCGTGAGGGGAAGAGAAACCCAATGTTCGCTTACGCTCTGCATTCGGTTTCTCTCGCTCACGCGCAGGTAGCAACAGTTCAGCGCTCGTGAGCTCACTCTTCTGAGGAAGCCGCAAGCGGCAAATTGAGGGCGCTGGCGGAAGGCAACCTTCCTTGCGCGAGTGATTTGAGCGGGAAGCTGCAGGCGCGCCGTACGGCGCGGAGCGCGGTTTCTCGGCGGCGATAGACGGAAATCGTTGAACGCGCCGCGAATTTTTCGGGATCGTTTATTTTGGAGGATGTTCCATGAAACATATCGATATTGCAGACGTATTGCATAAAAGCGAACTCATCGGCACGGAAGCCGTGGTCTGCGGCTGGGTGCGCACCTACCGCGACTCTTCGGCGGTCGCCTTTCTGGAACTTGCGGACGGGACGAGCTTTGCCCGCTTGCAGGTCGTCGTGGATAAAAACGCCGTTTCGCTCGACGCGGAATGCACCAAGTGCGGCGCGTCCGTCTGCGTGCGCGGCGAGGTCGTAAAGGCGTTCAGGGGCGACGGCGCGGAGCTGAACGCAAGAGAGGTGAAGCTCCTCGGCAAATGCCCGAACGATTATCCCATTCAGAAAAAGCGCACGTCGCTGGAATTTCTGCGCACCATTCCGCACCTGCGGCTGCGCACCAATACGTTTACCGCCGTGTTCCGCGTGCGGAGCGTTGCGGCGCAGGCGATCCACCGCTATTTCCACGACCGCAGATATTACTATATCAACACGCCGCTCATCACGGCGAGCGACTGCGAGGGCGCGGGCGAGATGTTCCGCGTGACGACGCAGCCGTGGAACGCGAAATACGAGCGCGAAGACGCGTATTTCAAAGAGGACTTCTTCGGGCAGAAGGCGGGACTTTCCGTCTCGGGTCAGCTCGAAGGTGAAGTCGCGGCGACTGCGCTGGGCAGGATCTACACGTTCGGACCTTCCTTCCGCGCGGAAAACTCCAACACGACGCGCCATCTGGCGGAGTTCTGGCACGTGGAGCCTGAAATCGCGTTTGCGGAACTTCCCGACGTGATGGAGATCGCGGAAGATATGATCAAAACCGTCATCCGCACGGTGATGGCGGAATGCCCCGAGGAGATGGACTTCTTTGAAAAGTTCATGGAACCCGGGCTGAAAGCAAAGCTCTCCAACGTGGTCGAGAGCGAATTCGGCGTGCTCGATTACACGGACGCCATCGAGCTTCTGAAAAAGGCGGACGTCAGCTTCCAATATCCCGTGGAGTGGGGCTGCGATCTGCAAACGGAGCATGAAAAATATATTACCGAGCACGTGTTCAAAAAGCCCGTGTTCGTCATCAATTACCCCAAAGAGATCAAATCCTTCTATATGAAGCAGAACGCGGACGGCAAAACGGTCGCCGCGACCGATCTTCTCGTGCCGGGCATCGGCGAGATCATCGGCGGCAGCGAGCGCGAGGCGGATCCCGAAAAACTGCTTGCCGCAATGAAGGCGCGGGGAATGGATCTTTCCGCATACAGACAATACCTTGATTTGCGCACGTTCGGCACGGTGCCGCACGGCGGATTCGGACTCGGGTTCGAGCGGTTCGTCATGTACGTTACGGGTATGGAAAATATCCGCGACGTGACGCTCTTCCCGCGGTCGGTGAAGAATATTATGTAACGCGCCCGTCCGCTCTGCGGCGGACGCTGCGCACCCGCATAACAAGGTTGAAACGCTCTGTCCGTATGCCATCGGGCAGAGCGTTTTGTTGCCTTTTTTTCCTCCACACGTCCAAAACGCTTGACGGGGGTAGCGTGCTATTATGAAACGGCAGGCGGCGCATCTGACGGCAGGGGCATAACGGATAACAGAGACGGCGCAACCGACAACAGGGGCGGCGCAACCGATCGCAGAGAGACCTCAACCGACAGATGAGGCGGATCAACAAACGCTTGATTGCGCGCGGGCGGGAGCTGTGCTATGATATACGGCAGAAGAGACTGCCAAGGGAGAATTATGAAAGAATTTCTGAAAAACACATTTCCGTATTTCCGGAAGTATATGCCCGTACAGGCGCTTGCGACCGCGTTCGGGCTGATGCGCATGGTCATTCTGCTCGTGACGCCGCAGGTCGTTTCGCTGCTCGTGGACAGGGTGATCAATCCCGCGCTCGGGACTGCCCCGCAGGACAATTCGAGTATTTTCCTGTTCCTCATCGACGGCATTCCCGCGGACGACTATTGGCGCATTTTCGCGGTGCTGGCGGTCACGCTCGTCGCGTTCGCGGCGCTCTTTTTCGTCTGCTTCTATCTGAAATGGAATCTGGCGTATTATTTCGGGTTGAAGAGCGAAAAGCAGATGCGCATCGATGCGCTCCATAAGATCGGAAACGCGAGCGCACCGCACCTGAAACAGTTCCCCGCGGGCGATCTGGTGCTCATCAGCACCCGCGACCCGCGCACCATTTCCGAGGTCTATACCTCCACGGTGCAGTTCCTGCTCGACAACGTATTTTATATCGCCGTCAGCGCGGTGTTTCTGGCGCGCATTCACCCGTATCTGCTCATTCTGCCGCTTTTGGGCGGCGTGATGTCGGCGGCGATCATGGTCGCGTTCAAAAAACCCATCGGGAAAATGTTCGACGCCATGTGGAAGGATACCGCCGCGCTCTCGACTACCGTGCAGGAGAGCGTTTACGGCATCCGCACCGTGGCTTCCTTCGCGCGGGAGCGCGAGCGCACCGCACTCTTCGAGCGGGATAATAAACAGCTTCTCTCCACCTATCAGGGCGGCGCGGTGCTGTTTGCAAAGCGGCAGGCGGTCTCGTGGGGGACGCGTATCCTCGTCATTCTGGGCGAGGTGGGGCTTGCGATCTGGCTCGGCGTCAACGGACAGATCACGAGCGGCGAATTTACCGCCACGGTGGGGTATCTCGGAACGCTCATGTGGCAGCTTACCGCGCTCTTTTTCAATATCAACGACGCGCAGGAGGCGTTCGTCAGCGCGAAGCGGTACTTCGGATTTCTGCACGCGAAGGACGAACAGCGGGAACTGTACGGGAGCGGCGTGCCTTCGGAAACGCCCTCGGTGGAGCTGCGCGGCGTGAGCGTGAAGAGCGGCGATAAATACGCGCTCAAAAACGTGGACCTCTCGCTGCCCTACGGGAAAAAGCTGGGCGTGATGGGGCGCACGGGCGCGGGAAAGACGCTGCTCGTCAAGCTCATGCAGGGGCTTGCCGAGGCGGACGAAGGGGAGATCTTCATCGACGGGAAGCCCATTCACGCATACGACCGCGACGCCCTGCTGCGCGTCTATTCGTATGCGATGCAGAACGTGTTCCTCTTTTCCAACACCATTGCGCAGAATATTGCGCTGTACGATCCGTTCGCACCTGCGGAGCGGGTGGAGCGCGCGGGCGCGCTCGCCGAAGTGGACGAGTTCGCGCGCCGCTTTCCCGACGGATACGATACGACCATCGGCGAAAAGGGGTTCGGGCTTTCGGGCGGACAGAAACAGCGCATCTCCATTGCGCGGGCGATCTTCAAGGACGCGGGCGTGCTCATCTTCGACGACGTGACGAGCGCGCTCGATCTGGACACCGAGCGCACCGTCCTCAACAATATCCGCAAGACGTGCGGCGAGCGGACGACGGTCGTCGTGACGCACCGCGCGACGGCGCTGAAAAACTGCGACGAGATCATCTTTTTGAAGGACGGCGAGATCACCGAACGCGGTACGTTCGACGAACTGATGGCGCTCGGCGGCGACTTTGCCGAGATCTACGAGCGTCAGCTTGCGGAAGTCGGCGCATGACCGGCGCGGCTTTTGCGGCAAAGAAAGGTCTGAAACATACGGGTACATATCATGCAGCATAATCTCTATTATCAGGACGAATACGTCAAAGATACCTTCAACGGGAAAATGCTTCTCCGCCTCATAAAGCGCGCGTTTTCCCATAAAAATTGGTTCGTCGGCAGTCTGATCATCGAATTTATCGCGAGCGCCTTTTCTCTGCTTCCGAGTATTCTCTATTCCGTGATCGTGAGCAGGGTGTTCCCGTCGGACGGCGTGCTCCCCGCGGACTATGCGTTGATGGCGGGGCTGGCGCTCGGCGGACTTGCGGTGGTCTATCTGACGCTGACCGTCACGTACTTTCTGGAATCGTATATTCCGGAACGCTTTGCCTATCTTCTGTGCAGCGAATTGAGAAGCGAGCTGTTCGGACACGTGACGCACCTCTCTTTCCGCTACTTCGATACGCACGCGACGGGCAAAATTCTGGTGCGCGCCACGAACTATATCGACGAGCTTTCGCAGCTCTTCGGGCAGCTCTTCTATATGCTTTTATACTTCGCGTGCGTCATCGTCGTGGGGCTTGCGTGGATCTTCGCGCTCGATTGGCGGCTCGCGCTCGCGGTGGTCGCCGCGCTCGTGCCGCTCACGGCGGTCATGTACTTCATGAGCCGCGCCATTCACAACCGCGCGGGGCGGGACAGAAACAAAAACTCCAATTACACGGCGTTTGTCACAGAAAATATCAGCGGGGCGGAGGTCGTGCGCGCCTATAACCGCGGCGCGCTCAACGAACAGATCGCGGACGGGCTGTTCGACGAGTATTCCCGCGCCTTCATGCGGACGACGCGCGTGCGGGAGGCGTTTTTCCCGCTCTCCAACGGGTTCATCAACGCCGTCACCGTGCTACTCGTCTACGGCGTTGCGCTCGCGCTTTCGCTGACGGGCGGCGGCATGGACCTCGGCACCGTCGTCGCCGTGGGGCTTGTGCTCTCCGAGATCACGGGCGGGCTGGGCAATATCTGCCAGCAGATCTCCAACGTGTTCGCGCTCACCACGAACGTGGAGCGCGTCTACGATACCATCGATACGCCCATCGAGATCGCAGACCGCGAAAACGCAGTCCCGCTGGCGGATTGCCGCGGAGAAGTGCGCTTCGATCACGTGAATTTCAGCTACGTGGAGAGCGTTCCCGTGCTCAAAGATTTTACGCTGGAAGCGGCGGCGGGGGAGACGGTCGCGCTCGTCGGTGCGACGGGGTCGGGAAAGACGACCATCGTCAATCTTCTGAGCAGATTTTACGACGTGCAGTCGGGCGCGGTGACCGTAGACGGGCGGGACGTGCGCGAGTATGCGTTGCAGACCCTGCGCACGGGCGTGGGCGCGATGATGCAGGATACCTTCCTCTTTCACGGCACGGTGCTGGAAAATATCCGCTTTGCCCGCCCCGACGCTTCCGATGAGGCGTGCATTGCTGCGGCGCGGGCGGCGCACGCCGACGCGTTTATCCGCCGTCTGCCCGAGGGGTATGCGACGGAGATCGACGAGGGGAACGCGCTCTCGGGCGGGGAGCGGCAGCTTCTGTCCTTTGCGCGGCTCATTCTTGCCGACCCGCGCATCATCGTTCTGGACGAGGCGACCAGCCATGTGGATACGCAGACGGAGCGGGAAGTGCAGGAGAGTTTAAAAGCGCTCCTCAAAGGGCGGACGAGCTTCGTCATTGCGCACCGCCTCTCCACCATACGCGGGGCGGATAAGATCGTGTTTATCCGCGACGGAGAGATTGCGGAACAGGGTACGCACGAGGAGCTGATCGCGCTGAACGGCGCGTATGCGCAGATGATCCGCGCCGCCGCGGTATAAGATTTCGTATTCTTTTCACGCGATCGCCCCGCCCCCTTGCAAAAGGGGGCGGGGCGTGCTATAATGGTGGCATGAACCTCATTTTATGCTGTGATTACGGTCTCGACGACGCCGCCGCAACGGTGGACGCGCTTTCGCACGCCGCGGCGGACGGGTATGAATTCGCCGCGCTGGTCGCGGCGGGCGGGAACGTTCCGCCCGAAATTTCGCTTGCGAACGCGAAAAAACTCGTTGCGCACCTGCCCTTTGAAACGGTGCCGCTCGTCGTTGTGGACACGACGGCGGAAGAACAGCCCGCCGAATATCTGAAAAACATTCACGGAGACGACGGCATGGGCGATCTGTTTTCGGACGATGACGGCTTTTCCGCGCCCGTTGCTGCGTTCTCCGATTGGCTTGCGCAGATCGAGGGGGAATACGACCTTCTCAGCCTCGGTCCGATGACGCTCGTTCCCCGCATTCTTGCGCGCGGCGCGGTGCGGAAGTTCGTGTTTATGGGCGGAAACGTTGCGGAAACGCCCAACTTCCACGGGTACGAGTTCAATCACGCGCTCGACCGCGCGGCGTTTGCCGCCGTCACGCGGCGGTATGCGCACGTCGCGGTGACGATGGACACCTGCCGCCATCCGCTGCTGAACGTGCAGAACGTCGATCTTTCGGGCGGAGGACTGCAACAGCGCATTGTTGCGCGGGCGCGGGAGATGACGTTCGTCTCGGGCGAGAAGGGCTGTTATATCTGGGACGATATGGCGGTGAAGGCGCTCCGTCACCCCGATTGGTTTTCGCTGTACGAGGCGGAGGACCGCGACGGGAACAGGCTCACCGTTGCGAAATATACCCACGGAAAGCCGTATTTGGAGATTCTGGAAGAGTAAACGATGCGCGCCCCGCGGAACGCGGGGCGCGCAGATTGCCGCAGAAATACAAGATTGAATAAATATCCTCCGACAAAACGGGGGATTTTTGTATTTAGAAAACCCCCAGATAGTCTGGGGGTTCAGTAGAGGCTTATGCCGATGAGTAAAAATAAAGGCTTCCCCTTGGGGGGAAGCTCTGCCGAAGGCGGTGATGAGGGGTTTATGTTAGAGTATTCATAATGGCAGAATTTGGAATGACCCCTCATCCGACAGGCTCACACGTTCGCCCGTCACCTTCCCCCCCAAGGGGGAAGGCAGAAAGACGACCCGTTTACGGGTAGCAAGTAACAGACGCGCTGACTGGCAGGTCGTTCTATGTGCGCGTGGC
>CAJFFP010000032.1:0-10029 GCA_904373325.1 Candidatus Gallimonas merdigallinarum
TAACGAAAATTCGTTATCTTGCTGACTTTGTTTTGAGTACTTTGATGCTCAAAAAAATTGACAGAAACTGCTTTTTGTGTTACAAAAAATCGTTTCTTTTCTATTCGATTTTTAATCTGCGTTGACCGAACAACAGTTCGGGCTGTCCCCTTTCGCGGAGAGAGCTTACCTATTATATCATAGGAGCTATTTCCGTGTCAAGCATTTTTTCGAACTTTTTTCGACTTTTTTCAGAAGTTTTTCTGTTTGATCGATTTCTTGTTCGCGCTCTTGGGTGTTTCACCAGACAGCTTGTCTATTCTATCATAGAAGCTATTTCCGTGTCAAGCGTTTTTTCAGACTTTTTTCGATTTTTTTTCGGAAGTTTTTCCGACTTTCGATCTTGTCTTCGCCTGAGGCGTCTCACCAGACAGCTTGCCCATTCTATCATACCGACTTGTATCTGTCAACTGTTTTTCGCGCATTTTTTCAGATTTTTTTAAGTTTTTTCGGCATTTTTTTCACCTTTTTTCGGGCGCACAACCTGTTGTGTTTTCGTTCAATTTATGGTACAATATATCCGATTTTATACATCGTGCGGAGAAATCGTATGCGCATATTACAAATGGTCCTCTGTATTCTCGCCTGTCTGTGCGTGGTTGCGTCAGTCGTCGTGGGCGCTTTTTTGCAAAACCTCGTCGCCGTGATCTGCCTGCTCCTCGGCGCGGTGATCTGCGGCGCGGGAATGTTCCTCGTGCGCGCGCGGGCGAACGAAAGGGAGGAGCGGCAGGAACGCGGACACAGACGCGACTTCATGGATCCCCCCTCGGACGACAACAACGCGGACGACGGCGGGAAACACTGAGCCGCGCTCCCCTATTACATTATTATATATATAATATATAAGAGGCGTACCCGTTTCGGTACGCCTCTTATGCTTTGATCGCAAATGCGTTCAGATCCTGTTCGTGCTGTCCATGACGAGCGCCATGCCGCTCTTTTTGCCCATTGCCGTGACCGTAAGTCCCGCGATCCCCTGATGGTCGAGCCATGCGGGCATGACCACGCCGAGGAACTCGTCGCCCTGCGTCTCGATGGAGATGTAGCGCGAGCCGTACATCTTCCACGCGCCCTTGAACGCGCCGTCGAGCGTGCCGTCTTTATGTAAGACGACGCGCTTCGCCTCCACCGTCGTGACGCCCTGCGTGAAGAGCGCCGCCTCGAATTTTCCCGCCGTGATATTGAGCAGCTCCTCTTCCGTCACGTCCTGAATCTCCTCCTCCGCATAGCGGTTGGGATTCATGACGGGCCAGCCGTCCGAATTGAAATCGTACTGCGCAAGATAGAGATAGTGGAAATTGTTGGAGCGGGAGAGCTGCTTCTCGATAAAGTAGTTGGTGCGGCAGTGATAGGAGATGAGCCGCACCCCGCGGGAGGTCGTGAACATATCGTTATGCCCGGGGCAGAAGAAATCGACGGGCGTTTCCTCCCAGCGGAAGGAGCCGAGCATCTTGTTGCCCGTGCCGATATCCGTCGAGCAGACGAGCGGATTGCCGTTGACGTCGAGGTACGGTCCTTCGGGGCGTTCGCTCCTGCCGCAGCGCATATTGTACGCCGAGGAGAGCGAACCGTACGAGCACATCAGATAGTAATAGCTCTTTTTCGTCCACTTGCCCTTTTCCAGAACGGGAACGTCCTTTTCGTAGTGCAGCACGCCGCCTTCGAGCGAGCCGCTCGCAAGATGCGCGCCGTAATATTCGGCAAACGTCTTTTTGCCCGCCGTGTAGTCGGCATAGGACGCGCCGTCCTTCCGCAATCCCGTTGCGGGGTCAAGCTCGATGAGATACAGCCCCAGACCGAAGGAGCCGTACACCATCCACATTTTGTCCTCCGCAAAGAGCACCTGCGGGTCGATGGCGTTGGGCGTGCGCCAGCCCGCGGGCGACTGCACGATGAGCCCTTCGCACGAGAAGGGACCGAGCGGGTCGTCCGACTTGGCAAGCCCGATGCACGATTTTGATCCGCCGAAATACCCCGTCAGGCAGAAGTACAGCCAGAATTTGCCGTCCGTTCCGCGGACGCAGTGCGGCGCCCAGAAGGACATACTGCCGTCCGTGCGCGTGCAGATGCCGTAGCCCACTTCCTTCTGATCGGTCACGCACCAATCGAACGCCGCCTGCAAGTTGCCGTACTGCCCGCGGCCTTCGCCCTTTTTATAGTGCGGCGCAACGCCTTCGAGCGCGAACGCCGAACCCACGTACTCCCAGTGCAGCAGATCGTCGCTCACGCGGATCTGATAGCCGCCGGGCGCGCCGAACGTGTCCGTCGAGTACGCGTAATATTTTCCGTTCCATTCCATCAGGGAAGGATCGTGCGCGCAGCCCTCCTGCCACGACGCATAGTCGGGCGAACGCATTTTCAGTTTGTTGAACTTCGGATTCTTCGGATACTTCAAAGCCATTTTTTTACCTCATTCCCTCAATCTCTTCCGCGGCGACCGCCGCGCTTCATCCGTGATTATCTGCCGATCGCCCACAGCATTCTGCCGTCCGCGGCGACCGCGCTCACGCACACGACGCTGCCGCCGCCCGAATACGTCTGACGGCACTCGGCGACAACGCCCTTATACGGCGTGCCGTTCAGCTCGACCGTGATATATTTCCCGTCGTCGGAGAGCGTCCAGCTCCCAAGCTCCGCACCCGTCGCGGCGAGCGTGATCTTCCCGTCCGCGGCGAAGGCATATTCTTCGGACTGTACGAACCGATCGGTCGTGAACGAGTCATGCAGAACGACGTCGTAATTGCCCGCGATCTCGGAAGCCCCGAACGAACGCGCCTCCTCGCCCGTGTAGCGGCAGGGGCTCATGACGGGCCAGCCGTCCTCGTTGAAGAGAAGTTTCGCCGTCCACATCTCGTGCGCGCCCGTCACGCCGCCCGTCGCCTCGTCCTCGCGGCGGGAGTGCGCCACGACGAAGAACTCGCCGTCCTTCTCCGCAACGGAACAGTGCCCGATGGCGGCGAACCCCTGCGCGTCGCCGACGATATAGTTGCCCGCAAGTTTGTAGGCGGCTTCGCCGTTCAGGGCAACGTTCTCGCCCGTGATCCCCTCGTAGGGTCCGTCCGGAGACTTGCTCCGCGCCACCCGCATATTGTAGTTGGTGGAGAGGCTCCCGTGGCTCGTGATCAGATAATAATAGTCGGTATCCGCGTTGTAGAAGATGAACGCGCCCTCGACGCCCGCCGAGGGGTTTGCCCATACGCGCGTGCCGTAGCCCGATTGCTTGGGCAGTCCCCAATTCTCGCCCTCGTTGTACAGCTCGGTCACGTAGATCCCGCCGAAGAAGGAGCCGTACACCATCCACAGCCGCCCGTCTTTGTCGTAGAAGAGTTCGGGATCGATACAGTTCGGGGAGGACGAGTCCGCGCCGACGCTGGAAAGCACGACGGTATCGCCCGAATAGGGTCCCGTCACGCTGTCCGCCGAGACGCGCCCGATCGCAGAATAGTTGCTGCCGAACGCATAGGTGAGCGAATAATACATATAGTATTTGCCGTTATAGTACTCGACGTCGGGCGCCCACGTGGAGACGATCGACGCATCGGGATTGACCTCCGCGACGCCCGCCGTGAGGACGGATTTCCAATCGGACGTGCCGTACAGCTTTTCCGCTTCGTTATCCGAACTGACCTGACGCCAATTTACGAGATCTTTGGACGACGCCACGGCAAAGTGCGAACCAAATGCGTAATACGTGCCGCTCGCCTCATCGTAAAAAACGGACGGATCGTGTACGCTCGCGTTTTCGCGGATCCCCGCGCACGCGCCCGTCAGGCAGACGGAGGCAAGCATGATCGCCGCGCCCGCAACTGCGAATAATTTCTTCACATCAGATTCCCCCTTGGTTACATAGTTATTATACCGCATTCCGGACGCTTTTTCAAGCCCGTTGCATAAATTTCTTGCGCTTTCTGCCAAACTCCCGCATTGCGGGCAGCATCGCCGTCTCCGCAAGAAAATCGCGCACACTCCCCGCCCCTTCCGAAACGCGTCCGCTCCCCGAAGCGCGCCCCTTTCGCGTTGAAACAAATCCGTTCTTCCGCAGAAATGCTCCCGCGCGGGGCGGATCAGATTCCGAAAACACACAAAAAAACAGGGCTTTTCCGCCCTGTTTTTTATTTGTTCGGAGATTACTCCTTGGAACCCGTGAGCATCAGCGAGCCGATGATCATCCGCTGGAAGATCGCGAACAGGATGATGACGGGAAGGACGCACATAACCGCAGCCGCAAGGATAGGACCTTGGTTGACGTCGAAGTTCGTGTTCGTCTCCATGAGCCACATCGCGTGAGGAAGGTTAATCCACTCCGAGTTGGACTGAATGAAGATGTACGACGCCATGTAGTTGTTCCAGCAACCCATGAAGGAGAGCAGACCCTGCGCCACGATCGCGGGCATTGCGAGCGGAAGAATGAAACTTACGAAAATTCTGCCGTAACCCGCGCCGTCGATCTTCGCCGCCTCGATGATGGAGGTGGGCAGACCGAACAGGAACTGACGGATGAAGAACGCCGTCATGATGGAACCGAAGAGTCCGGGAACGACCATAACCGCCCAGTTATCGGTGAATCCGAACGACTTGTACATAGCGTACTGCGTCGCCATGATGGAAGGACCGGGAATCATGATCGCCGCGAGGAGGAAGAGGAACACTGTATTTCTGCCGATCCAATTGATCTTCGCGAAGGAGAACGCCGCCATCGCCGAGGTGATAACGCCGACCACGACGGGAACGATGGAATAGAACAGGTTGTTCCCGACCGCTCTCCAATAGGTGAAACCGGACGCATATCCCATCGAGAAACCGCTCGTGAAGAGGATCTCGTAGTTGTAGAACAGCCCTTCTCTTACGCCGTTGATCTCGAAGGGGTAAGCGGGCGACGGCCACCACGTCATGCCGGAGATCGCGCCCATACCGACGGTGGAAGCGGTCGCGCCGAAGGACGCCGCGATCATCCACCAGAAGGGATAGAGCATCAGGAATCCGCCGAAAATGAGCACGATATAGGTGAAAATATCGCCGACGAGCTTTGCGCGTTTTTTGCTGGCGCGGTGCGTCTTGGACGAGAACCCGAAGAACGCAAGCACTGCGCCGACTGCATAGCGGAAGGAGGAGTACTGCGGCGTTTCCGCGGCAGCGTTGACCTGAATGTTTTCCATGTTTTCCATAGCCATTCCCTCCTTAGTCATCCTTTCTCTTATCCAGCCAGAACTGGAAGAGGGTCATGACGAGCACGATGATCGCAAGCACGATACCGTACGCCGCGCCGAGACCGTACCACATACGCCCGCCTGCATTTCCGCTGAAATAGACGTCGTTGCCGGGCAGGTACGCATTCGACTGAGAAAGCGTCGCGTTGCCCGAAGTACCGTACCACCAGATGAGGCTGACGTATCCCGAAGTGTACATATTCGGCATCGCTGCGCCCGTCGTCGGCCAGAAGAGTTCGGGTTCCGCATAGATCTGCATGCCGCCGATGATCGCCGTGACCATGTTGTAGAAGATAACGGGATACAGGTCGGGCATGGTGATCTGCCAGAAGATTCGCCATCCGCTCGCGCCGTCGATCTGCGCGGCTTCCTTGGTTGCCGCGTTCACGCCGGACAGACCCGCAATGTACAGAATGATCGTACCGCCGAGCCCCTTCCAGACCGCCATGACGATGACGACGCATTTTTGGATGAGACCTTGCGTCCAGAACGGATCGACGCCCTGAACCGTGATCTGCGCCAGGTTGCTGCCCGTCTGCGCGCCCATCCACGGGATCGCCGTGCCGAGAAGCTGGTTGATAACGCTCGACTCGGTAGACGCAAACAGAAGACGGAAGGTGTAGACGATGGAGATCGTACTTGCGACGCAGGGAAGGTAATAGATCACGCGGAACACGTTCCCGCCCTTGATGTCGCGCGACATACAGACCGCAAAGAACATGGAAAGGACCATGCCGATCGGGATGCCGATGAGATAGAACACCGTGTTGAAGAGCATGGCGCCCATGACGTTCATTTTGCCCGCGCCGAGGCTCTCGGAGATGTTGCTCGTGTATTCGCTCCAACTGAACGCGTACTTATACCAGCGGAGCGGATCGGAGACGTTGTTGTTGGGGTTGGTGAATACGTCCGTCTCCCAGCCCATCGGTCCGACTTTGCCGCCCGAGAACATTGCGCCGAGGAATCCCCAGACGTCCGTACCCGATTGGGAGTTGAACGTGGTGAACGACAGCAAAACTGCCATGACAAGCGCTATGTAGACGAAGAGAACGGTACCTACAATGAGGGGAACGCAGAACGCCCAGCCCCAGAGGTTATCTTGCAGCTTCTGCTGATTGATGGGCCGCTTCTCTTTCTTCTTCGGAAGGACAGCCTCGGCAACGTCGGCTGCTGCTGTGGTTACGGGTTCCTCCGCAACGACAGTTGTGTTTTCTTCCATTCAGATTTCCTCCTTATTCATGCCGTATGCCCCGCACGCAGGGCATGCGGAGAATGAAAGGGAACGCCCTCTCCCGCGCAGAACGCGGGAGAGGTTTCCCGTTGCTTTATCAGCCGTCGATGGCTCCCGTTCCCTCGCCGATGCTGACGTTCATCGTCGCATTGAGTTTGGTCTGCGCGTCACGCACGTTGTAGATGCAGTTGAGCGCCGGCGTCCAGTAGGATTTGCTCTGCATATCCTGAGGATTGGTCGCAACAAGGGACTTCAAATCCTTTGTGCCCGTAATCTCTTTCTGGTTGGTGTATGCGAGAAGGTGCGTCGGGTTTGCAGCCGATTCAGCGGTCAGCTCCGTGATCCACGACGTGTCCATCGTGTACATGAGCTGGTCGCGGGCGGCGTTCAGACCGTACGCCATACGCATGTTGAGGTCACGGTCCGCCTTATCGAAGTTGACCATGCGGAGAACCTTCATGGAGAATGCGCGGAGCGACGTTGCGTTACCTGCGAAGTCTGCAAGTTTGGTATCCGCGAACGAAGGATCGTAAGAAACCGTGCGTTCCTTCTCCGTCTTGGGATGCGCCTCAACATAAGCCTTAACCGTCACACCCGTATCGGTGCTCTTCTGAGCACGGGCAGCAACTGCAAGCTCTTCCGCATACTTGTAATAATCAGCCCACACGTCGTCGCCCTTATCGTCTTTCGAGTCGGGCGTGATCATGGCTGCGAATGCGTTGGTCTTGCCTTCTTCTTTGTTGTAATCGTCATCGTTGTATTTGAGGAAGTCTTCGCACTGGTCGACGAAGTTGGGCAGCTGCGCGCCCGCGTACGTCAGCGTGACCTGCGAGTCGCGGTTGATCGTAAGGTATTCGACGACGTACACCGCTGCCTGCTCCTTCCATGCGGAATCGCCCTCATATTCGAGCACCTTGGCGTTGACGCCGTAACCGACGGAGTCCATACGCGCGCCCCACTTATCCTGACGGAGAAGCTGGTTGGCTTTGATCTGTTCTTCCGTATAGGGAACTTTGCCGGAAGATGCCGTTTCGCGCTGATCGTAGTCTTTGTTCGCGCCGTCGCCGGTCCCCTTCTCGTTGTTTGCATTGCTGTATTCAACAATATTGTAGAGCCCGTCGCGGACCTGCGAATAGAGCGCAAATTTCTCGGAAACGGGAACGGGCATCTGACCGAACCAGAAGTCCTCCGTATCCGACTCGTTTCTCGTGGAAGCGTCCCACGTACCTGCGCCGTAGAAGAGCGTTGCGCCCTGCGTGAAGTACGTCCAGCCCGAAGCGTTGCCGCGGTCCTGCGCGGAAGCCGCGTCGCCCGCCGTACCGGAGTTTGCGTTCCACGTGGAAGCGATCTCCTGGAATGCGCCGTACGTTTCGATGAAGTTCTCGCTGTCGAAACCGTACTGAACTTCCGCCTTGCGGTACGAACCGTCAAGGTTGAGCTTTTCGATCGTCTCGGAATCCGTTCCGATGTAGTCCGTGACGTTCTTATTCGTGCCCGTGAAGCTTGCAGGCTCGTTCGTCGTGTTCCAGACGCGCGTGTAGTCGGAAGAGACGACCGTCGCGTTGTTGGAGACGAGCCAAGGCAGCAGGTAGCCGTTGATACCGAAGTCGGAGTTCTCGTACTGCTCGCCGCCGTACACGTTCTGATAGTATTTGCCGTCGGCGATGTACTTGCCGCCGTTGGTCGTATTGCTTCCCGCGGACTGATCCCACGCGAACGTCGTCAGGTAATACGACAGCGCCCAGCTCATTGCGCCGTATTCGGCATACGTGAGAACGGTATGACCGAGGTCGGTCGCATAAGGCACGTCAAGCTCCTCTTTCGGCTGATACTTCTTGTCGACTGCAAAGGTCTCGCCGGGGAAGCCGGGGATCGTGACGGTGTAGCCGTCGCCCTTACCGTCGTTGTCCACGTCGGGCGAGTATGCCGCCACGCCGAGCGCCACGGGATCGCCCGCGTTGTATGCGGAATCGAAGTCCGTATATTTGTAGAAGTTGAACGGTTTATAACGGACGGGAATGCCGATCGCGATGAGCGGAGCTTCCATCCCCGCAACGGCGGGCATGGACGCCGGTTGTCTGTTCCCGTCCTCATCGTAAATGTAGTAGGTTCCGCTCGCAGCAAACGTTGCGACCTGGTTTTTCCCCTGCAACGTCGAGCCGCCCGTATGCTTGTTCTTTGCCACAGCCTTGTTTGCCTTATACTCCCAGCTCGTGACTTCGCGGGAATCGGAAGCCTTCACCGTCGTATAGGCGTGTTTCAGCGTGCCCTTGAAGAAGTTGCGGTTATAGCCCATCGAGAAGCTCGAATAGTCCTTGGGCAGACCGTAGATGCCGACGGTCGTGTCGCCGTCCTTCCAGACCTTGTCCGTATCGTTCCAGACGGCTTCCGACGCGTTCTTATACGTCGTTCTGCCGTTCGCCGTCTCGGGATAGGTTGCATAGAGTGCAAGCGCGTCGCCCCAGATCTCGTTGGCGTTGGCGGTCGCCCCGGCGCTCATGCCGTCCGTCTTGCCCGTCAGGTATTCGGTCAGATCGAGCACGTAGCCCTGCTGCGCGTACGTGGTCGCGTATTTGGGCGAAATGTACACAACGTCCGAAGCCTCGTTGTTCTGCAAGCGCTGCTGCAATTGCTTGAAGTACTCCGCCGTATCCGCGATGTTGTTGATCTCGGCGCGGACCGTTCTCTGCGTACCGTCTTTGTTCTTCAAAAGATCGGCATACTCTTTGTTGAACGCTTCCATCGCCGCGTCGACGATCTGCTGGTTGGTCGCCTTGTCGGCGTCGGAGCAGAAAATGAATACGTCGAGGACGTTCGGATCTTTCTTGTTGCATCCCGTGAACGCCATCGCCGTGCCGCCGACCATGAGGGCGGAAAGCGCGACCAAGGATACGTTCCTGAGAAGTTTTCTCTTCTTCATCTCACTTACCTCTTATAATATAGTTTTCGTACAGCCGGCACGCGTTTGTTTGCGACGCCTGACCGCGGCGGGGGGAGCCGCGCTCCGAACGGCACAAAAAAGCGCCCGTCGGCAGAAATTCGCCGAGAGGTCGCCAAAAAAGGAAAAACGCCCGCGCATTTTTACGAAGCCTTGTCCGAAAAACGGACAAAAGCGCACGAAAAAATTACCGAACGTTCCTCACAATCATGACATTCCCCCCGTCGTCATTTCTTGTACTACACATAATATATCACGCATCGGTCACTTTGTCAATGGTATTTTTAAAAATTTTTTGTGAAATATACATCTTTTTCCGCGATTTTTTTGGGCGTTTTCACCAAAAAACTCATATTTCGCGCCGCAGTCGGCGGAAAACGGCGCGCAACCACAAAATATTGATTTTATTTAGTTGTTTTACTTCTTTGTCGCAAAGAGCGGACGCCCCTTCCGCACCGCGCAGCGTCTCTATATGTCGGGCGGGCGCGCAGACGGCGTTTTTCCGCCGATAACAGAAAAAGGAACCCACCAGCTTAGCTGGTGGTTCTTCATTATACTTCGCCTGCGGCTCGTGCCGCCAAAGGCGGGGCGGGCATAGCCCTTGACTACTAGCC
>CAJFFP010000032.1:10040-18954 GCA_904373325.1 Candidatus Gallimonas merdigallinarum
CACAAACCCCTCATCACCGCCTTCGGCGGAGCTTCCCCCCAAGGGGAAGCCTTTATTTTTACTCATCGGCATAAGCCTCTACTGAACCCCCAGACTATCTGGGGGTTTTCTAAATACAAAAAACGCCCCTCGCCGTCTCCTTCGGAACGTTTCGAGGAGAGCTGAGGGGCGCACCGTTCTTACATGGCTGCCGTCTTATAATAGTAGAAATAGGTTTCGTCCTCGCCGGCGCGGCGCATTCCCGCGCGGACGAGCGACGCGCCCGAACGCGCGTTTTCCTTGAAGTGTTTCGCCTCCACGCGGTCGAGTTCGAGCTTTCCGAACGCATACGCCGCGTACGCGGAGACCGCCTCGGCGGCGTAACCGTTGCCCTCGTACTCGGGCAGCAGCCGCACGCCGATCTCCGCCTCCGCCTGATACCCGAAGCGGTGCAGAACGACTTCGCCGACGAGCGCGCCGCCCGCATAGATCCCGAGCGGCATCTCCATCTTATCCTTAAAGGATTTGCGCGCGCACGCGAGGAACCACCCCGTTTCGGGCGCGGGCGAGCCGTCCGCCCCCTTCGGCGCGTCCTCCCGCCAATCGTACCCCCACCAGCGGTTGCGCTCCGTATCGCCCGCGAGACGGGCGTAGACCGCAGCGTCCTCGTCGGGAACGGGTTTCAGCGTGAGCCGCTCCGTTTTCAGCACGGGCAGGCGCGAAACGCCGTCGATCGCGCGGCGGGGCGTGACGTTGTATTTGCCGACGATCTCGCACGGCAGATATTGCAGTTTGGATTTGCGCAGCCCCATGTCGCCCGCGTCGTCCATGCGGTTGAGAAACTGCACGCCGTCGCCCGCAAATGCGAGCGCAAACTGCTGGGCGATCATCGGATACGCGCCCTCGTACGCGCGGAGCGCCTTCTCCACGTGCACGACGATCATATCGCCGCACTTCTCGCCGATGGAACAGGCGACGATCCTGCCGCCCGCCGTCAGGTATCCGCACAGAAGGGAGAACCGTCCGATGACGGGGATCAGCTCGTACACCTCGTCCATTTCCTCGGCGGCGAGATAGCTCCCCTTGCTGCGCTGCGCGGCGTCGTACTCGTGCAGAAACGCCAAAAGCGCGTCCGCGTCCTCCGCGCGGTAGACGTGAAACGCCCAATCGGGATAGTTCTTCTTGAATTTATTGACGTGATTGCGCTGCCCCGAATACTTCCCGCCTGCGTAGGTGCGGAAGCTCTCCGCCGTATAGAGATAGTCGCGCCAGCGGCGGATATTCGTCACGGAGACTTCCTGCCCGTAGCGGAGCACGAGATCGGGAACGCACGCGCGCGGCACGTTGGTAAAGTGCAGGCGGATCTCCTCGTCGCGGCAGTACTGTTCGAGCGCGGCGACGGCGCGGAGCTGCGCCTCACGATCCCCCGTGCGGGAGAGCGGATAGTGGAAATAGTGCTTGCCCGCATACAGCTCTTTGAGCACGAGGCAGTCCTCCACGATGGCGTAATCGGGCGCAAAATACTTGTGCCACATGAACTGAAAGCACAGGGAAAAATCGGAGACGTGCGTCGTCTGCCCCGCAAAAAAGGGCGCGTACACGAGAACGTCGTCTTTCTTTGTCTTGATGAAATTCAGCATAATTCGTCCGCCCCGACGGGGCGGACTTTCCTTTTCTCCTTGATCGTTGATTTTTTGATCGTTGATTTTCAGACGGCGGCCTCTGCGCGGCGCGCCGCATTTCGCGGGACCGCAGACGGAATTTGCGCAAGCCATGTCCGCGATCGGAGCCGATTCCGCCCCGTTCCGTCCGGACATGCCCGCGGGAAAACCCGTTTTCCGTGAAACAGACGCCTTTCCGCGCCGCCGCGCCCGCTCCCGTCCGCCATACCCGCGGACATGGCTGCCGCGCAGCCTGTCCGCCGCGTTCCCGTTCGGAACAAATATGCCCGCCATGTCCGCAGACGCAATCCCAACGCAACCTGCGCGCCATGTCCGCGGTACGCGGTTTTACGCAAAGGCGACAATCTCCCGCCGCCGAATATCGGCAGCGGGAAAATGCGTTTTGTTATTCCATTCTGTCGATGATGTCCAGAAGCTCGCTGATGCGGTCGAGATCGTCGCGGGTGTAGTAGTCGATATAGATACGCCCCTTCTTATCCGTACCGATGAGCGATACTTTTGTTTTGAGCGTGGAACGCAGCCGCTCCACGAGGTGTTTGAGTTCCGCGTTTGCGAGCGCGTTCTTCTGCTCCTTTTCCTTTGCGAGCACTTCGGGCGGGTTGAGATACTGCTTGACGGCGCGCTCCATCTCGCGCACCGACCAGCCGTTCTTCACGCACTCCTCGGCAAGCGGAAGCTGCTCCTCCTTGGCGACGGGCACCAGCGTGCGGGCGTGGCCAGAGGAGAGTTTCCCCTCCCGGACGAGCGCGACGACTTCCTCCGCGAGCGTGAGAAGGCGCAGCGTGTTCGCGATGGCGGGGCGGGATTTGCCCAGCCGCTCCGCGAGCATCTCCTGCGTGAGCCCGAACTCCTCCATCAGCCGCTTCATGCCGTACGCCGCTTCGATGGGATTGAGGTCCTCGCGCTGCAAGTTCTCGATGAGCGAGATCTCCTGAATCTCCTTGTCGCCCAGCTCCTTGACGATGACGGGAACTTTGGTAAGCCCCGCCTTCATCGCCGCGCGGTATCTGCGTTCGCCCGCGATGATCATGTACGTGCCGTCGGGGTTCTTGTTGACGACGAGCGGACTGATGATGCCGTGTTCGCGGATGGAGTTCGCAAGATCGTTGAGCGCGTTTTCGTCGAAGGCTTTCCGCGGCTGGTGCGGGTTGGGGAATATCTCGGAGACTTCTACTTCCGTCGCGCCGGCAAGGGCGTTTTCCCCCGTCTCGGTGCGCGCGTTTTCGTATGCCTCTTCCGTATCGCTGAACAGCGCGGAGAGTCCTCTTCCAAGTCCTTTTGCCATATGTTATTCCCCCTTTCCTTCCGTTTTTTTCAAAAATTCTTCCGTGAGCGCCGCGTACGCCCGCGCGCCCATGCACTTCGGGTCGTGCAGCACGATGGGCTTGCCGTGGCTGGGCGCCTCGGAAAGGCGCACGTTGCGCGGAATGACGATCTCATACAGTTTCTTGGAGAAATACTTCTTGATTTCCGCCGCGATCTGCTTGGAGATGAGCGAACGCCCGTCGTACATCGTGAGCACGACGCCCTCCACTTTGAGCGATTTGTTGAGGTGCTGCCGCACGAGCGAAATGGTGTTCATGAGCTGCGAAAGCCCTTCGAGCGCATAATACTCGCTCTGAATGGGGATGATCGCGCTGTCCGCCGCGGAGAGCGCGTTGATCGTCAGCAGCCCCAGCGAAGGCGGGCAGTCGATGAGGATATAATCGTACGCCCCCTTCACCTTTTCGAGCGCGGCTTTGAGTACGCGGTCGCGGTTCTTTTTGTAGACGAGATCGACTTCCGCGCCCGCAAGATCGATGTTGGAAGGGAGGATATACAGCCCTTCCAGCTCCGTTTCGAGCACGTTGTCCTTCACCTCTTCGCCCTCGATGACGACGTTATAGACGGATTTTTTCAACGATCCCTTGGAAAAGCCCAATCCCGTCGTCGCGTTCCCCTGCGGGTCGAGGTCGATCAGAAGCACTTTTTTGCCCGCGCGCGAGAGGTACGCCGCCATGTTGACGCACGTCGTCGTCTTGCCTACTCCTCCCTTCTGGTTGGAAAATGAGATGATTTTCCCCATACTCTCTCACTCCTTGTCCGTCTCGTCCCCGACGGGAGGCTGCTCCCCGCCGTCTTTTTCGTCCTTCGGCTGCTCCGCAGTCTGTTCGGACGCGGGCGCGGAGGGCGCAGTCTGCGCAGGTTCGGACGCAGAAGTCATTTTCCCGAAGGGATTATCGGGCATTCCTTTGTCGTGCTCCTCCATATAGGCGAGCACTTCCTGATAGCCCTTGCCCTGCATGAGCATATCCACTTCGGCGGTATAAATGGTCTCGCGCTCCACAAGCACGCGCGCCATATTGTCGAGAATGGCTCTGTTTTCCGTAAGGAGCTTCCTCGCGCGGGCATACTGACGGGACACGATTGCCTTGACCTCTTCGTCGATGATGCCCGCCGTCTCCTCGCTGTACGTGTTGCGCTCCTCGAAGTCGCGCCCGAGGAACACGGGACCGTCGCTGCCGTAGCAGATGGGACCGACGCGCTCGCTCATACCCCATTCGGTGACCATCTTGCGCGCCATCTGAGAAACGCGCTTGATGTCGTTGGACGCGCCCGCGGAGACGTCGTGAATGACGATCTCCTCCGCAACGCGCCCGCCCAATGCCATACAGATAAAATCGTTAAGTTTATTAACTGTCATGTCATTGTCATCGGATTCGGGGCGGGTGAGCGTGTAACCTGCCGCCATGCCGCGGGGGATAATGGAAACTTCGTGTACGTTATCGGTATGTTCGCACAGTTTTGCGAGGATCGCGTGGCCTGCTTCGTGATATGCCGTACACTTTTTATCCGCCTCGGTCACCACACGGCTCTTCTTCTGAGGACCCATGATGACCTTGTTGATCCCCTCGTACAGTTCGAGGTTGCCGATCATCGATTTCCCCGCACGGGCGGCAAGGATGGCAGCCTCGTTGAGGAGGTTTGCAAGGTCCGCCCCCGAGAATCCGCTCGTCATACGGGCGATCACCTTGAAATTGACGTCGGGAGCGAGCGGCTTATTGCGCGCGTGTACCTTTAATATGGCTTCACGCCCCTTGACGTCGGGCAGGTTAACGTAGATCTGACGGTCAAAACGTCCGGGGCGGAGCAATGCGGAGTCAAGAATGTCCGCACGGTTGGTCGCCGCCATGACGATGACCCCTTCGTTCGTCTCGAAACCGTCCATCTGAACGAGGATCTGGTTGAGGGTCTGTTCGCGTTCGTCGTGTCCGCCTCCGAGCCCTGCCCCTCTCTGACGGCCGACGGCGTCGATTTCGTCAATGAAAATGATACACGGCTGGTTTCGCTTAGCCATATCGAACAGGTCGCGCACACGCGAAGCGCCGACGCCGACGTACATTTCCACGAAGTCGGAACCGCTGACGGAGAAGAAGGGAACGCCCGCTTCGCCCGCAACCGCCTTCGCAAACAGGGTTTTACCCGTTCCGGGAGGGCCTACGAGCAGAACGCCCTTCGGGATCTTTGCTCCCAGATCGGAGAACTTCTTGGGATTTTTGAGGAATTCCACAACCTCTTTGAGTTCTTCCTTCTCCTCCTCCGCTCCCGCGACGTCAGAGAACCGTACTTTCAGGTTGGTAGAAACCCTCGCCTTTGTCTTGCCGAAGTTCATCACCTTCCCCCCGCCTCCGCTCATCGACCGGAGTATGAGGAAAAATGCTACGACGCCGACGACAAGAACCGCAATGTAGAGAAAGTTCCCCCATCCGCTGCCCGCATTGGGATCGTTGAACTCGATAACGATTCCGTTTTCGATCCACTTCTGCAAATAGGGCGAGCCGGAATCAAATTGGCTCGGACCGACGGAACTATACGAATAGCTGCCGCCGGAAGTCGTCGTATAACCGTACAGGTTATACCCGCTGATTTCAATTCTTACAATTTCATCTCCCTCGCCCGTCTCGGGATTGCCGTCGCTGAGTTCGAGGAATTCGTTAAACGTCCTCGTCCGCTGCGCGTTGATCTGCGCGTTGATGAGGAAATACACCCCGATCCCCACGACAGCAACGAGCAGGACGATAATGACGGTTTTGACTACCTTACTCAAATGCACATCTCCTTTTTGTAGTTGTTTTCTTGTCTCATACGATACTATAAAGAATGCACGGCGTAATCTGGGCATATATACCCGGCACAAATCGCCGCACCGCGGAATCCCGCGTATTTCCTTATAGAATAAGTATGTGCAGAAGAAACGCCTATATTGTAGCATATCCGTAAACTTTTTTCAAGTACTTGCTCGGGAAAACTGTCCGATTTTACAAAATTATCATTTAGAGGCTGTTTTATCCATATTTTTGCCTTATTTTCGCCTTGCGTACCCCTGTTTTTCCGTGAAAAGTGTTTCATGTGAAACACACCGAAGAATTTTTTCGATTTTTCAACGTTTCACGTGAAACATTGAGTGCAAAATTTAAAAATGGGTGCTTTTTGCCATAAAACGGGGCAAAAAACGGCTTTGAAGTGCGTTTTTCAAGAAAAAACACGCAAAAAGACCCTTACCGATGGTAAGGGTACCCCGCCACGCCCAAAAAAAGGGCGTTTTGAACGGTTTTTTGCGCAAAAATCCCCCTTTTTCAGCCGATTTCAGGTTTGCCCGCGTACGCAAAACCGCAAAATCCAAAAAAACTTACATTCAGATACGGCGATTTGGTTCGCTTAACCAGAAACGCAGCCCTTTTGCCCCGTTTTACCCTGACTTTTTCCGTCATTTCAGGCATTCAGGATCGCCAGACAGGCTTTTTTTCATAAAGCAACGGACCGAAATTTGCAACTCGGGGTAAAAAATGCCCGCTGTGGTGCGATGAGAGCGATTTTTGACCCATTTTCAGGCCCTTTCCCCATGGGAAAAACGGGCAATTTTTCAAAAATATACGTTAAAAAAGAGGTTTTCCACAATCATTTTTGGCATAATGGCGACCCGAAAGCCATAAAACAGCTCCCGACGGACAAATCTGACTGAACGATTTTCGGATACGAAAATATATTTTCTTAAAAATGTTTTTTAATCGGACAGAAAATCATACTCCGACGCATGGATAAATCTGACGCAGAATAAAAAATGCCGCGCAAAAAATAAGCGCGCCCGCCAAAAAGAGGGGCGCACAATCGTTTGCGCCCTGGAAATGTGTGAGCGCAAAAAAATTTTGCGCCAACAAAAATACGTGGCGCAAGATTTTTTGTAAAGATTTAATTTTTTTGAATTATTTCAAAAAGCGGAACTCTGCCGCCCAACGGAACCACTCCCAATCGAAGATGGCTCCGACCACTCTGCTTTCCCCGATGTAGGTATGCAGTCCGTCGATCGGCAGCCAGTAGCAGATCGTCAGGATCAGGAAGATGAGAAAAATTCCCTTCACAAGCCCGAGAATTGCACCGAGCACGCGGTTGACTGTGGATAACGCCTTGGATTTGTTCACAAGCCCCGTCCCGATCTTCCCCAAAATCCAGCTTAATAACTTAACAATTACAAAGAGGATCAGGAAGGAGATTATAATGGAGATCCAGCTTGCAGCAGTCAGCGCGGCGTCCGTTCCGCCGAACGCGTTTGCCATTGCGCTCGTCAGTCCGAACCAATTTTCCAGCGTGTTTTTAAACGGATTGCAGAATGTAAACGCCACAAAGATGGCGAAAATCGTACCCGCGAGCTTGCATATTCCTTTTACAAACCCGCGCCACGACCCGATGAGCAGACCCAACAGGAGAATGACAAAAAAAACGACGTCCAGAATCCATGCCGAAGATCCCGCCGATGCAAGAATATTCAACCGTTCCACCTCCTTATTCGCGTATTTTGTCCTTCTTATCATATTGATTATACCACGTCGGAGTAAAAATGTCACCGATTTGCGCCGAAATGTTATAAAATCGGCGAAAGGGGCAACAATTTTTAAAAAAGCGAGGAGATCATACTGTGGAATACGCATTTCATTTTTCCAATACCATGGCAGAAACGGGCATTTGTCTCGCTCTGGACAGACTTTTAGGCGCGCACGAAGCTCCGCCCGTCGTCCTGTGCATCGGCAGCGATCTTGCCGTCGGAGACAGCCTCGGTCCCGTCGCGGGGACGATGCTCAAATCGCGTAAAACTCGGTTCTGCGGCTATATTTACGGAACTTTGAAGGCTCCCGTCACGGCGAAAGAGGTCAGATATCTCGGAGAATTTGTCCGCAGAACGCACCCGAAAAGCAAGATCATCGCCGTTGACGCGGCGGTCGGAGAAGAGGAGGACGTGGGACTTTTGAAGGTCGTTCAGGGCGCGCTGCGCCCGGGCGCGGGCGCGAACAAGCGGCTGCCGAAGGTGGGGGACGTCTCGGTGCTGGGCATCGTCGCGAGAAAATCCCCGCTTGCCGCGCCGCTTCTGCATCTGACGCGCTTTCACGTCGTCTATGCCATGGCGGAGATCCTCGCAAACGCGCTCTCGTCCTACTCCGTCAAGCTGCAAGAGGATCATTTTGTGAACTATTCACAAAAAAACATGATTTCCTAAACTTTTACGATCAAACTGTGCGGATCGGAACAATTTCAGAAAATTTTCAAACCTCTATTGACAAATCCGTTGCAGAGCGGTACAATACAGACAAATCTATATAAAAGGAGTGAACACAATGGTTAAGACGACGAAAACGAAAACTTACGATACCGCGACGGCTGCCGTTGTTAAAAAGGTAGTTTGCGGCGCCTACGGCGACCCTGCCGGCTATGAAATGACGATGTATCAGACGCCGGAAGGAGACTTCTTCCTCTACACCAACGGCGGCGAAGAGTCCCCCTATAAGGAAGAGGCGATCAAGACGTTCTCCAAAGCCAACGCAAAGAAGTGGCTGGAAGAGAACTGAAAAAGAGCTGAAAAAAAGAGCTGAAAAAAGAACCGCGCAGGCGGTTCTTTTTTTCTATATAACAAAAATTCACGCGTACCCTGCGGAAACAAGGAACCCACCAGCTTAGCTGGTGGGTCTTCATTATACTTCGCCTGCGGCTCGTGCCGCCAAAGGCGGGGCGGGCATAGCCCTTGACTACTGGCTCGTGCGCCACGCGCACATAGAACGACCTGCCAGTCAGCGCGTCTGTTACTTGCTACCCGTAAACGGGTCGTCTTTCTGCCTTCCCCTTTGGGGGGGAAGGTGACAGGCGAACGTGTGAGCCTGTCGGATGAGGGGTCATTCCCAATTCCGCCATTATGAATACTCTAACACAAACCCCTCATCACCGCC
>CAJFFP010000033.1 GCA_904373325.1 Candidatus Gallimonas merdigallinarum
GGCTAGTAGTCAAGGGCTATGCCCGCCCCGCCTTTGGCGGCACGAGCCGCAGGCGAAGTATAATGAAGACCCACCAGCTAAGCTGGTGGGTTCCTTTTTCATATCCGGTTTTTCAGTCCGTCTTATCCGATACAATCGGGCGCGCTGTCCTTTGCGCAGCCCCCATTCTCAGGCTTATGCCTTAAAGTGACGGTTTTCCGAGCAAAGCACGGCAATGCCGAATTTATCGCACAGTTTCAGCGTTTTGGTATCGGGAACGCCCGTCTGCACGACGGCGGTAACGCCCGCTTCGCGGCACTCCTCCACGCTCTCCGTGTTCAGCAGCGCGGAGTCGGAAGCGATCACCGCGCCCTTTGCCTTGTCGCCCGCGAGCGAAAGCGCGAAACGGAGCGCGAGCATACGGTTGGTCTGTCCCGCGCCGATCCCGCAGGTCGCGTTCTGCGTTCCCACGACGACGGCGCTCGAATGCGCGTGCTTCGCCACTTTATAGTTGAGCGTAAGCGCCGCAAGCTCCTCCTCTGTGGGCTTGCGGGAGGTTGCGCAGACGGCGTCCTCCATCAGCGCGGTGTCGTACGTCTGGACGAGCAGTCCGCCGTAGATCTTTTTCATATCGAAGGTCGTGAACTGCACCTTGCTGCGGATATCGGGCATTTCAAGCAGGATGAGCGCCTTATTGAAGCGCAGTTCGCCCATCGCCTCGGGCGTAAAGCCGACGGCGATAACCACCTCGACGCCCATATCCCGCACCCGCGCCGCGATACGCGCGTCCACAACGCCGTTCATGGCGAGAATGCCGCCGCGGAATCTCAGCGGGTCCGCCTCCGCCGCGCGGTCGCACGCTTCGAAGAGATCGTTCCCCGTTCCGACGCTGCACGGCTCCCCGTGCTTGCACGCGACCACCGCGGGCTCGTCGTATTCCTTGACGAGTTCCAGCGCGGAGTTCGCGTCATGGATATTATTATAGGTAAGATCTGCGCCCGCGAGCTGTCTTGCGCGCGCGATGGAACCTTCCTTCAAGAGCGGCTCGCGGTAAACCGCCGCACGCTGGTGCGGGTTTTCGCCGTAGAGCATATCCTGCGTTTTTTCATATGTGACGGTAAGCGTCTTGGGGAAGGAAATTTTCAGCTGATAGGAAAGATACTGCGCGACGAGCGCGTCGTACGACGCCGTGTAAGAGAACGCCTTGTACATGAGGTACTTGCGGTCATCCTCGGCGATCACCCCCGCCGCAAGATCGCATAGAACGCGGTCGTAGTCGTCTGGATCGCACACGGCAACGGTGTGCATGAAATTGCGCGCGGCGGCGTCCAGCAGCGCAACGCCGCCGACGTCGATGTGCTCCGCCGCCTCCTCGAAGGGAATCCCCGCCTCCATATCCTCTTTGAAGGGATAGAGATTGATGACGACAAGCTCAATGGGGAAAACTTTCGCCTTCGCGCGGCCGAGTTCCTTGAACTGCTCGGGCGTGAGCTGGTTGGCAATGATGCCCGTATAGACTGCGGGGTGCATGGCGCGCACCTTGCCGCCGAGCGGCTCGGGATACCCCGTCAGCTCGTGCGCAGAGAGCGCGGCGATCCCCGCCTCGCGCAGGACCTTGCAGGTCCCCTCCGTGGCGATGATCTCGTAGCCGTATTCGACGAGATATTGGCAGAACTCAACGATCCGCTCCTTGTTGTACACACTGACGTATGCCCTTTTCTTCGCTTTCATGGTCTTTCCGCCTAAAATTATTTCCGCCGCACATACTGTGGACGGTATGATCCTGCTCTATATCCTTTTGGCAACCTATATCGCCGCCGTCAATTTCCTCGCGTTCCGCCTCATCAAGTCCCAGCGGGACGGCGTGGAAGCGGGCGATCGGGAGGAAGGCGAGGGAGACGGCAAACTGCTGCTCGCCGCCGCGCTCGGCGGCGCGACCGCAATGTACGCGACTATGTTTATCCTGCGCTACCGCTTGGAAAACTGCCTGCTCATGATCGCGCTTCCCCTGCTCGCAGTCGTCAATCTATATTGTTTTTACCTCGGATTCCGCGGGATCGCGCTCTTTCTGTAAAACGCCCGCCCTTCCTTATCTTACACGCCGGCGTGTTCGTCCAGCCACTTTGCGACGCCGTCCTCTTCGCAGTAACCGATCACGCCCGTCGCTTTTTCTTTGAGCCAATCGTCCGCATTCTTTACGGCGTACTTTTCGTCGCACACGTCGAACAGGTCGGAATCGTTGGCGCTGTCGCCGAAACAGACAAGTTGATCAAAACCGAGCTGTTCCTTCAAAAAGCGCGCGGCGTTCGCCTTGGTCGCCTCTTTGGGAGAGATCTCCATCCAGAAATCGTTCTGATAGGTCTCCTGATGGAAAATGCAGATGAACCGCGCATCCATTTTTAAAATGTTCCACGCGCTTTCAAGCTGTCCGCGCGGACCGATGCACTTGAAATAGAACACGCTCCCCTGCAACAGTTCCTCGTCCGAATGCGCGGGCGTCATGCGCGGGTCGTCCTTGCGGCGTTCCAGATAGCGCTTTACGCCTACGCTTTCCTCCCCGACGCGCCATGTAAGATGTTCGCGCTCGCTGTTGGCTCCGAATACAACGGGCGAAATACCGTGTTCTTCGAGGACGGAAAGCACATAGCGTTTCTGCTCCTCTTCAAAGACGATATATCTGAGTATTTCGCGCGTCACGACGTCAAAGATGAGTCCGCCGTTATAAAAAATCGCGGGCAGGCGAACATTGAGACCGCGAAGCGCGCGCAGCGCGCTCCCGACCGAACGCGCCGTGGCGTATGTAAACGCCATTCCCCGTTCTATGAGCCGATTCAGATGTTCCGTACTGTAAGCGGAAACCGCTTCGTGCCGTGTAAGCAAGGTCCCGTCTAAGTCAGACACGAATAATGTTTTCATACAATGATCCCGATTTTCCGATATTTTCCTCACTGTCATTATAACATAAATTTCCATTAAAATTCAAAAAAGAACGCGTGAATTTTGCGATTCTTACAAAATGTTCCTTTATATCAGAAAACGAACGGAAATTTTATCGGACGGACGGTGCGAAAAGCGCGCGTCTTTGTATAAGAAATGCAGAAAAATTTTTGAAAAAAATGTAAAAATCCCTTGAAAACGTTTGACTTCTGATAAAAACTTTGGTAGAGTATATAAGCGCTGACGAACTGCGGGTGTAGTTCAGTGGTAGAATCCCAGCCTTCCAAGCTGGTCGCGTGGGTTCAATTCCCATCACCCGCTCCATTTTCGCAATTGAGCAAGTGGATGAATGTCGTGAGCATCATGCGCTTGTAGCTCAGTCGGATAGAGCAACGGCCTTCTAAGCCGTGTGTCAGGAGTTCGAATCTCTTCAGGCGCACCATTTATGGCGGGTGTAGCTCAGTTGGTTAGAGCGCCAGATTGTGGCCCTGGAGGTCGTGAGTTCGATTCTCGTCGCCCGCCCCACTTTTGAAAATCAATGGGGTGTCGCCAAGAGGTTAAGGCACCGGATTTTGATTCCGGCATTCGTTGGTTCAAATCCAGCCACCCCAGCCACACGGCCCATTAGCTCAGTTGGCAGAGCACTTGACTTTTAATCAAGGTGTCCCGAGTTCGAATCTCGGATGGATTGCGGAGAAATCCGCACCATATGCACTTTTAGCTCAGTTGGTAGAGCAATTGACTCTTAATCAATGGGCCCAGGGTTCGAGTCCCTGAAAGTGCACCACATAAAAAAGGCAACCCGTTGGGTTGCCTTTTTGTCTATATGGTGCTTATAAGCCCCCTTTTCCCTTGCACGGAGAAACCCTTGCTTGCAAGAGGTTTCTGACGACGCGGCGCACGCTCGATACACACAAAAAATGCCTGCTTGCAGAAACATTTCGTCGCCGTGGCGCAGGAAGCCATATACTCGGTGTAGTGCTCTACTGCGAAGCAATTGCTGAACGTGTGCTAAAAAAGGCTTCAATCAATTCTTTGATTGAAGCCTTTTTCATTTTAATGTGTGCGTTGGGGAACATATGGTTTCGTATACTTGCAACGTGGATAATTATGACAACCAAAGAAAGTAATGATAATACTTTTTTTGCTTTATTTTTTAAAAATAATTTTTCTATAAAAGTAACCATACAAATGACTCATCTACCCCACAAATCACTGACGACTATATCATATTTTTTGATTTCCTCACGATCCGTTTTGTTTTATTTGGCAAGGAGCGATTCCAAGGCTTTGACAAGCTCCAAGGCGTTGGCGGTGTAGTAGTCTGCGCCGATCTCGCGCGCGATTTCCGCCGTGAGTACCGCGCCGCCGACGAAAATTTTCGATTTACACCCCTTTTCACGCAGGGCGCGGACCGTCTCTTCCATACTGCGGACCGTCGTGGTCATGAGCGCGGAAAGCCCCACTGCGAGCGGCTGAATGCGCATTGCCGCCTCGACGACCCGCTCGACGGGCGTATCCTTCCCTAAATCGACAACTTCAAATCCGTACGATTCGAGAACGACTTTTACAATATTTTTTCCGATGTCATGCACGTCCCCGCGCACCGTCGCGAGCACGACCGTCCCCTTTTTTGCGGCGGTCTTTTCCATATGCTCGCCCACGACGGCGAACGCCTCTTTTGCAGCCTCGGCGGAGGCGATGAGCTGCGGCAGGAACAGCGTTCCCTTTTCGTAACCCGCGCCCACCTCTTCGAGCGCCTTTATGAGCACGTCGTTCACCACGTCGAGCGGGGCTTTCTGCGCAAGCTCGCGCTCTGCGGCGGCGCGCACACCCTGCTTTACGCCGCGCTTGACGCAGTCGAACAGGTCGCCCGCTCCCTCCGTCTGAACGGCGGACTGCCCCGCAGCGGGTGCGGCTGCCGCCGTCTGCGCAGGAACGAAGTCGCGGTATGCTTCGATATATTTTTCCGCGCCGGCGTCCGTATTGGCAAGCACGCCGAACGCCCTGACCGCGCCCATCATTTCGCCGTCCAACGGGTTGAGAATGGGCATATTCAGACCGCACGTCATTGCCATTGCAAGAAATGTCTTATTCAAAAGCGGACGATTGGGCAGTCCGAACGAGACGTTGGAAACACCGAGCGCCGTTTTCACGCCGAGAGACTGCACGAGCGAAAGCGCTTTCACCGTCTCCATGACGAGCGGCTGTTCGGCGGACGCCGTCAGAACGAGGGTATCGATCATCACCTTATGGCGGGGAATGCCGTATTTCTCCGCCCGCGCGACGATGCGCTTTGCGATCCCGAACCGCGCCTGCGCCGTACGCGGCACGCCGTTTTGGTCCATCGTAAGCCCCAGCACGACCGCGCCGTACTTCTTGGCGATGGGAAAGACGCGCTCCATGACAGCCTCTTCGCCGTTCACGCTGTTGATGAGCGGCACGCCGTTATAATAGCGCACGCCCGCTTCAATGGCGGAGGGGTCGGACGAGTCGATTTGCAGGGGCAGGTCGACATATTCCTGCACCGCCGTGACCGCCCTGCGCATGACGGTCGGCTCGTCGATTTTCGGGATCCCGACGTTGAGGTCGAGCAGATCCGCGCCCGCCTCCTGCTGGCGGATCGCTTCGGAAACGAGGTAATCGTAGTCTTCGGCAGACAGCGCCTCTTTGAGCTTTTTCTTGCCCGTCGGATTGAGCCGTTCGCCGCAGACTTTCACGATTTCGAGAACGACGCGCTGCGTTGCAGAACAAACCGCCGTACGGCGCACGACGTTCCGCGCGGGAACGGCGCGCCCCTTCCATTCGGCGAGACGGCGAATAAACGCGGGCGTTGTGCCGCAGCATCCGCCCACGACGGAAACGCCCATTTCGACGAACTTACGCATCCAACGGGCGAACTCGTCCTCCGAGAGGTCGTAGACGGTCTTTCCGTTTTCGAGCTTGGGAAGTCCGCGGTTTGGCTGTACGATGACGGGAAGGTCGGTCGCGTTGAGCAGGCGTTCCACGATGGGCGCAAGCTCCTCGGGACCGAGCGAACAGTTGACGCCGAGCGCGTCGACGCCCAGCCCTTCCAACAGGTCCGCCACGATTTCGGGCGTCGAACCCGTCAGCGTGCGCCCGCCCGCATCGAAGGTCACCGTCGCGTACACGGGCTTGTCCGAATGCTCTTTCAGGGCGAGCACACAAGCCTTCAATTCATACAGGTCGGAAAAGGTCTCGACGATATATCCCCCTACCATGTCCGAGGTCAGGCGCGCAATTTCGGCGAATGCCTCATAAGCCTCGTCAAAGGTGAGCGTACCCACGGGCGCAAGGAGCGCGCCCGTCGGACCGACGTCAAAGAACACCTCTTTGCCCGCCGCGCGCGCGTTTTCCACTGCCGCGCGGACGAGCGTTTCCAGCGGATATTTTCCCTTGTATTTGATACGGTTCAGCCCGAAGGAATTGGCGGTAATCACGTCCGCCCCCGCTTCGGCGTATGCGCGGTGAATGGCTCTGATCTCGTCCGCGTGCGTTACGTTGAGATCCTCGGGAATGTACTCCCCGAGTCCGCGCCGTTCAAGTTCGCTCCCGAACCCGCCGTCAAAGACGATCAGTTGTTTTCCGAGCGGAAGCATCGCGTTCCCTCCTTCAAAAAGATGCACTTCTCGCGCAGCATACACGCGCCGCACGAGCGAAGTTTTGTTTTGCCGATCCCCACGATTCCCGCCATGGATTTCTGCGGCGCCATCAGCCCCGATTCCAAAAGCTCCATGCCGATCTTTTCGGGACGGAGCGCGGCGAAGATCTCCTTCACGTCCCGCACGTCGCTTCCGCCGTACCCGGGGCAGAAACGATAGGTGCGCGCCGCGCCGAACTGCGCTTCCCACGCGTCCCCTTCCGCCTCCACCAGCGCGCTCGCGCAGGCGTCAAGCACGACGCCGCGGACGGGATCGCTCAGAAAGAGCGCGCGGATACGGCGTTCCACCTCCGAACCGAGCGTCATGGCGACGAGCGCGTACGAGGAACACCCCGCCAGAAAAGAGGCGTACGGCTCTTTTTCCAAAAAGGCGAGCGGCGCGGAAAAGACCTTGCCGACGGCGCGGAAGTGCGCAAGAGCGCGCGCCTCCTCCATGCCCGAATCGACCAGCGCGATCATTTCCTCCGTCGGCTCTCCGTAAAAACCGAGATAGGAGCACGCCGCCTTGCGAAGTTCAGAAGAGTTCATGGAACACCCGCTCCAAGCGCAAACAGATCGCCTTTGCCGTTCTGGGATTGTTCATGACGTACAGATGCACGCCCGGCGCACCCTTTGCGATGAGGTCGATGATCTGATAGACGGCGTAATTATAGCCGATCTCCTCCATGACGGCGGGACGGGACGCGTAAATTTCGATCATGTTGCGGAATTCCAGAGGAATTGCGCTGCCGCACATTTCCTTGATGCGGCGGATATTTTTGGGATTGACAAGCGGCATGATGCCCGGAATGATGGGCGCGGTAACGCCCAGCCTGCGCGCCTCGTTGACGAGACGGTAGTAATACGAATTGTCGTAAAAGAGCTGCGTGATGAAGAACTTTGCCCCGCTCTCTTCCTTCTTCTTCATGTTGACGAGGTCCGCATACAGCGTTTCGCACTCAACGTGACCTTCGGGATAGCACGCCGCGCCCAGCGTAAACCCGTAGGGCGCAAGATAGGCGGCGAGATCGGTCGCGTGCGCAAAGTACTTGCAGTAATCCTCGGTATAATCGACGGGCTTATCCCCGCGCAGGCAGAGGACGTTCTCGATCCCCTTTTCTTTGAGCTGCGTTGCGACGGCGTCGACGTCCTGCGGCGAAGAGGGTCCGCCCGTGATGTGCGCGAGCGCGTTGATCCCCGCGCCGTTCTGAATGTAGTCGGCGATCTCCACCACGTTGCGGGAATTGGAGCCGCCCGCGCCGTAGGTGACGCTGATAAAGTCGGGTGAGAGCGATTTCAGCTCGTCAATGACGGCAAAAATCTTCTCCTTCTCCCCCTCCTGTTTTTTGGGCGGAAACACCTCGAAAGAAAGCGTCCGCTTGCGCGATAAGATCTCGTCGATACGCATGATATTTTCCTTGTCCTTTTCGTGAATACGTAAATTATACTATATTGCCGGTAAAAAGTCAAATAAACGGCGCAGCGCGCATGAAAACGGCGCGCCCGCGGCAGCTGCCGCGGGCGCGCCGAAAATACGGTCCGCAAACAATATGCTCATTTCCCGCTGTCGCCGTAGTTGGAGAGCACGCGGGCGGAAGGATCGTCCACGTTGCACCCTTCCCACGTCTTGTTGGGCATCCAGAAATCCGCGATCATCTCCGCCTGCCCGGGGTAGTACTTTTCAAAGATCTCCCGATACAACAGCGATTCCTTTGTGAACGGCTTGGCGTGATAGGCGTATTGTTCCGCCCGTTCCCGCCAGTCGTCGCCGTAACGTTCTTCGGCGTACGCTTTCAGATCGTCCACCATCGAATGCCCCACCGCGTCGGAAAACGCCGCCTTTTCCCGATACAGAAGATCGTGCGGGAGATAGTCCCCCTCCTCGAAGGCGCGGCGCAGGAGATACTTGCCCTTCCCGTAGACGTTGACCTTCTTGGCAGGATCGACCGCCATCACATAGCGCACGAAATCGAGATCGCCGAAGGGCACGCGCGCCTCCATGGAGTTGACGGAAATACACCTGTCCGCACGCAGAACGTCGTACATATGCAGTTCGCGCACGCGCTTTTGCGCCTCCTCCTGAAACGCCGCGGGCGACGGCGCGAAATCGGTGTATTTGTAGCCGAACAGCTCGTCCGAGATCTCCCCCGTGAGCAGCACGCGGATATTCGTCATCGCATGGATCTTCTTGCAGATGAGATACATTCCCATGCTCGCGCGGATGGTCGTGATATCGAACGTGGCGAGCGAACGGATGACAAAATCGAGATAGCGAAGCACTTCGTCGCGCGTCATATATATTTCCGTATGCTCGCTGCCGATGTAGTCGGCGACCTGCTTTGCGTATTTCAGGTCGATCGCGTCCTTCTTCATGCCGACGGCAAACGTGCGGATGGGTTTTTTGGAAAGTTTTTGCGCGATGGCGCAGACGAGCGAGGAATCCAGCCCGCCCGAGAGCAGAAATCCGACGGGCGCGTCCGCGTCGAGCCGCTTTTTTACGCCCGCAATGAGTTTTCTGCGGATATTCGCACACACGGTATCGAGGTCGTCCGTAACCGTCTTTTCCACGCGCGCAATGTCCTCGTAGCAGTAAAACTGCCCGCCGCGATAGTAATGCCCGGGCGGAAAGGGCGTCACTTTCCCTTTCACGATAGAGACGAGGTTTTTCGGCTCGCTTGCAAACGCGATCTCCCCGTCGGGCAGATAGCCGTAGTAGAGCGGGCGGATCCCGATGGGATCGCGCGCGGCAATATACTCCCCGCTGTCGCCGTCGTAAATCACGCAGGCGAACTCCGCGTCAAGGCGGCGGAACATTTCAACGCCGTACAGCTCGTAGAGCGGGAGCAGGATCTCGCAGTCGGAATCGGAGGCAAACGCGAACCCCATTTCTTCCAGACGGGCGCGCTCTTTGCGGAATCCGTACAGCTCCCCGTTGCACACGGCAAAACTTTTGCCGCGGCGGAAGGGCTGCATCCCCTTGGCGTTCAGCCCCATAATGGCGAGGCGGTGAAACCCGACGTACCCCTCTCCCATCTCGCAAAAACTGCTCATATCCGGTCCGCGCGAGACCGTCGCATAGAACGCGGATTCCGCGTCGGCAAGGCTCACGCTCCTGCCCGTGGTAACAAAGATCGCACACATAGATATACCTCCGCGAACGGACAAAAAAACGGCTGTCCGTCCCATCTGAAATTAGGACGAATAGCCGATGTATCCGCGGTGCCACCTAATTTACCGCCGAAGCGGTCACTTTTCCCCTGACAGGGTCTCCGCACTCACGCAGCGGCCGTCGGCGCCCCTACTCGTCTCCTTTGGGTTTGCAGCTCGGAAGTGTTCTTCATGCGGACGGCTCGCGGGGATCGCACCCTCCCCCGTTCTCTGTACAGCCGCTTCCCGCAGTACTTTTCTTCGTCTTGGCTTTTCAACGATTATAGCAGATGCGATGCGTTACGTCAAATAACGATTTTTTATATCCGCCATTCGTCCGGCTTATACTGCAAGGGAGTAAAAGTCCGGATTTTACACGCGTGGCAACCGCGCCACGGCTCAGTCGGCGAGAAAATCCTCGCGGTTAAGTCCGTCCCGCAGTTTTTCGAGCGCGCGCTTTTCGATGCGCGAGACGTAGGAACGGGAAATTTTCAACTGCCGCGCCACTTCGCGCTGCGGCAGCGGCGCACCGCCCGTAAGCGCGTATCTCAGGCAGATAATGACCGTCTCTCGCTCGTTCAGAAGGCGCTTGACCGCCGAGAGAAACTTCTCCTGCATGAGCGACTGTTCCACGCTGCCGAACACCTTGTCTTCCTTTTCAAACAGAAGATCCATGAGGGTAAGCTCGTTGCCGTCCTTATCCGTTCCGACGGGATCGGAAAGGGAAAGATTGGACTTATGCTTTTTCCCCGCGCGGATAAACATGAGGATCTCGTTTTCGATGCACCGCGCCGTATAGGTGGCAAGGCGCGTCCCCCGCGACGGCTCGTAGGTATCGATCGCCTTGATCAGCCCGATGCTTCCCACTGAGATCATGTCGTCCGTCTCGGCTGCGCCCGTGTACTTTTTTACGACGTGCGCAACAAGCCGCATATTGTGCCGCACGAGCATATCGCGCGCTTTCCTGTCCCCGCCGCGCGCAAGCGCAAGATACTTCTCCTCTTCCTCCTTGGGCAGCGGTTTGGGGTATGAACCTTCGTCCCGCACCGCGCCCGTAAAGAAAAACAGCCTGCAAAGGATCGCGCAGAGCATTTCCAGCATATTTTCACCTCGCAAAGTTCCCTGTGCGATTATCCTATGCGGAACAAAGCACGTCCACGCACCGTTTGCGAAAAAGAGTGCATTTTTTTGTAAAAACGAACCGAAAAAGACCGCTTTTTGACAACTCTACTGTGAGTAGAGTCGACATTTGCACGGATAGAGCGGGATACCCGTCAAATAGAAAGTTTCCTGCGGAATTGAGAGCGTATAACGGCAGGAATAGTGCGTATCTTCCGGAGAACTATGATATACTGATAGCGAGACGGAGATTTCCGCCAAGGAGATTGCCATGAAACAATTCGCCATTTTCGTCGATTCGGCGGCAAACATTCCGAACGACATCCGCATCGCGCGCGACATCCGCGTGATCCCGTTCCATTATATCGTAGACGGCGAGGAACGCCCCTGCTTCTCCGAAGATATGCCCTTTGTGGAGACAGCCAAGACCTTTTACAACGCAATGCGCGACGGCGCGGAAGCAAAGACTTCGCTGCTGCCCGCGGCGGTCTTTGAAGAGGCGCTCCGCCCCGCGCTCCAAGAAGGACGCGACGTCCTTCTCTTCACTCTCTCCTCGGGCGTGAGCGGCACGCACGCGCAGGCACAGGAAGCTGGCAGGCATTTGCAGGAAGAGTTCCCCGACCGTAAGATTTTCGTTCTGGACAGCGCGAACGCATCGCTCGGAGAGGGTCTGATCGCCATCAAGGTTGCGGATCTTCGCGACATGGGCGAGAGCGCGGAAGCGTGCGCCGAATGGGTCAAAGAGAATACTTACAAAATGAACAGCTTTTTTACCGTGGACGATCTGAAATATCTGCGTCGGAGCGGACGCATTTCGCGCACGGTCGCCATTGCGGGAACGCTGCTCAACATCAAACCCATCTTGCAGGCGGACGCAAGCGACAATGCAAAGATCGTTTCCTGCGGAAGAGCGCGCGGCAGAAAAAAGGCTTTGGAGACGATTGCAGATATTTTCGCAAAGCGCGCCGTCCGTCCTGAAAGCTCCACCGTTGCCATCGCGCACGCCGACTGCGAAAAGGACGCGCTTTACCTTGCCGAACTTCTCCGCGAGCGCGGTGCAAAGGATATTATCATCGAATACTACGATCTGTGCACGGGTTCGCACGTCGGTCCGGGGTGCGTCGCTCTCTTCTTCTGGGGCAAGGACCGCCGCAAAGAGGCGTTTGCAGCCGAACACGCACCCGCCGCGCACCCTCTTCCGCAGAAATCGTAAAAATCGCTTGCCTTGCGGCATATTCCGTGATATACTCGTTCTTATCCGTGAGTATGCCGCTGTGGCGAAATTGGCAGACGCGCAGGACTTAGAATCCTGTACCGCAAGGCATATCGGTTCAAATCCGATCAGCGGCACCAACTCTTAATAGCTTGAACTTCTTTGTCATAAAAAGAATGTTCGGGCTATTTTGTTTTATTGAGGAATTTGAGAAGTTCCGAAAGTAAA
>CAJFFP010000034.1 GCA_904373325.1 Candidatus Gallimonas merdigallinarum
CCCCGAGGGAGGTGCCCCGCAGGGGCGGTGGGAGTAACTCCCTCAGTCTGTGCAGCTTTGCTGCCCAGCCAGCTCCCTCACAGAGGGAGCCAAGGGGGTGGTGGGCGTTTACGAAAATCAGAGCGGGAGGGCGCGGACATGGGTACGCCGAAAAACGTTGCGGAAGAACTCATTGCGGGCGTTGCCGACGTGCGCATCCGCGCCATGATGGGCGAATGGCTCGTCTACTTCCGTGAGAAAATGGTCGGTACGATCGAGGACGGGCATTTATACGTCACCATCGTTCCAGCGGCGGAAGAACTGCTCCCGAACGCCGTACGCCAATCCCCGCACGCAGGGGCGAAACCGCGTCTGCGCGTGGAAAACGTCTCGGACAAAGCGTTTTTATACGCGCTCTTTGCGGCAATGTGGGAGGAACTCCCCGCAAACAGACGGAAAACATTGCGTTGAGGATCTTTATGGAGTGTTATTGCGGTACGGATTGCTGCGCGTCGTGCGGCGAAAAAGACTGCGGCGGCTGTGTGCCGACGGGCGGGCGTCCGTTCGGCGGGCAATGCGTGGCGGCGGAATGCGTCAGGCAGGGCGGCGCGCAGGCGCTTGCGGCGGCGCGTGAGCGGCTCGTTGCCGAATTCAACGCGCTCGGAATCCACGGACTGCATCTCGACGGGCTGAACCTGCTGCACGGTGCGTTCGTCAATCTGGAATATCCCCTTGCAAACGGTTCCCGCGTGAAACTCTTGCAGGACGAAAAAATCTATTGGGGGAATCAGGTCGAGGTCGCGGGGAGCGAACGCTGTTTCGGCGTGGTTGCGGACGAAAGTATGCTGCTTGTCTGCCGATACGGCTGCGGCGGAAGCGATCCCGAGATCATTCTCTATAAAAAGCGCACAAGCGATTAAACGAACATGACGGCGGGCAATGCCTGCCGTTTTTTACAGGATACGCTATGGAACATGAAAAACTTGCGGCGTTGCGCGCGCAGGAAAAAGAGGGGCGCGACCCCACCTGCGCGGACGAAACGCTGGAATATATGCTGAATACGGCGGAAGAACTCGGCGCGGAACGCATTCTGGAAATCGGCGCGGGCAAGGGACTGACGAGCATCGCTTTTGCGCTCGCCCGTCCCCAAGCGCGCATTACGGCGATCGAGCGGGACGCGGAGCGCGCCGTCGCCGCACGGGCAAATTTTGCGCAGTTCGGCGTATCCGACCGTATCGACTTTCTGGAAGGCGACGCGGCGGAGGTTCTGCCCTGCCTGCAAGGTCCGTTCGATCTCATCTTCCTCGACGCCGCCAAGGTGCAGTACCGTCGGTTCCTGCCCGACTGCAAGCGGCTTTTAAAAGAGGGCGGCGTGCTGTTTTCGGACGACGTGCTGCTGTTCGGGCACGGCGTTCCGCCCAAGCGCAGAATGCTCGCCGCGCACATTGCGGAGTATCTCGACCGGCTTGCCGCCGACGCGGATTTTACCACGGAAATCCTGCACTGCGGCATGGGGCTTGCCGTCAGCAGAAAGGGGAAAGCATGAAAACGCTCTATGTTATCAACGGCGCGATGGGCGTGGGCAAGACTGCGGTTTCCCGCGCGCTGCAACATCTTCTGCCCGACTGCGCCTTCGTGGACGGCGACGCGTGTTGGGACATTGCGCCCTTCCGCGTGACGGAAGTGAGAAAAAAGCTCGTATTTTCCAACGCGGCATATCTTCTGAATGCCTATCTCGCGTGCGAAGAGGTGCAAAACTGCGTGTTCTGCTGGGTCATGCAGCGGCGCGAAATCGCCGAAACGCTGTTGCGCAAACTCTCGCTCGGCGGCGTGCGGCTCGTGCGCGTGACGCTGACGGCGCGCGGGGAAACGCTCCGCGCCCGCATAGAGGGGGATATCGCCGCGGGGCGGCGGACTGCCGACGTGCTCTCCCGCGCCCTTGCCTATCTGCCTCTGTTTGAAGAGGATACGGGCGCGGTCAAGGTACCCACGGACGGCAGAACGGTGAACGAACTTGCGCGCGCGATCGCGGACATGGGCGGGGGAAATGCCGCCGAAGGAGCTGCAAATGACGAAACCTGAACTTCTTGCGCCTGCGGGAAATCTTGCAAAACTCAAATGCGCGTTCCGCTTCGGCGCGGATGCGGTGTACGTGGGCGGAAAGAGCTTTTCGCTCCGCGCGTTTGCCGATAATTTTACGGACGAAGAACTCGCCGAGGGGATCGCGTACGCGCACGAACGCGGCAAAAAGGTGTATGCCGCCGCCAATATCTTTGCGCGCAACGCCGATTTTCCCGCCATGGCGGAACATTTCCGCACGCTGGAACGGCTGGGGGCGGACGCGGCGCTCGTCTCCGACCTCGGCGCGCTCACGCTCTGCCGCGAGGCCGCGCCCTCGCTCGCGGTGCATATTTCCACGCAGGCGAACGTCACGAACGCCCGCTCCGCCGCCGCGTATGCAAGGCTGGGCGCGAGCCGCGTTGTGCTTGCGCGCGAACTCTCGCTTGCGGAAATCGCCGAAATTCACGCCCAAGCGCCCGATGTGGAGCTTGAAGCGTTCGTACACGGCGCAATGTGCATTTCGTACAGCGGCAGGTGTTATCTCTCCGACTATCTCGACGGCCGCCCCGCCAACCGCGGCGCGTGCGTGCAGGCGTGCCGCCGCGCATACCGCATTCAGAGCGAGGGGCAAAGCGGCTGGTGCGACCTCGAATGGGACGGGCGCGGCACGTATGTGATGAACAGCAAGGATCTGAACATGAGCGCGCACTTGCAGGAGCTTGCGGCGGCGGGCGTCGTCTCGTTCAAGATCGAGGGCAGAATGAAGAGCGAGTACTATCTCGCCACCGTCGTCAACGCCTATCGCCGCATTCTGGACGGCGGATATTCGCAATCGCTTGCCGCCGAACTCGAATGCGCCTCGCACCGCGCCTATACCGCCGCCTACGCCTTCGGGGAGAACCGCGACACCGTCCTTTCCGACGGCTCGCAGGAGGGCGGAACGTGTACGTTCGTCGCCGTCGTCAGGGGGTATCGGGAGGGGCGCGTTTATGCGGAGATGCGCAACCGCTTCCGCGAGGGCGACGTGTTGGAGATCCTCTCTCCGTCCGAGGCGTTCGGAGAGAGCGTCCGCGTTGCGGAGATGCAGGACGAGGCGGGGCAGCCCTGTCCGGACGCGTCTTTCGTGCAGGGGATCTATTCGTTTCCCTGTCCGTACCCGCTCGGCGAAGGCGATATTCTCCGCCGCAGAAGATAAAAATCAATCGAATAAATTGTTTTTACCTGCGCGGCAAAAAGCCCGCAGGTTTTTTTGAAGAATTTGCGCAAAACGCTTGCTCGTGACGCCGCGTCATGAATTATAATAGGGGCGAGGTGAAAAAAGATGGCAGATTCCAGAGCAATTCCGCAGGGATATATGACGGTCGGCGAAGTCGCCAAAAAGATGGGCGTTACCGTTCGGGCGTTGCAGTACTACGACCGCGAAGGGCTGTTCCGTCCTTCCGCCGTGAGCGAAGGCGGGCGCAGACTGTATACGGACAAAGACATCATCAGGCTGCACCAGATTCTATCGCTGAAATCCTTGGGCTTTTCGATCGACGAAATCAAAAACAGACTGATTGCAATCGATACGCCCGAAGAAGTCGCCGCCGCCCTTACGGAGCAGGGCGAGGCGATTCAGGCGCAGATCGACGCGCTCACGCAGTCGCTGCACGATATTCAGACGCTGAAAGCGGAAGTTCTGCAAATGCAATCGGTCGATTTCAAAAAGTATGCCGACATCATCGTCAATCTGCAACTGAAAAACGACGACTATTGGCTGATCAAATACTTTGACGACGACACCCTCGACGATTTGCGCGTGCGGTTTGACAAGGAAAGCGGACTTGCGTTTATCCGCAAATTCAAAGCCCTGCGCGAGAAAGCCGTACAGTACGGCGACGCGGGCGTTGCGCCCGAAAGCGCGCAGGGGCAGGCGTTTGCAAAAGAGTTCTGGCAGCTCATCACGGAGTTCACGGGCGGCGATATGCGTATGCTGCCGCAGCTCATGAAAATGGGCGCGATCAGTACCAATCGCTCCGATTGGCAGCAAAAACAGGAGAAGCTGAACGCGTTCCTCGGTCCCGCCCTCGAAGTTTATTTTCAGAATCTGGGAATCAATCCGTTCGAGGCGAACCATGGCTGACGCGATACGGGTAACGGGATTGAAGAAACGCTACGGGAATCTCTCCGTGCTGAACGGGATCGATTTCACGGTGCGGCAGGGTGAAATCTTCGCGCTGCTCGGCGGAAACGGCGCGGGCAAGACGACGGCTCTGGAATGTATCGAAGGGCTGCGCTCCTATGACGGCGGGGAAGTTACGGTGAACGGCAAAATCGGGATTCAGCTGCAATCGGCGTCTTTGCAAGCGTATATCAGACCATTGGAAGCGGTCAATCTGTTTTCCAAATGGAACAAAACGAAACCCGACGCGGCAATGCTCAAAGCGCTCGGCATATACGAACTGTCCAAAAAGAAATATGCGGAGCTCTCCACGGGACAGAAGCGCAGACTGCACCTTGCGCTTGCGTTGATCGGCAATCCCGATATCGTCGTTCTCGACGAGCCGACCGCAGGGCTGGACGTCGAGGCAAGGCGCGCGCTGCACGAACAGATCAGGGCGTTAAAGGCGCAGGGCAGGACGATTCTGCTTGCCAGCCACGATATGGCGGAAGTCGAGACCCTGTGCGACCGCATTGCGATCCTCAGAGAGGGGCAAATCGCCTTTCTCGGCACGATCGGGGAGCTGACCGCCGCAGTCGGCAGGCATTATACGGTGCATATCACCACGCCGTGCGGGCGGCAAAGTTTCGAGACGGATCATCTCACGCAAACGCTGTTTGAAAAGATTTCCGAATATCACGATAAGAAGATCGAAATTTCAGACGTGCGGACGGACAGAGGCACGCTCGAACAGCATTTTATCGACATTGCGAGGGGCGGACAATGAAAGCGTTTTTATACTGTAAGGGAGTAATACGAACCCGATCAAAAGCGGAAACTGTGCGCTCATACTTTGTTGAAGCCCTTGCCCGTGCCACACGGCACGAACTGCGGACTTCGCCTTGTCTGACCGCCCATCTTGCCGCTTTTGATTGCTTTGCACCTTTGGCGAGAAGATTTTTGCGTCAGATTTTTGTGAAGATGACGCAGCTATACAAGCGTATTGCAAGGAAGATGAGCAAAAAGATGCCGAAAAGATTCCGCCAAAGGCGTGGTTCGTATTGTTCCCTTACAGTATACGGCGTTGGACTGCAATTTAAAATGGATATCCGCAGCAAGACGATGCTCGTTACCTGCTACCTTGTTCCGCTCGTTTTCTTTTTCTTTATGAGCGGAATCTTCACTTCGGTCGACCCGACCGCAAAGGAAACGCTGATCCCGTCCATGTCGGTATTCGTCGTTACCATGAGCGCGCTCATCGGTCTGCCGCCCTCTCTCGGCGAGGTTTACGGCGGCGAGGTCAAAAAAGTGTATCGGGCGAACGGCGTTCCGCTTTCGCTGGGCGTGATCACGCAGTTCGTTTCCTCATTCATACATACGCTGATCGTATGTCTGATCGTCTTTGCGGTCGCGCCGTTCGTGTTCGGAGCGGAGCTGCCGAACAATCTGCCGCTGTATTTTTGTTCGCTCGCCGTGTTGCTCTGCGCGACTCTTGCGATCGGGTGTATCATAGGATTGTCGGTCAGAACGCAGGCAAAACAGACGATGGTCGCCATGGTTGTTTTTCTGCCGTCCGTCATGCTGTCGGGCATCATGTTCCCGTCCGCCATGCTGCCCGAATGGATGCAGTATTTCGCCTGTATCTTCCCTGCAACCGTCGGCTTTCAGGCGATGACGGCGTTAGCAGCGTGGCAGATTCCCGTACTGCTCGGCGAGTTTGCGCTGTTCTGCGCCGTTTGGGCGCTTCTTCTGCACAGGACGGCGCGGAGCTGACCCCGCGCCGCGTTGCGGCGGCATATTCGGCGGCGAGCTGCTCATAGAATAGGGCATGAAACGTATTCGCCGTGCGCCCATGCTTGCAGTTCTGGCGCTGATTGCGGCGCTTCTGATGATCCTCGTCTGTTTTCTGGGCTGGAACGCGCGCACGTGCGCACGCGTTTCGCCCGATTATGAATATTTTCTGCTTGTCCGCCCGTGCGAGGAATCCACGTCAGCCGCCGTCGTGGAGGAGAGCTACTCGGCGGGCGGGGCGGCGGTCATGTACGGCAGGGATAAGGTCGTGCTCGCGTGCTATTTTTCGCGGTCGGACGCCGAACGTATCTGCGCGCAGACGCGCGCGGAGGGAACGGAGGCGGAAGTCGTGCGCATTGCGGCATCGGAGTTCTTCCTGTACGGCAGGAATGCGGCGTATGCCGACCGCGCCGCGGCGAACGCCGCCACCGCCGACGGCGTTGCCCGTATGCTGTACGATACCGCCAACGGCTTGGAGCGTTCGGAACTCGGGCAAAGCGAGGCGATCGCCGCGCTCAAAGGGGCGGCGGCTTCCTTGAAGGGCTTGCGTACGGGCAACGGCGACGCGCTCGGGGATTGGAACAATGCGCTCTATCGTGCCGAAAAAGCGGCACGGGAGACAGCGGACGGCATCGTCTTTGCCAAGGACGTCCGCAGAATCCAGACGATGTTGTGCATGAGCGTGGCGGATATGGGAGAAATTTTGTAAAATAGCTTGTATTTCGGTACGAAATACGGTATAATGCAAATGTGAATTGCCTGTTTCTGTACAATCCGACGAGCGGAAAGGGAAAGATCGCCAAAAAGATCGCCTATATCCGCCGCAGGCTCGAAGAGATGTTCGGGCACGTAGAGATCGCCGCCACGGTCAGCGCGGAAGATCTGGAATCGCGTGCGCGCGACGGGGCGGAGCGGTACGACGTGATTTTGTTCTCGGGCGGAGACGGCACGTTCAACCACGTGTTGCAGGGGATCGGCACGCGCGAAGTGCGCCTCGGGTATGTTCCGGGCGGCACTACCAACGACGTGGCGCGTTCGCTCGGGATCCCGCGGAGTATCCGCGGCGCGCTCGACGTCATCGAAAAGGGGTACAGCGAGCGGGTGGACTGTATGCGCGTCAACGGCAGGTACGCCATGTACGTGGCGGCGGCGGGCGCGTTTACCCGCGCGACGTACGCAACGCCGCAGACCAAGAAAAAGAAACTCGGCATTCTCGCCTATGCGTTCGAGTGCCTGAAAAACGAGATGAACTTCAAGGTGTTTCCGCTCTCCATCGACTGCGACGGCAGGAGGGAGGAGACGCCCGCCGTGCTCGTGCTGATCCTCAACGGGCGATCGGTTGCCAGCTTCCCCATCAATCGGGGTGGGAGTATGCGGGACGGGCAGCTCGAAATCGCCGTGATCCGTCAGGCGGAACGCCCGGGGTTCTTTCGCCGTATCGGCGCGTATTTTTCGCTCGCCTCGCTCTTTCTCTTCGGCGTGAAGGTGAAAAAACGCGATATTCTGTTTTTGCGCGGAGAGCATATCTCGATCAGGACGGACGAGACGGTTGTATGGGATCTGGACGGCGAAGAGGGGATGCGCGGAAGCATAGCGGTAGAGACGCTCCCGCAGCGGATGCGATTGTTTGTTCCGAAAAATAAAAAAATCTGAAAAGGCGTGTAAAAACGCTTGCTTTTTCGTTCGGATTTCCATATAATAAATGAGCGTGTTTGTGAAACGCGCAAAACCTGCTTCTGTGGCTCAGTCGGTAGAGCGATTGATTCGTAATCAATAGGTCGCCGGTTCAAGTCCGGCCAGAAGCTCCATCATAAGCCCCCGAATGAAAGTTCGGGGGCTTCGTTTTGGCTTCTGCCCGAACGGATGAAATGCGTGACGCGATCGCGCCGACGGCGAACGATCGCTATTCCG
>CAJFFP010000035.1 GCA_904373325.1 Candidatus Gallimonas merdigallinarum
TTACATTCAGTTTAGCACACTGGAGCTTTTTTGTATAGTTGCTTTTGCTGCTGCTAAAGCCTTTTTCCCGTCCCCCGCCACCACCGGCATAGCCGGTGGATTTCCTTTTAGATGAAAATCCCGCCGCATGAAATCATGCGGCGGGATTGAGTTTTATATGTTTGTTCCCGATCAGGTAACGACCCTCAGGACGGTATCGACGTGCGCGATCTCTTCCAAAGCGTCGATCTTCGCAACTGCGCTGCGGACGGAGAGTTCCTTCGTCTCGTGCGTGATGAGCACGAGCGGAACTTTGCCGTCTGCACGGGCGGGTTTCTGCACCATTTCCACAATGGAGATCCCGTTTTTGCTGAATATAGATGCGATCTTGGCAAGAATGCCCGCCTTATCCTCCACCGTCAGGCGCATATAGTACGCGCTCTTGAAGTCGCTCACGAACTTCACGTCTTTGTCGGCGTTGGCGGTATTCTTGAAGGTAGAATACTTATTTTCGCTGTGAGTGGCTGCATAAATAATGTCGCTCACGATCGCGCTGCCCGTGGGAAGCGCGCCCGCGCCTCTGCCGTACAGCATAACGTCCCCCACCGAATCGCCCGTGAGGTAGACGGCGTTGAAGCTGTCGTTGACGGCGGCAAGCGGATGATCTTTGCGGACAAACGTCGGGTGAACGCGCACCTCGATGCCGTCGTGCGACTGTTTGCCGATGGCGAGGAGTTTGAGCACATACCCCATCGTCTTGCCGTCGGCAATATCCTCCTTGGAAACGCCCGTGATGCCCTCGCGGAACACCTTGGAGAAGGGAACTTTCGTGTGGAACGCAAGCGAGGAGAGAATGGAGAGCTTGTAAGCGGCGTCAAACCCTTCGACGTCCGCCGTCGGGTTCGCCTCGGCATAGCCGAGCCGCTGCGCCTCTTTCAGGCAATCCTCGTAGGAGCTGCCCTCGTCCGTCATTTTCGAAAGGATATAGTTGGTCGTGCCGTTGATGATCCCCATCATGGAGGTGATCACGTTCGCCTGCACGCCGTCCAGCAGCGTACGGATGATCGGAACGCCGCCCACGCAGCTCGCCTCGAAGTACAGCCCAGCGTTCTGACGCTTAGCCGCGCGTTCCAGCTCGTGCGAGTATTTGCAGAACAGCTCCTTGTTGGACGTGACGACCGTCTTGCCCGCGTTGAGCGCGGCAAGCACAAATTCTCGTGCCGCGTCGATCCCGCCGATGACCTCGACGACGATGTTCACGTCGGGATTGGAGACGATCTCCGCGATATTGGACGCGATCTTCTCTTCCGGAACGCCGAGCGAACGCGCACGCTCGCGGTTCAGCTCCAAAACGCTTTCCACGACGATGTCCACGTCCTGCGTGCGCTGATAAAATTCCCTGTGCTCCGTCAGGATCTGGTAAGTACCGCCCCCGACGACGCCGAGTCCGAGAATGGCAACGCCGACTTTTTTCATGTGATATCCTCCGAACCGTTTAATGCATTCATATCGTACAGATACTTCAATCCGTTGAGCGTGAGCATCTTGTCGATGACGTCGATGCAGTCCGTCTCCTTTGCGATCGTCTCGGAAAATCCGCCCGTCGCAATGGTGAGCACGTCGCTCTCATGAAGTTCTTTTTTGATCTTTCTTACAATGTATTCCACCAGCCCCGCCCAGCCGAACACGATGCCCGCCTGCATATTGGTGACGGTGTTCGTGGCGATGACGCTCTTCGGCGCTTCGATCTCCACGCGCGGGAGTTTCGCCGTGCCGCTCGCAAGGCTTTCCAGCGAGCCTTTGATCCCCGGGGCGATGACGCCGCCGATAAATTCGCCCGCTGCGCTGAGAATGTTGAAGGTCGTCGCGGTGCCGAAATCGACGACGATCATCGGCTTTCCGCAGCCGTATTTTTTGAGCGCGGAGACGTTGTTGACCACGCGGTCCGCCCCCACCTCGTGCGCGTTGTCCACACGGATCTTCAAACCCGTTTTCAGCCCGGGCGCGATCTGCAACGGCACGATGCCGAAATACACGCGGAGCATATGCTCGATGGTATAGTCGAGCGACGGGACGACGGACGAGAAGATGCCGCCCCTGACGTCGGACGAAGAGATGCCGTTGACGGAAAGCATATCGACGATCTGCGCGCCGTACTCGTCGGACGTGCGTTTGAGATCGGTCGAGACGCGGAACGAAACTTTCAGCGCGTCCCCGTCGAACACGGCGTATTTGATATTGGAATTCCCGACGTCAATGCAGAGAATCACGCTTTTCCCTTCCTTTTGGCAAACCGCTTCTCCACAACGCGAATGACCGTGCAGAGCGCGGGCGCAAGAACAAGATTGATTGCAAATTCAATAAAGAAATTATAGGTGACGAACACCAGCAGAATAACGGAAATTGCAGAAGTCTGCGCAAAACCGAACTCCGCCGCCGACGCCTCGACCGCGCCGCTGATGCACAGCATTCCGAGCACGAACAGCCCCGTGTTGATGATCGGAGCGGCGACCGCCGCGGCAAAGACCGCCGCTTTTTGGTTCTTCTTCGCAACAAGCCGGTATAAAATCCCGCTTACCAAGCCGGCAGCCGTCGTCTTGACCAGACAAATAAGCGCGATCATGACGGGCTGCGCGGCGAACAGGTAGGAAAATACCGGACCCTGCGCGCCGAGGATCACCATAATGAAAATGGCAATGCCGGAAATCAGTCCCAACAGCGCGCCCGCGACGGGACCCATCAGGATCGCGCCGAGCACGATCGGCACAAGCGAAAAGTTCAGCGACGCGCCGCCCGCACCGACGGGTACGGCGCTGCCCCACAGGAGCAGGACGATTTCGAGCGCGGTCAGAATGCCGAAATAGGCAATCGACTTCGCGTCGAAAAAACGCTTGCGCGGCTTTTTGGGAGCCGTCTCTTCCGAACCCATTTCCACGGGTTCGGCTGCTTCTTTGTATTCCATTGTCAACCTCCATCGGATCCGCTATGGGTATCCGTAGAAAAAATGTATTTGAACCTGCCGAAGCGGATACTGCCGCCTGCGCGTGCAGTTCCTCCATAAGGCGAGATTCATACATGATTATACCAAACCCCGCGCGGATTTGCAACTAAATGGCGCACTTTTCCGCGGAAAACCTGCCGATTTCACACAAGTTGCCACTATTTTGCCCCCTTTCTGCACGACCCGTGCGGCGCGAAGGAACCTTTCTGTGCGCTCATACATAAAATATAACAGACGACCGCAGAACAAACAAATTACATACTCTGCGGCAATCATTCCCGCAGGCGTCCGCCCGCGGGGACAACGATAAGGAGGAAATATTATGAATTGCTGTTCCGGCGGCAACAACTACCTTTGGATTCTCATCATCCTGCTCATTCTTGGGACGTGCGGAAACGTATTCTCGTCCAGCGCGTTCAGAGGATGCGGCTGGCCCATCCTTGCCGCGCTTGCTTACTGTATGTGCAAAAACGGCACGCTGCAAGACATTTTCAGCAGAATGTGCGGCGGCAACGACTGCGGCTGCGGCTGCAACTGATTTTCCCGCATAACTTTCCGTCCGATCGCGCAGAGCCGCCTTTTACAGGGCACAGAAACACCCCGTCCGCTCCAAACGGACGGGGTGTTTTCACTATCGTAAAACTCAGTTATACGGCGGGATTTTTCCGCGCATAGTCCAGAAGCGCAACGATCGTTTTCGCGTCTCTGATCGTTCCGTTCTCCACCATGGAGAGCGCTTCCCGCACAGGCATATATTCGACGTTCAGGAACTCCCCTTCGTCGAGGCGCTGCGCGCCCGCTTGCACGTCTTCCGCCTCATAGATATAGATCTTCTCGTTGGTGTACCCGGGCGTCGGATAGAGCGTGAACAGGTGGACGAGCCGCCTGGCTTGCAGCCCCGTCTCCTCTTCCAGCTCGCGCTTTGCCGCCAGCATGGGATCTTCGCCGGCGTTGAGTTTGCCCGCGGGGATCTCATAGATCGCCTCGCCGTACGCGTAGCGGAACTGCCTGACAAGTGCGACCTTACCGTCGAGCACGCACAAAACCGCCGCGCCGCCCGAATGCTCGATCACCTCTCGTTTGCAGGGGCGACCGTCGGGTAAAACCGCGTCGTCGCAGCGCAGATTGACGATCTTCCCGCGGTAGATATAATTCTTTTGTACCGTTTTCTCTTCCAGATCCATAGATATGACCTCCCGTCCGACGCCGTGAACGCATCAGAACCCAATCCGCTTAAAGCTCCGCCGCAAGCGCGAAGAACGCGGCGCTCTCCGCCCCCTCTCCGCCGATATAGCGCAGGAAGTACCGATACCCCGCCAGCAGCGCGCGCACTTCGATCATATCCCGCCTGCCCGTGGCGGCGGAAAGCTCGCCGAAGATGAGGTCCGCATTCGCAGCCTCTTCCTCGCGCAGTTCCCTGCTCATCACGCGGTTGCGCTCCACGGGGAGCGCGGCGGCAAAGCGTGCGAGCGCGTCCTCCTGCTTCTTGCGTTTGAGCGCGATCTGCCCGCGCTTGCCGCATTCGGGGAAACATTCCTTGACGATGTCGCGGAAGGGTCTGATCATGCGCTCGGCAAATACCGAATAGCTCGCGGTATAGCTGCCGTCCACATAGAAGTAATGGAGCAGAAATTCGTTGAGGCGCAGCGTACCCGCGTCCAGCTCGACGAAGAGACAGAACACGAACGCCAGAATATCCTGCCGTTCCGCAGGGAGATAGGCGACAACGCGCCCCGCGCCCCGTTCCGCGGGCGTGCGCAGAAAGGCGCGCTTTGCCGCGGGATAGTCGTAACCGTCGGTCACGGCGGCGAACAGGTTGGTCAGTTCGCGGCTTCCCGCCACCCCTTTGAGAGCCTCGGAAATCTTCACGTCGGCGGCAAGATACGAACCCGTTACGAGTTCGTCGCAGACCGACAGAAAACGCTCGATTCTTTCGATTTTTTCCTCCATACAACTCTGCCGCACGGCGATCGCGCGCCGCGCGCCCTCCTTTCAGACCTCTTTTCCGGACTATTATAGCACATCAGAAAAAAATATGAAAGAATTTTTCCCAAATATCTTGATTTTGTCTCCGTTTTTATGTATAATGTAAAAAATGATTGTGTTGGAGGAAAAATGACAATGAAATCCATGACTATCTCCCTTGAAATGGCGCAGCGCGTCAAAGACTTCGTGGCGATCACGCAGAACTGCGATTGCGAGATCCTGCTCAAAAGCGGCAAATACGTCGTCGACGCGAAATCCATTCTCGGCATTTTCAGCCTCGATCTCTCCAAGCCCCTTACGGTAGAGATTTACAGCGACGACTGCGCGGACATCCTCGAAAAACTTGCAAAATTTGCAAAGTAAATAAGTAAGATTTCGGGTTTTGACAGACAAAGCCGCTTGACCCCGTTGAGCGGCTTATTGTTCTTGTCTCAGAAATTTCCAAACGGCATCAAAAGAAAAAAGGAGCCGCCATGCAGGTCAAAGGCGAAACTTCGGTAAACAAGTTAATCCTTCTCTTCGTCTTTGACAAAATGGAGAGTCCTCTTTCCGAGCGAACGCTCGTGGATATGTGCACGTCGTCCAACGATTGGCTCAATTATATGGACTGCATCGTGCTCATTCACAAGCTCAAAAAAGACGGCTTCATCTGCGAGATCCCCGGGGGCGACGATCCCCTCTATACCATTACGACGGAGGGACGCGAGGCGCTCGCAAATTACTATATCAGCATTCCCAAAAGCTCGCGGGAAGAAATTTCGCGTTTCATAAAGAACAACGGCACGAAATTCCGCAACCGTCAGGAATGCAAATCGGACTATTATCAGAATAAAGACGGAACTTACACGGTTTTCCTGAAAATCCTCGCACCCGTTCAGCCCATGCTGGAATTGAAGTTCGTCGTACCCGACAAAAAGACGGCAAATACCATCTATAAAAAGTGGGAGGACAAGGCTTCCGAGTTATATTCCGTTGTTTACGATACGCTCGTAGACTAATTTGCAGACGATGAGGTAAAAATATGGTCACTTATTCGACAAAAGGCACTTGTTCCAAGCAGATCATTTTCGATCTTGACGAGGAAAACAAAATCCACAACGTGAAATTCATCGGCGGGTGCAGCGGCAACCTGCAAGGCATCAGCCGCCTTGTGGAAGGAAAAACGCCTGACGAGATCGTTCCCCTCCTGAAAGGGATACGCTGCCGTCAGAACACTTCCTGTCCCGATCAGCTCGCGCACGCGCTCGAACCTTACCTTTCGACTGCGAAAAAGAAAGCGGACGCCAACTGATCCGAAAACTCAAAGCCGCGGAGCGCAATGCTCCGCGGCTTTTTTGTATTTAGAAAACCCCCAGATAGTCTGGGGGTTCAGTAGAGGCTTATGCCGATGAGTAAAAATAATGGCTTCCCCTTGGGGGGAAGCTCTGCCG
>CAJFFP010000036.1 GCA_904373325.1 Candidatus Gallimonas merdigallinarum
GTGCGGTGTGCGCGCGCCGCGAACTAAGAAATTGCCATTTCAGCGGCAATTTCGTGCCCGCAACCGCGCTTGCCCTTGGCGCGGTTAAGACCCTGCTTGCGCGAGTGATATATAACAAAAGCAAAAGGCATAACGCAGTGACGCCTTTTGCAACGTGTTTTTTGTGTGTAAACATGGTTTTGCGGCAGAAGCTCAACTCTCTTGCGCAAGAGATTAGATGGCAGAGTTTGCACTTTTTTCCGCGAACTGACGTGGAGGAAACGGGAAGGAAGAGGATCGGTATGGATATTCATGCGCTTTCGGAAAAGTTCGGCATCAATGCCGAACGCAAGACGGACGGGGGATTTCCCGTCTTTGAAAAAAACATCGTCGGCAGGCGCGTTCTGATCGTCTGCGACGAGACGACGCGCGCGTTCGCGCAGCCCGTCGCGGACATGGTGGGCGCAAACGCCGCAAAGTGCGGTCTGCTCACGCTGCCCTCGCCCGAACCCGTTGCGGACGAAGCGACGGTGCAGGCGGTCGCCGAAGGGGGAGAGGAGTACGACTATCTCCTCGCCGTCGGCGCGGGAACGCTCAACGATCTGTGCAAATACGCGGGATTTTTAACGCGCAAGCCAAGCGGCGTGTATGCGACCGCGCCCTCGATGGACGGATTCACCTCTTCCGTAACGCCGCTCATCGAAAAGGGATTCAAGATCACGCGCCCCGCCCAGACGGCGTCGGACGTACTCATGGATTTTGACGTGCTCGTCAGCGCGCCGTCCGTCATGATCGGCGCGGGCGTCGGCGACATTCTGGCAAAATACTGCTGTCTCACCGATTGGCGCATCTCCTCCTATCTGACGGGGGAGCAGGTCAACGAGGCGGCGTTTTCGCTCATGCACGACGCCGTCAGCGCCTGCGACGGCAGCATTCCGTCCTTGCAGCGCGGCGAGGCGGTCGGCGTGGAGAAGCTGATGGACGCGCTCCTCATCTCGGGGTACGCCATGGTGATCGCGGGCAACTCCCGCCCCGCGTCGGGCGCGGAACACCACATGAGCCATTTCCTCGAAATGGATTTCCTGCGCCGCGGAAAACGCATTCCGCTTCACGGCGTCAAAGTCGGGCTGGGTACGATGGTATCGCTCTATCTGTATAAGACGCTCGCCTCCCGCCCCGCGTTCGACGGGTGCGAAAAGGTGTACGCCGAGGCGGAAAAACTGCCCTCGCCCGACTATGCGGAGAGCGTTCTGAAATCGCTCTCCTGCCCGACGCGCTTCTCCGAACTCGGTATCTCCAAAGACACCATGCGGAATATGCTCTTCGAGGCGTACAAGATCCGCGACAGGTTCACCGTCCTTACGCTGTACTGCACCAAGGGCTGGATGGATTCCGCCGCCGACGAGATCATGGAGAAGTATTTCTGATGCAGATCGGCATTTCCACGGCGTCGCTCTTTTTGAAGCGAAACAACGAGGACGCGCTCCCGCTCCTGTCGGAATGGGGCGTTCCCTGCGCGGAGGTCTTTCTGACTTCCTTCTGCGAATATGCGCCCTCGTTCGCGCAGACGCTCGCCGCGCGCAGGGGGAATACGGCGGTGCATTCCGTCCACGTGCTGAATACGCAGTTCGAGCCGCAGCTCTACGCCGAGCATCCGCGCGTTATGTCGGACGCGTACGGCTGGCTCGAACAGGTCATGCAGTCCGCCGTTATTGTGGGCGCGAAAAACTATACCTTCCACGGCATTGCGCGCCTCAAACGCACCTTCCGCGAAAACTTTCCGCGTTTTGCCGCCGAAACGGCGAAAATTTATGCGTTCTGCGCGCGGTACGGCGTGCGGCTGTGCTTTGAGAACGTCGAATGGGCGCTCTATAACCGCCCCGGCATCTTCACGGAGCTGAAACGCGATTGCCCCGCGCTCGGCGGCGTGCTCGACATCAAGCAGGCGCGCATTTCGGGGTACGATTGGCGGGAGTATCTCTCCGAGATGGGGGAGAACCTCGCGACCGTTCACGTGAGCGACGTCACGGCGGAAGGGAAAATGTGCCTGCCCGGGGAGGGCGCGTTCCCGTTCCCCGAACTCTTTTCCCGCCTGCGGGATATGGGATTTAACGGCGCGGTGCTCATCGAGAATTACGCGGGGGATTTTCAGGACGTCTCGAAGCTGCGCGCGGCGTACGAATACCTTGCCGCGCTCGCCGAGAAGTTTTGCGCCTGAAAAATGCGAAAAATCGGGCGAAAAAATTTGACATCTTTTTCCGCCTTTGCTATAATAATCGGGCAATCAGGTTGCAAGTAAGTGCTGCGGCGAAGGAGGGTAGAGAATATGTCCACGATCAGAGTCGGTGAAAACGAAAATCTGGAAAGCGCGCTTCGTCGTTTTAAAAGAAAGTGCTCGCGCGACGGCATCATCGGTGACCTTCGCAAGAAGGAATTTTACGAGAAGCCTTCCGTGAAGAAGAGAAAGAAGGCGGAAGCCGCGAGAAAGAGAAGCAGAAACTAACCAAAGAAAAACCGTAACTTTTGTTACGGTCTTTTTTTTGCAAAAAATGTCGGAAAATAGTTCACGAAATTCTTTTTGAACTGACAAAAAGAATTTCCGTGAGATTGAGAGACAACCCATTGCACGGCATAAATGCCTGACAATGTGTTTTCTCTCGCCGCCGCTGTATGGCAACAGTACAGCACGCGGCGGCTCACGCTTTCCCCATAAGCGCAGGTATGCGCAAATGTGGGGTGAGCGGCGCGTTATGCGCACCACCGCAGTGCGGTGTGCGCGCGCCGCGAACTAAGAAATTGCTTTCGTGACCGAGGCGGCACATGACCTTGGCGCCGCCGAGATAAAAAGGCATAACGCAGTGACGCCTTTTGCGATAAGATTGTATTTTTGCGCACGCTTTTTGCTCTGTTTGCAACTGCTGCGATTTGCATGGGCGGGCGCGAAAAAACAGGCAATAATTTCGTATAACCAAAAGGGGATTTTTTATGGAACGCACACTCAAAATGCTTGCCAAAGAGGCGAAGATGCGCATGAAAAAAGGATTTTGGGAACGCTGCGAAGAGGAACTGGACGCCCGCCGCGAACAGGCGCGCGAGCAGGGGATCAGCGAAAGCCGCATGGAACGCTATTTTGTGGACAAGGTGTCCGATTCCATTCGCGGCGAAACGCCCGACGAGTTCTATCTCAAAGTCAAAAAGCTGCTTCTGGAAGAAGGGGAGGTGTCGGACGCAATCGGTCGGCTCACCGACAAAGCGTATTACGAAACGCTCACCTACGAGGAAAAACAGCGGTACACGCTGGAACTTTCCGAAAAGTATCTTGCCGCGCTCGAACGCTTCAAAAAGGAATGTATGTTTGAAAAAGCGAAGGCGGGTCAGCCCTGACCCGCCAAGGCAGTTTTCCGTCAAGGTGCCCAACGACCAGTACGGGATCGACGATTGAGACGCGCAACCCGCGTCTTTTTTTGTCCCGAATTTTACGGGGAAGGCGTGCGGCGCGCGGGCAAACGATTGTCATTTTCCGCCGTTTATGATATAATGAACGGGTATGGAAGAACTTGAAACTCTCAATGAAGAACAGCGGCTGCCCGTCCTCGATACCGAGGGGGCGGTTTTGGTGCTTGCGGGCGCGGGAAGCGGCAAAACGCGCGTGCTGACTGCGCGTATTTCACATCTTATCGATTTGGGCGTTTCGCCCGAGAATATCCTCGCCATTACGTTCACCAACAAAGCCGCCGCGGAAATGCGTTCGCGGCTGGACGTGATGACGGACGTCTCCCGTATGTGGGTGTGTACCATTCACTCCATGTGCGTAAAAATTTTAAGAATGTACGCCGATCGGCGCGGGCTGAGCCAAAACTTTTCCATCTATTCCGAACAGGAGCGTTCCGCCGTCGTCAAGCAGGCGTTCAAGGAATGCGGCTATCAGGACGACGACGGACTGCTGAAATCGGTCAAATGGCATATCTCCAACGCGAAGATGCTCGGACTTTCGCCCTCGGAATACGCCCGCCATGCCGCGCACGAGCGCAATATGGAGACCGCCGTCAAAGTCTATGAAAAATACGCGGCGCACCTGAAAGCGTATAACGCGCTCGATTTTGACGATCTCCTCACCGAGGCGCTCCAACTTCTGCGCACGGACGCGGAGGCGCGCGAATACCTCGCGGGCAAGTTCCGCTATATCCACGTGGACGAGTTTCAGGATACCAACGCCGTACAGTTCGAGATCGTGCAGCTTCTTGCGTCCGTTCACGGCAATCTGTTCGTCGTGGGCGACGACGATCAGTCCATTTACGGCTGGCGCGGCGCGAAAATCGAAAATATTCTGCATTTCGAGCGCATTTATCCCAAAGCGAAAGTCTATAAATTACAGCGGAACTACCGCTCCACGAAGGCGATCCTGTCGCTTGCGAACGCGTCCATTTCGCACAATCTGCGCCGCAAGGGGAAGGAACTCTGGACGGACGCCGCGGAGGGCGAAAAGCCCTTGTACTACGAAGCGGACGAGGAGGCGGGCGAGGCGCTCTATTGCGCGCGCACCATCTTCGAGCTGAAACGGCAGGGGTATAAACTCTCCGATTTCGCCGTGCTCATGCGCATCAACGCGCTCACCCGTTCATACGAGCAGGAGTTCACCAAATACGGCATTTCCTATAAGGTGTTCGGCGGCTTCAAATTCTTCGAGCGAAAAGAGGTCAAGGACATTCTCGCCTATCTGCGCGTTGCCGCCAACCCGTTCGATAACGAAGCCGTCATGCGGATCATCAACGTTCCCCGCCGCGGCATCGGCGACAAGACGGTGCAGACCCTGCTCGATTATGCCGAGCGGGAGGAGGTCTCTCTCTACGACGCGGTGCTGGACAGCGACCGCCTTGCGCTCAACGCGGGCGCGAAGGCGAAACTTGCGGCGTTCGGCGACTATATCCGCGGGCTGGTCATCGATTCGCAGATGCTCACCGTGAGCGAGCTGACGCATAAACTCATCGCGACGTCGGGCATGGTCGAGCAGTATGCCGACAATTCCGACGAGAGCGTCACCAAGCGCGCCAATATCGATGAGTTTGCGAACTCCGTCGACGAATTCGTGCGCATGAACGAGGACGCCTCGCTCTCCGACTACTTACAGCAGATCACGCTCTATTCGGACACGGACGAGATGGACGAGAGCGACTACGTGACGATCGCCACCATTCACGCGGTCAAGGGGCTGGAATTTAAATGCGTGTTCCTTGTCGGGCTGGAAGAAAATATCATGCCCACGTCGCGGGCGGCGGACGATCCAGTCGCGCTCGAAGAGGAACGGCGGCTCATGTACGTCGCGATCACGCGTGCAAAGGAGCGGCTCTGGCTCACCCGTTCGCGCAGCCGCTATCTCTATGGAAGGAGAGAACAGACCGTGCGTTCGCAGTTCGTCAACGAGCTGGAAAGCGAGCTGGGCATTCCGCGCGCGGCGACCTATCAGCGGTTCTCGGGCGACTATACGGGCGGATACGGGAACAGCGGGTTCGGCGCGGGCGGATATGCAAATGGCGGATATACAGGCGGCGGATATTCCAATTACGGCGCGCGCGCGCGTAATACCTACGTCGGGAAGGCGTCGTCGTTCGGATACGGCGCGAAAAACGACGACGAGGGTTACCGCACGTTCGGATCGGGAAAACCCGTCGGGGCGGGAAGGACTGCGCCCGCGCACGTGCGCTACGGAAACGCGGGCGCGACGAGCGCGCCAAAACCCGCCGCGCCCAAACAGGACGGTTCCAGATTCCAAGTCGGAATGCGCGTGCGGCACACCCGTTTCGGCGAGGGGACGGTTACCGCCATGCGCGGCGCGGGAAGCAACGTCATCGTGACGGTCAGTTTCGATCAGGCGGGCAACAAAGACCTCGCCGCCGCGCTTGCGCCGCTGACGATACTGTGAGTTCACGAATATTGTCGTCCAAAGGGACGACAATATTCCGTGATTGGAGAGAAAACGCCGCCGCGACGCGCTTTGCTTGACTGCGGCTCGTTTTCTCTTTTGACGCGATTTTAAGGGCTTTCAATTTTACTCGCGTCAATTCACTCTTTCCCCGTAAGCGCAGGTATGCGCAAATGTGGTGCGCGGGCGCAGGGTTGAGCGCCGCGTTATGCGCACCACCGCGGTGCGGTGTGCGCGCGCCGCGAAATGAGTTTTTTGCCATTGTCGGCAAAAAACTTGCCCGAACGCAAGGTCTACTTGCGTGAGACCCCTCCTTGCGCGAGTGATTACAGCTTGCCTCCCTCACTGAGGGAGGTGGCGCGGCAAAGCCGCGACGGTGGGAGTTCTTGCCTCCCTCTTTGAGGGAGGTGTCGACGGTGGGAGTAACTCCCTCAGTCTGGGCAGCTTAGCTGCCCAGCCAGCTCCCTCATAGAGGGCGCCAAGGACGTACTGAAAAAGCAATTAATTACAGATACATAGAAGATTTCAATGCTGTAAATGGTTGCAAAAGGCGTCACTGCGTTATGCCTTTTGCGCCTCTGATTGTTGCGCGAGCAACTTTTGCGGAAAAGTGAAGGCGGCGTTGCTATTATGTTGCCAATAACGCCGCCGAGAAAAACCGCGTGCAGAGCATCGCGAACACGGGGTTTTTCTATAAATCACGACTTTTTCTTTCATCAGTTTGAAAGAAAAAGTGTGAACATAGAGGTTTTTTTATGGACAGAATGCACGAACTCGTAAAAATTTTAAATCAATGGGCGTATGAGTACTACGTGCTCGACAATCCCAGCGTACCCGACAGGGAATACGATAAGCTGTACGACGAATTGCAGGCGTTGGAGCGGGAGACGGGCGTGCGCCTGCCCGATTCTCCTACCCGCCGCGTGGGGGGCGAGCCGATCAAGGCATTCGCGCGGCACGCGCATATCGCGCGGCTGTACAGTCTCGACAAAGCCGTCACCGAGGACGAGCTCTCCGCATTCGTCACGCGGGTGCGGAAAGTCGATCCCGCCGCCGAATTTACGGTGGAATACAAGTTCGACGGGCTGACCGTGTGCCTGACGTATGAAAACGGCGCGTTCGTGCGCGCCACGACGCGCGGCAACGGCACGGAGGGGGAGGACGTCACGGCGCAGGCGCTCACCGTCAGGAGCTTCCCGCTCTCGATCGGCTATCGCGGCACGCTGGAAGTGCGCGGCGAGGCGATCATCCGCCTCTCCGTGCTCGCGCAGTACAATCGGGAACATCCCGACGAGCCGCTGAAAAACGCGCGCAACGCCGCCGCAGGCGCGATCCGCAACCTCGACCCCAAAGTCACCGCGCTGCGCCGCCCCGAGATCCTCTTTTACGACGTCAATTATATGAGCGAAAACCCCGTCTCTTCGCAGGAGGAAGCGATCGCCTTTTTGCAGCGGGAGGGGTTCAAGACCTATCCCTATTTCGTGAAATGCGCCTCGCTCGAAGAAATTCAGGGCGCGATCGACGAGATCGAGGTCAGGCGCAAGCAGATCGACGTTCTGACGGACGGCGCGGTCGTCAAGGTCAACTCCGAGGCGGTGCGCGCCGAGATGGGCTATACCGATAAATTCCCGCGCTGGGCGATCGCCTACAAATTCGAGGCGGAAGAGGCGGAAGCGACGGTGGAGGAGGTGCGCTGGCAGGTGGGGCGGACGGGCAAACTCACCCCCCTTGCGATCATCACGCCCGTCGAGCTTGCGGGCGCGACCGTGCGCCGCGCCACGCTCAACAACTTCGGCGACCTGACGCGCAAGGACGTGAAAGTCGGTTCGCGCGTGCTCGTGCGCCGTTCCAACGAAGTCATTCCCGAAATTCTGGGTGCGGTGGCGCATACCGAGGGCAGCCTGCCCGTGCAGAAACCCGCAGTCTGCCCCGCGTGCGGCGCGCCCGTAGCGGAAGTGGGGGCAAACCTCTTCTGTACCAACGCCGCCTGCCCGCCCCGCATCGTGCAGAAACTCACACATTACTGTTCCAAGAACGCGGCGGACGTCGAGGGTATGTCCGAGGCGACGCTCACTTTGCTCTTTGAAAAGCGCGGCGTGAAGCGGTTTTCCGATCTGTACGCCCTCACGGCGGAGAGCTTCGAGGGGCTGGAAGGGTTTAAGGAGAAAAAGACGGGCAATCTGCTTTCCGCCATTCGGGAGAGCAAACATATGCCGCTCGAACGCTTTTTGTATGCGATCGGCATCGACGGCATCGGGCGGGTCGCCGCGCGCGATCTCGCCGCATACGGGAGCGTGGAGGCGGTCGCAAAGCTCTCCTACGACGAGCTGGTCTCCATGGAAAATATCGGCGAAGTCACGGCGAACGCCGTCGTGAACTATTTTGCGGACGCGGAAAACGCCGCCGAGCTTGCGCGGCTGAAAGAGGCGGGCGTTTCGCCCGTCGCCCGCGAACGGGTGCGGGAAGGAAAGTTTGCGGGCGAGTTCGTCGTGCTCACGGGCAGCCTTTCCGCCATGTCCCGCCCCGAGGCGCAGAAACGCATCGAGGCGGAGGGCGGCACCGCGCAAAGCTCCGTCACGGGAAAGACGACGCTCGTCGTTGCGGGGGAAAGCGCGGGCAGCAAGCTCAAAAAAGCGCAGGAGAAGGGGATACGCATCATAAACGAGGCGGAATTCCTCGCAATGCTGAACGGATAACGCTATGCGCGCCGCGGAACTTTCCGCGGCGCATTTGTGCGCTTTGCACGAAAAAATCGGCGAAAGTGCTTGAAATATACGCCCGCGCGTGGTATACTGTAAGGGAGTAACATAAACCACGCCTTTGGCGGAATCTTTTTGGCATCTTTTTGTTCATCTTCCTTGCAATACGCTTGTATAGCGGCGTCATCTTCACAAAAATCTGACGCGAAAATCTTCACGCCAAAGGTGCGAAGCAATCAAAAGCGGCAAGATGAGCGGTCAGACAAGGCGAAGCCCGCACGCTTTTGATCGGGTTCGTATTACTCCCTTACAGTATAATGTGATATACGGATTTTCGGCGTTTGCCGGATGCGTGCAGCGTGAATCGGTTTGCGGGATTTTGCCGCGTTTTTGCGCGGGAAGTTTTGTGAACGTTCGTGAAGGAGAAAGATATGTTCAGCATGACGGGATACGGCAAGGGCGTCGCGAAGGCAGACGGCGTCGAACTGACGGCGGAAGTCAAATCGGTGAATAACCGTTTTCTGGACCTTGCCATCAAAAGCCCGCGCGTGTTCCTCGGCTCGGAGGAGCGGATCCGCGCGCAGGTGCGCAGGCATATCTCCCGCGGACACGTCGACGTGTACGTGAGTTATACCGACAAGCGCGTCAAGGAAAAGACAATGAGCGTCGATCTCAACGTCGCGCGCGGCTATTACGCGGCGGCGGAGGAACTGCGGGCGGCGTTCCCCGACTTGAAAGACGAGGCCTCGCTCTCCTTCTACCTTCGTTTGCCCGACGTGGTGCGCACGGACGAGAACGCGGGCGCGGACGAGACGCTGGAAAATGCGCTTTCGGAAGCGTTGGAAGCCGCGCTCCGCGCGCACGCCGATATGCGTTACAACGAGGGCGAGCGGCTGAAAGCAGACCTTCTTTCGCGCATGAGCGTCATTGAAGAGCTGACGGAAAAGATCGCCGTCCGCGCGCCGATCGTCGCCGAAGAGTACCGCAAAAAGCTCACCGAACGCATTCAGGAGTACCTTGCGGGCAAGGCGGACGAGACGCGCATCTTAACGGAGGCGGCGGTGTTTGCCGATAAGTGCAACATCGACGAGGAGCTTACCCGTCTCCGCGCGCACGCCAAGGCGTTCCGCGAGATCTGCACGCTCGATCAGGTGGGCAGAAAGCTCGATTTTCTCGTGCAGGAATTTAACCGCGAATGCAACACGATTTGCAGCAAATCCAACGATAAAACCGTTACTTCGCTCGCGCTCGATATGAAAAACGAGATCGAAAAAGTGCGGGAACAGATTCAGAATCTGGAATAAATTCACGAAATTCTTTTCGTGCTGACGTCGTCGCGGCGGAGCGCACTCTGCGGGCGGTTCGGCTGCGCCGAACACACGCTGCCTTGGTGTCGCTGAGACGGGCGGAGGCGTAGCCTCCTTGCGCGAGTGATTTATAACAAAAGGCAAAACGATCGATAAACTTCTGAAATTTTGCATTGCAAAATTTCAGAAAGAGGAGGCACAACAAAGCGTACAGGCTGTTTTGGCTTTGCCGGAACAGCCGTAAGCGGAGTTTGTGCCGACGAAGTGACGCCTTTTGCAACCATTTTGAATCGGATTATTCAAACATAAGGAACAGCTATGAGAAATATCCTTCTCGTTCTTTCGGGGCCTTCGGGCGTGGGAAAAGGAACGATCGTCAACTACCTTCTGGAAGAGGATAAAAACCTCGTCAAGTCCGTCTCCTGCACGACGCGCGCGCCGCGCGAGGGAGAGGAAAACGGACGGGAATACTTCTTCATCAGTGAGCGCGAATTCCGCTCCCGCATTCAGGAGAACGATTTCCTCGAATACGACGAGCATTTCGGCAACTATTACGGCACGCCGCGCTCCTTCGTGGAGCGTCAGCTCAAAGACCGTTCCGTCATTTTGGAGATCGACGTGGTCGGCGCGCTCAACGCAAAGCGTCTGATGCCCGATAAAACGGTGCTCGTCATGGTGACGCCGCCCTCGATGGAGGAGCTGGAAAACCGCCTTTCGGGGCGCGGGTCGGAATCGGATGAGCAGAAGCGGGACAGATTGCAGCGCGTGCGCTACGAACTCGAACAGGCGCACCTCTACGATTACGTTCTCGTCAACGACGATTCGCGGCAGACCAAAATAAAAATTCAGGAAATTATCCGCAGAGAAAAGGAGAAATAATATGATCAACGAGCCTTCGGTGGACGCACTCATCCGCAAACTCGGCACCAATGAAAATCCCGCCAGCCGCTACGAGCTGTGCGTGGTCGTTGCAAAGCGCACGCGCCAGATCATCGAACAGATGCAGTCCACGGGCGTGACGGAACTTCCCGGCAAGCAGAAAGAGATCGTTCTTGCCTGTCAGGAGATCATGAACGGAAAGGTCACCATCGCGCGCGACTGAGCGCGCTTTCCGCCCATCAGATTGCCCCGACGAGGGGCTTCTTTTGCTTACAGACATGATTTGCGAGGTCATCGTAGATATTGCGCACAGCGACGTCGATAAGATCTTCGACTACGCCTGCGATTTTCCCGTTGCGGCGGGTACGCGCGTTGCCGTCCCGTTCGGGAGAAGTGCGGCGACGGGCTTTGTCATGCGCGTCAAAGAAACCAGCGATTACCCCGCGGAAAAGCTCAAAAAGATTTACCGCGCGGAGGAGGATTTCCCCGCGCTGAATGCGGAGTGCCTTGCGCTCGCGCACAAAATCGCGGCGCGCTACCGCGTGCCGATGGCGCTGGTGCTCCGCCTCTTTCTGCCCGCCGAAATGCGGACGGGGAAGGTGGGGGAGACGTACCGCACCTTCGCCCGCCTTGCAGGCGGGCTTCCCCCCGAAAAAAACGCGCCCATGCAGGAGGCGTGCTTTGCGTATCTTGCGGAAAACGGCGAAACGGACGCGGCGATTCTGCGCAAAATGTTCGGGCAGGCGGTGAACGCGCTCGCAAAGAAGGGCGTTATCGCGCTCGAACGGCGGCGGAACTTCCGCGATCCCTACCGCGGCGTGGAGGGGGAACGTACGGCGCGCACGCTCACGCCCGCGCAGCGCGCCGCCGTGGCGCGTATCGGCGAAACGGAGAAAACGGTCGCCCTCCTTCACGGCGTGACGGGGAGCGGCAAAACGGAGATCTACCTCACGCTCATCGCGCAGGCGTTGGAGCGCGGGCAGACCGCGATCTTCCTCGTTCCCGAAATCTCCCTCACGCCGCAGATGCTCTCTCAGCTTCGGGCGCGGTTCGGGAGCGCTGCGGCGATTTTGCACAGCGGGCTTTCGGCGGGCGAACGTTTCGACGAATGGCACCGCCTGCGCGAGGGGAGCGCGCGCATCGCCATCGGCGCGCGTTCGGCGGTGTTCGCGCCCGTCGAAAACGTGGGCGTCATCGTCATCGACGAAGAGCATGACGGAAGCTATTCCTCGGAGAGCGCGCCGCGCTACAATACCTTTGACGTGGCGTATCTCCGCGCAACATACAACGGCTGCAAGCTGGTGCTCGGCAGCGCGACGCCGTCGGTGGAGACGTACCGCCGCGCCAAAGAGGGCGAGTTCGAGCTGATCTCTCTGCCCGACCGCATCAACGCCCGCCCGATGCCCGACGTGCGCATCGTGGATATGCGGCGCGAGGTCAAGCGCGGGAACGCGTCGCCCTTCTCGTCCGCGCTCCGCGAGCGGCTGGAAGCGTGCCTGCGCGAGGGACAGCAGGCGATCCTCTTTCTCAATCGGCGCGGCTTTGCGCAGACGGTTTTGTGCCGCGACTGCGGATACGTCGCCAAATGCGAGCACTGCGACGTCGCGCTCACCTATCACAGCGAAGAAAACTGCCTCAAATGCCACTACTGCGGCACGCGGTATCATATGCTCACAGCCTGCCCCGAATGCGGCGGCACGCACGTCTATTATGCGGGTACGGGAACGCAGCGCGTGGTCGGGGAGCTGAAAAAACTCTATCCCGCGGCGCGTATCCTGCGCATGGATAACGATACGACGAGCGGCAAGGAAGGGCATTACCGCATTCTGAAACAGTTTGCCGACCGCGAGGCGGATATCCTCGTCGGCACGCAGATGGTCGCCAAGGGGCATGACTTCCCGCTCGTGACGCTCGTGGGCATTCTCGACGCGGATATGAGCCTGCACTTTCCCGATTACCGCAGCGGCGAGCGCACCTTTCAGCTCGTCACGCAGGTGGCGGGCAGGAGCGGGCGCGGCGCGGAGAAGGGGGACGTCGTCTTGCAGACGTACGACCCCGATAACTACATTCTGCGGTTTGCCGCCGCATACGATTACGAGGGGTTTTACCGCCACGAGATCGGACTCAGAGCTGCGGCGATGTTTCCGCCCTTTTCGCGGATCGTCCGCGTGATGGTCTCTTCCGAAAAGGACGCGGACGCGATCGAGGCGCTGCGCGAGGTGTACGCGAATCTCCAAAAGCTGTACGACGCGCACACGGACGACTTCCTCTTTTTCAACAGAATGCACGCGCCCATCAAGCGCATTCAGGGGAAGTTCCGCTATCAGGTCCTCATGCGGCTCACGTCCGACGCGCTGTTGGAGGCGATCTACGACGCGGTCAGCGCAGTCAAACCCAAAAACGCGCTCGTCTCCGTGGAAGAAAATCCGTCCAATCTGAGCTGAAAACAGCTTTGCCCTTACAATCGCGCCAAGAAAGAAAACACGCGGCCAGTCGCAGGCGTACCCGCAAATCACAAAAACCGAACCGCAGCGCTCGCAAAAAAGATTTTGCAGAAAGATTTTTTGCGAAGAGGAGCGGCGAGCGTTTCAGGCGTACTGTTCGGTAAAGCCGAACGGTCGCAAATGGCGCTCCGCCGCGACGAGCCTTTGCTCGGAAAATTTTGCAAAATTGCTATAAATTACAGATACAAGGAGGCTACGCCTCCGCAGTATGCCCCAATTTGCCGCTCACGCGGCTTTCAGGTAGGTGTGAATGCGGGCGAACTATAATTGTAAGCCCCTAAGGTTCGCCCGCAGAGCGGGAGGTGCGGTT
>CAJFFP010000037.1 GCA_904373325.1 Candidatus Gallimonas merdigallinarum
CCTTGCGGGACTTCTCCCCAGCGCAACCGCCGACTGCTTTACCGTTTCGTACTGCACGGAGAGCCTGCAACCCGTCTCCGCCATTGTCGGCGCGGGGCGGTATCTTGTCCGCGTCACAATCGCTCACACAGACGAATACGCCTTTGAAAACGGAACGAAAGCGGAAATTTCGGTAAATGTGGCGAAATCAGATATTTCGAGCAGTATCGAAATAATTGGAATTTCAGACGGAGAAACGCTGCTTTCAGGCGAAGATTTTGCCATTTTTGCCCAAATTTCGGGCTTTTCGGCGCATTTCCGTCAATTTCTGACCTGCGACGGTATTTCGATGGATATCGAAACGATAACTTCTGAGAGCCTTACAAAAGAGGGCTTATATATCTATCAAATTCTGATCGACGACCCGAACTACTGCGGAGAGGCCTCCGTCAGTTTCCGTCTCGTCGGAGATATTGCCGAAGCCGTCTCGCGGCTGCAATCGCTGCTCGAAGAGTACGAACAGGCGGAAACTGAGGAACAGCTCTCTCTTCTCCTTGAAATGCGGAGTGTCATTCTCTCCCTTGCGGACGAGGAGGCGGCAAACGGCAGCGAGGCATTTGCCGCCGTGCGCGCGCAGTGCGCCGCCGCATGGAAAGAGTACGCGCTCTCCGCGCGGGAGGAGTTCGAGCGGACGTTCGCGGCGGAACAGAGCGCAGCCGCGCTCGCCGCGATGAACGCCGTTTCCGCCCTCTTCGGAGTTCCCGCAATGAAACGCATGAAAAGAATCCCCTTCCTGTTCCTCTCCGTTCTGCTGTTCTGCGCCGCGCTGTTTTCTGCCTGCGCGCAGGAGACTGCCGCGGAGCCTTCCCTGCGCGAAAAGCTCAACCGTTCCGTACAGTCCTCCCGCATGACATACAGCGCGACGCTCTTCAACGGGGAGTTCACGCTCGCCGAGGAGATCGCCGTCTATACGCGCGGCGACAGCGGCGCGGAACTCACCCTTACGCGGACGACGCTCGCGGAGGACATCGCCGCGGAATCGCCCTACGAGACGACTTCGTTCACCACGGCGATCACGGAATCCGCTTACGAAGCGGTGGCAATTCTTCCCTTCGACGAGACCGCGGCGGACTGCACGGAGAGCGCAGACGGCTCCGTTCTGCTTTCCGTCGCCGACCCCGCCGCATTCTTCCGCACGCAGGACGCGGCGGAGTATTCCGACGTCAGCGTAAAAATCGAATTTGCCTTCGACCGCCCCGTTTCCTGCCGCGTTGAATTTTATCTCCCGAGCGGCAACTCCGCCGTAATCGTCTACACCTATTCTTATTGAAGCAATACGCATTCCCGACTGTTGCACTTAATCGTATCATTCACCCGGACAAACACGCGCGCCGCGGCATTCTGCCGCGGCGCGCGCTGTATTTGTAACAACTTTGCATGACAAATAAAATCAAAATCATTTTTTTCGGTTATCATACTTCTTTTGTGAAGATATTTTCATGAAAAAAGGCGGATTTTTTCCCAAAACTGCGCGCATTTTTGCTTGAATTGCGGGTATTATGTGGTATACTGTAAGGGAACAATACGAACCACGCCTTTGGCGGAATCTTTTCGGCATCTTTTTGCTCATCCTCCTTGCAATACGCTTGTATTGCGGCGTCATCGCGTCACGGCGAAACGAATTTTGCGGGTGATTCGGCAAAGCCGAACACCGCACCTTATGCGTTTGCCGCTCCTTTTTCTCAAAATTCTTTCAAAAAGAATTTTAAGAAGGAAATAAGGTGAACGCCAAAGGTGCGAAGCAATCAAAAACGGCAAGATGAGCGGTCAGACGCGGTGAGGGACGCTTTATGCGCATCGGCACGGTGTGCCGTGCGCGCGTCCCGAACTAATGTTTTTGCTTTTTCAGCGCAAAAACCGTGCCAGAGGCGGCGCTTTCCCTTGGCGCCGCCGAGAAAAGCCCGCAGCGCGTGCCGTGTGGCACGGGCAAGGGCTTCAACAATGTATGAGCGCACAGTTTCCGCTTTTGATCGGGTTCGTATTACTCCCTTACAGTATAAATTTACATGATAGGAAATAACTTAAAAAAATCCGGCGGTGATCTCGTGAGCTATCTGACCCTTGAAAACGTAAGCAAACAATATCGCTCGGGCGACGTCTGCGTAGACGCGCTCAAAGACGTTAATTTTACGCTTGAAGACGGGGAATTTGCCGTCGTGCTCGGATCGAGCGGCGCGGGAAAAACCACCCTTTTGAACCTTTTGGGCGGCATGGACAGCGCGACTTCGGGCAAGATCGTGCTCGACGGCAAGGACGTGACCGCGCTCAACAAGAAGGGGCTTACGACATACCGCCGTACGGACGTGGGATTCGTGTTCCAATTCTACAACCTCATGCCCAATCTCACCGCGCTTGAAAACGTGGAGATCGCGGTGGAGATCTGCAAGGACGCGCTCGACCCCAGAACGATCCTGACGCAGGTCGGGCTTGGAGAGCGGCTCGGGAACTTCCCCTCTCAGCTTTCGGGCGGAGAACAGCAGCGCGTTTCCATTGCGCGCGCCCTCGCGAAAAATCCCAAACTTCTTCTATGCGACGAGCCGACGGGCGCGCTCGACTACGTGACGGGCAAAATCATTTTAAAACTTCTGCACGACGTTTCCAAACAGCAGAAAAAACCCGTCATCATCGTCACGCATAACGCTGCGCTCAAAGATATGGCGGATAAGGTCATTCACATCAAGAGCGGGCGCATTGAATGGATCGAGGTGAATAAACATCCCACCCCCATCGAGGAGATCGAGTGGTGAGGACTTATTTAAAGACGTTCGGGCGTATGTTTAAACGCCATTTTACAAGGCTCATCTCCATTCTGCTCATGGTGCTCGTGAGCGTCGGATTTACGGCGGGCATCGGCATGGCGACGGATAAAATCAACGATTCGATCGCCGAACACCACGAAGCGCGGAACGTGAGCGACATGATCCTTTTAAACGACGAAGGATCGTTCACCGACGACGATGTTGCCGCGCTTGAAACGCAGTTCGGCGCGGAAAACGTGCAGACGGGCGGCATGCTCGAATTTGAAGTGAAGGACGGCAAAGCGACCGTAAACGACACCGAGCTCACCTTTACGAACGTACCCGACGGCATTGTGCGCGTGTATCTCTTCGACGATGCCGCCGACCCTTCCAAGGTGACGCAGAACCTCTTTGAGGACGTCACGCATTACGACACCTCCGCCGCGGGCGACGACGCCATTACGGTATATGCGGAACGCGCCACCGAACAGCTTGCGGGTTACGAAGAAGGACAGAGTTTTTCGATGTCTTTCACCATGCACGATTCAAGCGTACTCGAAAGAGATATTCCTCTCTTCGGCAAACAGGAAATCGCGCTGGAAACGGATATTTCCGTGACGCAGAACTACGTTCTCGGCGGAACGGTGCGCAATCCGCTGCACATGGCGGTGCGAGACGACCCGAGTTATACCGACGACCCCGCCTCCGACGACGAGGACGACATGCTCGACCTGACGACGATCTTCTACGTGTTCGGCGACCTCATCAACACAAAAGCCGCAACGAATACGACCGCTTCCTTTGTCGATCCCGCCCTTCAAAACTATAATTCCATGCTCAACGAGCAGATCGGCGGCGCGGGCGAAACGGATTTTGCCGTTACCGCCGCAGAAATGCGCAATCAGGTCTGTCTGACTCTTCCCGATGCGGGCAGTCTGTTCGGGTTCAGGTACGACGGCGCGCTCGACGACGCGGAAGCCGCGGTCGCATCGCTCGGGCTTTCCGTATCGCCGCAGGTCCTGACGATGCACGAGAACTATTCCTATGAATCGTTCAGGGAATACGGCGGAAAAATCGAGGGGATCGGCTATGTGCTCATGGTCGTATTCCTGCTGGTGACCATCCTCGTCGTGCTCTCCACCATGACCCGACTTCTGGACGAGGAGCGCGGGCAGATCGCCTGTCTGATGACGCTCGGCTATTCGCCTGCGTCGATCATCGTAAAATATCTTCTGTTCGCGCTCGTCGGAACGCTCATCGGCGGCGTGGGCGCATACTTTGCGGGGCTGGGGCTCGCGCGCATCATTTACGTCAACTTTGAATGGAACTACGCGCTTCCGCCCTACTCCTCCAACGTGACGATGACGTTCTACCTCATCACGTTTGCAGTTATTCTCATTTCTACGCTGATCGCAACGGCGGTCGCGGGATTCAAACTGACCCGCGAACACCCCGCGACGCTCCTCCGTCCCAAGACGCCCAAAGCGGGCAAGACGGTATTCCTGGAGCGCATTCCGTTCATCTGGAACAGGCTCTCCTTCAAATATAAATCGACGATGCGCAACGTGCTGCGTTTCTTCGTGCGCTTTTTGATGACGGTCGTCTCCGTCGCGTTCTCCACCGCGCTCGTGCTGGCGGGACTTGCGGTGCTCGACTGCTGTCTCTTCCAGGATATCGGCGGCGCGGCGATGATCGCCGTCGCCATCATCGTGCTCGTCTTTGCGGCGCTTTTAAACTTCGTCGTCATCTATACGCTGACGAATATCAACATCAGCGAGCGGGAGCGCGAGCTTGCAACGCTCATGGTGCTCGGATATTACGACAACGAGGTGGCGGGCTATATCTACCGCGAGATCTATATCACCAGCCTTATCGGCATTCTCTTCGGACTGCCGCTCGGCTGCCTTCTGTGCCTGTTCATCTTCAACGTGATGGGCTTCGGCTCCATCCCGGGGATCAACTGGTTCGTGTGGGTGCTCGCTCCTATTCTGTCCGTCATTTTCACCGTTCTCGTGACGCTGATGCTGCGGCGGAAAATCACAAAGATCGACATGAACAACTCGCTCAAAGCCATCGAGTAAGAAAAGCGTCCTTTCGAAGGGTGCGGCGTTGTTTGCGCCGCCCCCTTGTTTTTTTGCCGCGTTTGTGCTATACTGTAAGGGAACAATACGAAGCACGCCTTTGGCGGAATCTTTTCGGCATCTTTTTGCTCATCTTCCTTGCAATACCTCGGTATTACTGCGTCATC
>CAJFFP010000038.1 GCA_904373325.1 Candidatus Gallimonas merdigallinarum
AACGTGTGCAGCTGACCGATACTAATAGGTCGAGGGCTTGATCTCAACGGAAGTTGAGAAGAGTCGCTTCTGAAACAAAACTATGATTTTTACGAGCTTGCTTCTCTTTGAAGAGCGTACGAACTTGCTGTACAGTTGTCAGCCTGAGGCTGATGCGGTCGCGGAAAAGCGAAGCAAAATGAGATATAACCGTTAAAGGGGGGAAACGTTTAGCGGTTATGCCATGATATTACACCCGTAAGGGTTTAATATACCATGGTGGTGACGATAGCAGAGAGGATCCACCTGTTCCCATTCCGAACACAGAAGTTAAGCTCTCTTACGCCCAAAGTACTTGGTCTAACGTCTCTTACGCCCAAAGTACTTGGTCTAACGACCCGGGAGGATAGGTAGTTGCCACCTTTCAAAACACGGTGAGGATTTCGTAACGAAGTCCTCACTTTTCTTTTCCTTTGGGCATAAGAGAGCTGCGCTCTCTGTCTCGGCGGCGCAAGGGAAACGCCGCCTGCGGGCACGAAATTGCCCCTGATATGGCAATTTCTCAGTTCGGGCGTACGCAGAAGCCCCGCAGGGGCTGTCTGCATGACGTACGCCCTCACCGCCCAAAGTACTTGGTCTAACGACCCGGGAGGATAGGTAGTTGCCACCTTTCAAAACACGGAGACGGATCTCAGAAACGAGGTCCGTTTCTTTTTTTGCCCGCCCTGAGTAAGGGAGGGTGTCCCGCAAGGGACGGGAGGGTTGTGGAATAGCGCTCCTCCGTTTCCCTCTCTGTCTCGGCGGCGCAAGGGGAACGCCGCCTGCGGGCAGGAAGGGGGCAGTCGCTCGTTTCTTTTTATTTGCTCTTGCTTTTTATCCTCTCATATAGTACAATAGAAGAAAAAAGGCAGTCAGATATGATACGCTATTCCGAAGACAAAGAAATCGACAAATCGCAGTTGGAGACGCTCTTCCTCTCCGTCGGCTGGGAGTCGGGGAGAGCGCCGGACCGTCTGCAAAGGGCGATCCGCGGATACGATACCGTGATTGCGGCGTGGGAGGACGAAACGCTCGTCGGACTGATCGCCGCGATGGACGACGGCGAAATGACCGCATATGTGCATTATCTGCTTGTGCATCCCGAATTTCAGAGCCACGGGATCGGCGGGGAGCTGGTGGAACGGCTCAAAGACGGATATGCCGGCTATCTGAAAATTGCGCTCATCGGCGAGCATCCCGCCGCAAAATTTTACGCGGCGCACGGATTTGTGACGGAAGAAAAAGCCAGCCCCATGTACTTTTTCCCCAATCAAAAAGGATAGGTGACCGCGATGAAGAAGAAAACGTATCCGCTGTTGGAGTATGACGCCGCGCAGGAAGCCGTCTTTTCTCCCGCCGATTTCGATATTCCCCAAGTCGTTCCCGAGAAATGCGTCGTTGCATTTTCGTACGACGAGGTGGAGATCGTGGCGAAACGGCTCGGCGGGGTCAAAGTGGACAGCATGGACACCTGCACTGCGAAACTGCCGCTCTATATCATCGACGCCGACGGCGAAAAAATGGGTCTGGTGTGCGGATTTCTCGGTTCGGCGGGCGCGGCGGCGCAGCTCGACGAGCTGATTCATCAGGGCGCGCGGAAATTTGTGGTGTGCGGCGCGGCAGGTTCGCTCTCGGAGGCTCCGCTCGGGGCGATCGTCCTGCCCGACAGGGCGGTGCGCGACGAGGGGGCGAGCTTTCACTATCTGCCGCCCTCCCGCGAGGTCGAGGCGGACGCGGATATGCTGCAAGCCATTGCGCGCTCTCTCGAAGGGGCGGGCGTTGCCTATACGGTGGGCAAGACGTGGACGACGGACGGACTGTACCGCGAGACGGCGGAAAAAGTTGCGCTCCGCCGCTCGGAAGGGTGTATCGTCGTGGAGATGGAGGCAGCCGCGCTCATGGCGGCGGCGCGTTTCCGCGGCGCAAAACTCGGCTATCTGCTCTATTGCGGCGACGATATGTCGGGCGAACAGTACGATCACCGCGGATTTTTCGACGATGAGGCGCTGCGCGTGCGCGTCGTTGAACTTGCCATCCGCTGCTGTAAGGAACTTTAAAAAAGGAACCCACCAGCTTAGCTGGTGGTTCTTCATTATACTTCGCCTGCGGCTCGTGCCGCCAAAGGCGGGGCGGGCATAGCCCTTGACTACTAGC